>CAYWMP010000050.1:0-32605 GCA_964459445.1 uncultured Desulfobacteraceae bacterium
TTTTTAAACTTTTGTGGGGGTACAGGGGGCTTTGCCCCCTGTTCGCGGCAAAATCCGGTATGGTGGGATTTTACACCCCACCATACTACCACGATTCGTTTTAGAGCCGGGATTTGTTTCCGACCGAAATTGCCCATATTAATCAAGGGAAGAATCATGCACAAAACTTTCCTACGAAAAAGCAATAAGGTTTTTCCACCTTTTCTCCTTCTTTGCATATCTCTGTGTTTCTTGACCCCGAGATATTCCTCTGCATCCATTGAAGATGAATTTCGGAGTGAGATTAGGACCCGGCTTCTCGAGGTAGGAAGTATGCTCGAGGGTGTCAATGAGCAAAATGCAGGGATGGCATTTAAGGCCCTCCAGACTACCTTTGGCGTCCTGGGCACGACAAATGAGTTGATCAACGCCATGGTCGAAAAGGCCGTGGAGATCTATCTCGAATCTCTTTTCAGATCGGCACGGATTCAAATCGAGGCGGTTGAGGAAATCCTTGAATTTCAAATGGCTTTTAGAAGAGGCGCTACCAGGGTGATTCTGGAGGAGGTTCAAAGACAGTTGCCTGGGTTTGTTGAGGACCCGATCATCTACGAAAAATTGGATAATGTCACACTTCATCTCTACAAGTCTTTTACAGAGGCGGATTCAAAGGTGTCTCAAAACCAAAAGGCCCTGGTTGGAGCTTTGGAAGAATTCTACAGGACCGCTTACGTACATGCCAAAACCGGTCTTGGCGCGACTGCAAAGGCAGGATTAATGCTTAATGACGCGCGGGAACTGCATAATATGTATCGCTTCGCAAGCTGGGTCACCAAGGGGATCGCCGGTCAAATGGCCAGCACCAACTCCAGCTTCTGGGTCGCGCTTAAACGCTGGAGCCCGGTGGTCGTAAGCCGCACCGGCATGACCGCGGGAAAAGCCGCGTCTGCGGCCATTGGGGGTATCCTGTTTGTGGCCGACATCACAGGGGCAGGCGCCACCGCCGTTCATTATCACAAGACCGAACCGCTTTTGAAGGATGCGTTCAGTACGCTTTCCATCCTATGGGAGGTGTATGGACAAGGGAGTATAAGGAAGCCTGAAGAAACCGACATCCAGAGCCTGGTTTACGCCCTTCAAAGCTACAGGGATGCGGTCGAGCATTTTGAAAAGGTTACCGGTTCGGACGAATGGTACCAATTCATAAAAAGGGCATTCCTATGGCTGGTGTTCAAGTCGGAAGAATACAAAGAAGCTGCCAGGGTGTTCAAAGAAATCAAAGTAGAACTCGATGGCCGCATCGCCTACTGGCAGGGGATCACGAGTCCTATCAAACCGCAAGAACCTTCCCCCGTGCAGGCTGTTTTGCTCATTTTGGATACCTCCGCAAGTATGTCTGAAAAGGCGAAGGGCACGGGGCTAAGAAAGATCGACGTGGCCAAGGATGCCCTGAAGGAAGTCTTAGAGGCGCCAAAGGCCCAAGGCATGGCGTGGGCCATCATGGTCTATGACGGTTGCAATAGGACACCGGTTATCGCGCCTGCCGGCGGCGGTTTTACTAAAGTCAAAGCAAAGATCCTCGGCCCATTGCCTTCCCTAAAACCGCATGGGCAAACGCCGTTGGCCCTGTCTATTCTGAATGCTGGACGTTACATAGGTAGTCACGCAGCAGGTAAGAAAGCCCAACTCGTCCTGCTGACCGATGGACATGAGACCTGCAAGGGTGATCCGGTCGCAGCGGCCAGGAAGGTAACGGGTCCCAAGCTATCCTCGCTTGAAAGGGATTCATCTTTTGCCCGGCTCTTTGGACCATCGCTTGCTTATGCGCAAGCAAGATCGTCGAATATCTCCATCAATGTCATCGGCTTCGGGATTCAAAAGGGTTCTAAAGAGGAAGCGCAGCTTTCTGAAATTGCTAAGGCAGGCAAAGGCCGATATTATCCGGCCAGGGATGCAGGAGAACTCGCCAAGTCCATGGGCAAAGCCACCGGCGTAATCCCTGATGACGGCCCATTCAAGAAAAGGGTGTATAAGGAAGTTGAATACGAATAATGATCGCCAACAAGGTAAAGGGGGCCGCCCATTTCCGGGCACCCCTTTTTCTAATTTGTGAACATAAAATTGCAGTTGCCAAAATCTACTCTGACACACATCGTGAGGTAGCTAGGATCTGAGCGGCCATGAAGAAGAGAAGACTTGTTATCGTAGCCATTAACTTTTAGACACTTTTATGATTATCGAATTATTTCCACAAAAAAACACAAATGATCCTGATCCATTCAATCTCGCGGTTCGCATACCAATACGTTTCTTTCATCTCGCTCAAAGTTACACTTATCTTCCAGGATGGCCCTAAACCTTTTTCTAGCCCTATGAAGCCTCACTTTTACATTCTCAACACTAATGCCGAGGATTTCTGCAATCTCCTTTTGACTGAACTCAGAGACATCATTGAGAACCAGAACCGTTCTGAGTGATTCGGGGAGAAGGCTCATTTGATTCTGAACGCATTCTCCCATCTGATTTTGTTCGAGGCCTTGTTGAACCGGGATGTGATCAAGTATTCCGACCGACTCAGGGATTTTGTCAGCATTTGAGTGGGCTCTACTCCTTCTTCTAAAATGATCCTGGCATAGGTTGTAGGCGATGCGGTGGATCCAGGCAGACAGCTTTTCAGGGTCTTTTACGGTATCAATCTTTTCACGGACCCGGGTAAAGGTATCCTGTATCAGGTCGTCTGCCATCCAGTCGTCCCTGACCAGCGTCAGGATGAATTTCCTGACCCGATCATAGTATTGATCATAAATCTCAAAGAAATCCATTTGTCGTTTGCTCTCCCATCATCCACAGCAGGAAGCCTGTGACGGGCCACAGCAGGAGTCGCTCGGTTGTCCCTGACCATTCATGAGACTAGAGACGGATTTTTTCAAACTGATATGGGCTCCCTGCTTAACTTTGCTGGCTAAATCGACTGCCTGCTGAATTTCTTCGGCAGCCAGGTTCACCTCGTTTGCTTTGCCGAAGTAGTGTTCGAAACAAGGCACACAATTTGCTGCTGTTGCAGCGCCCAAAGAAATGAGAACCTTTGTCCTTTCATCCATTAGTCAAACCCTCCTGTTCTTAGAATTATTCATAGGACGGGCACGACCAACAAAAGGTTACAGTTACCTCTCTTTCGTCAGGATCCCCTGCCCAGTCGAAGATCCCGCTTTGCAGGGGAAGGGCGGGGAGTTTCACTTGTCCTCACCACCGGTGAGATACTGCACCACCATCCTGATGGTCTCTTCTCTGGCGTTTCAGAGGATGGTTTGTCCTTGCCTCTCACAACGTATGAGCCCGGCTGCTCTAAGTTCCTTGATGTGGTGGGAAATGGTGGACAGGGAGATTTCGAAGTTTTCAGCAACGGCACATACGGTTAACCGATTTTCTCCGTCCAACTGAGCCCTGCCGTGCCCCTGTCGAATGTGTTCAAAAATAGCCATACGGTTTTCATTGGACAGAGCCTTGAATGCCGCTGCCAGGCGTTCCCGGTCCCTTGTGTTGAGGATTGAATATTCACTGGACATGATTTTTTCCCTTTGCTCCAAATTCTGCAAGCAACATTATTATCATATTTCGAAGAATATCGAAATTATAAGCATAAGGTATCATGTTGTCAATGCCGAGAGAATAGGGTTCGAAAGTATTCTCTATTGGGTTTTTAGTAACTTGGCCTTTTCCAGGTCTTGTTCTGCCCTCTGGGGGTCACCCGTGGATTTGTAGGCCGCTGCCCGGTTTTCATAGGCGTCAACGAATTTTGGGTTGATCGAGATAGCCCGAGTGTAATCATGAATCGCCATCTTAAAATCACCCATTCCGGCTCGAGCAAGGCCACGGTAGGCGTAAGCTTTGGCACTTGAAGGGTCTGTTTCAAGGGCATGAGTGAAATCGGAAATGGCGCGTTTCATGTTCCCTTTGAGGTAGGAAGCCCGACCTCGGTTTAGACAGGCTTTGATATGGTTGGGGAGTGCTATCAGAACCTCTGTATAGTCCAGAATCGCTCGATCAAGACTATCCTTTTTGAACCAGGAATTTCCTCTATAGTAGTGGGCCAACTTCAAAGCGGGGTTTATCCCAATAGCCCTGTCATAGTCAACAATAGCCTTGTCGAACTCGTTCTGGTAATAACGAAGGTTTCCGCGATTGAAGTGGGCCAAATAGAGATCCGGGTCTGCTTCAATCGCCTTGTTGTAATCCGCTAGCGCCCGGTCAAAATCTCTTTTTCTGAACCAGGCATTGGCACGGTTGAGGTAGGCCTTAGCCATTTGTGGGTTCAGATGGATAGCTCTGTCGTAATTCTGGATTGAAAGGTCGAAATTGCCCTTCATGATCCAGGCGTTGCCTCTACCGACATAAGCGGATGCAAGATTGGGATTTATCTCAAGGGCCTTATCAAAATCGGCAATGGCTTCATCGAGTCCACGGACGTGATACCAGGCCCGTGCACGGTGGTAATAGGCTTCGCCGTTTTTGGGGTTAATTTTCAGGGCCAGGGTATGATCGGAGATAGCACGATCAAAGATACCTTTCTCAAACCATGCGCATCCTCTGCCATAGTAAGCTTCTGCGAAACGGGGATGGAGCCTAAGGGCCTCGCTGTAATCAGATAGGGCGTAATCCGGATCGCCTTTTTCCATCAAAGCCCTTGCCCTTAAGTAGTAGGCCTCATGATCATTTGAATCCATTTTGAGTGCTGCCGTTAAATCAAATATGGCCTTTTCGGTCTCGCCCCTATCAAGTAAAGCGGAACCGCGGCTTACAAGGATATTGGGAGAATGGGGGTACTCCTTTAGAGATCGGGTGTAATCCTCAATGGCGCGACCCAGTTCTCCTCTCTTTTGCCACGCATTCCCGCGGTAGTAGAAAACATTCCCTAAAGACGGATTCATTTTCAATGCTTCATTATAGGCCGAAATCGCTTCATCATAACGCTCTGAACCTGACAAGGAGATGCCCATTTCGAACCAATCTTGCGCGGATATTGACTTCTGTGCCTTTTTGTCGACGGTTTGGCTGATATGAGAGTTGCATCCGGCGATGAAGAGACAGGTGATGGATGACAACAAGGCCACTCTCACGATGAATGTTTTCATGATTCCACTACCTCCTAATCCCACTTGGTAAACGTTGCCCCATTTAGCATTCGATATTCAGAATAAGCGCGCTTAGCACCTATGAAATTCCAAAAACCAAGGTTGCCCAAAACAGCAGAAAACTTCCCATAAAATGACAATCGTTAAACAGATATTCTAGTAGCGTGATTTAAGGCAGGCGGTTGGCAGGTCTCCAATCCAGGAAGGAAATCTTGAATTGAATGACGGCATCATAATCGATTAATCAGAAAAAGCCAAGGATTTATACCTGAATATTGCATGAGCTACCTACTGGGGCACGGAAATCCTTGCTGCAACGCTTATTTCGCCATTTTAGTCCTCACCATATTGGTGAATATGCCTGCGGTCCAAAATGGCTGCAAAATCGCGTTTCCCTAATGATTTCCGCACCTCGCTACGGTGCCCCACGCAATATTCAGGTAATAAACTGCAATTTCGGCTATTTGATCAACAAAAAGGCATATCGGTTCATTTTCTGAGAATAGTCCGATAGCGGTTGGATCGGAAAGCCAAATTGCCGCACTGTCGAATAGACGTCCACGGCCATTGATTCTGGGGATGGCCGGGACTGTCTCGGCAATTTGCACTCGTCCCTTGATCCGGCGCATTCGGCGCATAAGGAACAGCTGTCCATAAAAAGGAGGAAGGCCCTTTCGAAACCGGATAGAAAAAGGTCACGTTCTAACTTGCCGAGTTTCGCGTTGATTTTGGACCATGCATGACGGTCCTCGGGTTTTTTCACCTTTTTCACAAAATGAAAGACAATGGCTTCATTATATTCTCGAAAAAATCTTTCGCACTCGGATACGGAAGGCACGTTAGGGGGACAGGACGCATTTTCTCCGTAATTCCCGCATCCATACATACATTTCATACGAACCCATTGCGAAACAATGATTTTTTTTGGATCAATCCACTTATAGTCTTTGTACCCGTACTTGTGGAACAGGGGCTCTAATTCCTCTCGCGTATTTTGGGTGTCAATTGGTTTCT
Source organism: uncultured Desulfobacteraceae bacterium (assembly GCA_964459445.1). Lineage (GTDB taxonomy): Bacteria > Desulfobacterota > DSM-4660 > Desulfatiglandales > HGW-15 > CAYWMP01. Next base: position 6,126 of record CAYWMP010000050.1, read on the forward strand.
TCGCCATTGGATAGTCCCTTCCTTTACTAATTCTGCTATGAAGCCGCGTAATTATCCTTTGATCATTAGGCACAAAAAAAAGCCTGGAGTCTTTGATTCAATTCAAAACCCCAGGCATTTAATATCGCCTTTTTGCATTAATCTCTACTAAAGAGATGGCCTATCCGGCCTTTACTGTGATCTTCCTTGGGGCTTCTGCTTCTACCTTTGGTAGCGTTAATTTGAGCACGCCATCCGTCAGGTCAGCTTCAATTTTAGATTGATTAATCACTTCCGACAGGGTGAACTGCCTATGGTATTTCCCGATCTGGTATTCCCGGAATACATCCACCTCATTGTTCCCTTCGGGAGATTCCACTTCGCCGGAAAGGGTAAGGACATTGTCGGTAAGATCGATATCCAGATCATCCGCCTTGACGCCCGGCATGTCCGCTATAAGGGTAATCTCACTTTCTGTCTCGAAAATATCCACTGAAGGGGTAAAGGTAGGCCCCGGTCTGGTATATTCTGCGGGTGCACCCGCTTCCCTTTTGCCTTTTGTCAAAAGAGCTTTGGTTTCGGAATCAGACATGATCGATACCTCCTTTTGATTATCGGCCGCAGAACTAAGAAGCCTTCACTTCAATCTGTTTTGGCTTTGCTGCTTCAGGTTTGGGCAATATCATCGTAAGCACGCCATAATTACATTCCGCAACCACCTTGTTTGGTTCAACCTGACCGGGCAGGCTGACGATGCGGCTGAATTCTCCTGCTTCTCTCTCTCTCCTGTGATACTTGACATTCTCGGTTTGTGCTGAAATTTTTCGCATGCCGGAAATGGAGATTGAATTTCCGGTAACTGATATATCCAGTTCATCCGGTTTGATCCCTGGAAGCTCAGCCCGGACATAATAGTTTTCATTATCTTCTGTCACATTGACCATTGGAAAAACACCCGCGGCTGGTTCCCTGAGAAATCCTCTGGTAGTGTCTTCAAAAAGCCTGTCCAATTCTCTGCGCATCCGCTCGAGTTCTTCAAAAGGACTTCTTGGGCTCCATGCGGGCCACCTGCCTAGCCTTCTCACGATCATGATGCATACCTCCTTTCCCTTCCCCAGGGGAATTTGGTAAGTAAATTAATCCGCCTTAAAAGGATGTCAAGAGTGCTTTAGGATTTAGGAAATTAGGCAATTGTAGGACGCTTCTGTGGGTATATGATCACTCATATCATTCTTTTAAGGAATACCTAATTCCGCGATCTAATTCAGTATAATGCAACCAGTTGTTTATGCACCATCCCTGATTATCAGTAAGGTATCAGATTTTAGGCGCCAAGGGGCGACGACTGAAGCGTATGTCCCAATACGCTGCAGGGAGGAGAGACCGAAGGCAACACAACAGATGATACCTTAATGATGGTCAGGGAAATTGAAAACGATATGCTGCAGTTAACCCTTCAATGCTATGGTGACCGGAATCGATTTACCCATAGCCTAACCAATTGGCGGGTCTCATATGTTAAAAGGAAAGATGGTATTGGCTCTTGTGTTCATCAAGGTTATATTTTAAAAGCTATGGACGCGTCAGCATTACAGGTTATGGATAAAAAATGAACTTGAAGACCCTAAAATCGGATTCCCTTCTGCTGGTCACCGCTGTGATCTGGGGGTCGGCATTTGTGGCCCAAAGGGTGGGCATGGAATATGTCGGGCCCTTTCATTTCAACGGAATCCGATTTGCGCTGGGCAGCCTGGTATTGCTTCCACTATTTCTGATCAGTGCGAAGGAAAGTTCATCTTACAAAACCGGTTCCTTTCCCATAAGCCCCAGGGAAATTTTGCTGGGTGGCGGCTTGACCGGGGGCGCTCTGTTCATCGGGGCATCGCTGCAGCAGGTCGGCCTTGTCTATACGACCGCGGGGAAGGCCGGTTTTATCACAGGGCTCTATGTAGTCATCGTTCCTCTTTTGGGGATTTTTTGGAAACAGAATCCGGGATTAGGTACATGGATAGGGGCGATCCTCGCCGCAATCGGGCTCTACTTTCTGAGCATTACTGAGGAGTTCACCATTGCCTTTGGGGATTTGCTCGAGCTCATAGGCGCCTTCTTCTGGGCGGGCCACGTCTTGATCCTGGGGTGGCTCTCACCCAGGATCGAGTCCGTTAGATTGGCTTTTTTTCAGTTTGCGGCGTGCTCGATTCTAAGCCTTATTACCGCATTTCTCATTGAGAATAATACCCTTTCAGGGATATACAGCGCGGCGATTCCTATCCTGTACGGGGGCTTTCTTTCCGTCGGCATTGCTTATACCCTTCAAGTGGTGGCGCAGAAAGAGGCGCATCCCGCCCACGCGGCTATCCTTTTGAGCATCGAAGCGGTTTTTGCCGCCGTGGGAGGGTGGTTGATTTTAGGAGAAACCCTCTCAGGTAGAGGAATACTGGGCTGCGCCCTGATGCTGGCAGGGATGCTATTGTCTCAGATCTGGCTTTATGTCATAGGAAAGAAAAGTAAAAAATGAAGGACAAGTAAGACCTGAACGAATTTGGATTCGATCAGGATGACAGGCTTTACTCAAAGGCGATAGGAGGCCACTAATGTTTGGATTCTATAATAAGCTCCTCATTGTTGATGCAGGCAACCGGGCATTTGAGGAGGAAACAATTTCCGATGAACTATTGAGGCGAACTCTGGGTGGAAAAGGGTTGGCCACGCATCTTCTTCTTGAACGAAATCCTCCACAAGTAGATCCCCTGAGTCCGGAAAATTATCTAATCTTTGCCACCGGACCCGTGGCAGGGACCCAGATCTGGGGTTCGTGCCGCTATGGCGTGTTCACCAAGTCACCCCAAACCGGACTTTATTCGGAGTCCTACGCCGGCGGGACTGTAGCGGAATACATGGTTCGAACGGGGTACGATGCCTTTATGGTTCACAGCGCCGCGCATGAACCCCTGTGGATTGAAGTATCAGATGAAGGGATCTATTTTCATTCAGCGCAAGAGCTCTGGGGCATGGATACTTACGCCACCGAAGACAAAGTGAAGGCCTGGGTCAAAGAGAACAGACCCCAATCCAAAAGGTGCGGCGTGGTTTGTATTGGACCGGCCGGAGAAAACCAGGTGACCTGTTCGGTTATTGAGAACGATTACTGGCGGAGTGCGGGACGCACGGGTGTAGGCGCAGTCATGGGCTCAAAAAATGTTAAGGCCATTGCCTTTTGGGGCAGCAAAAAGAAGGACATTGCGGACCCTGATCTTGCGACAGGCTTTGTGAAGGAATTCGCTCGCGAAATGAAAAACAGCGCTGGTGTAGAGGCATACAGGGGGTTGGGTACTCCGATTATGGTCGACATCACAAACAATGCAGGCTGTTTCCCAACACGCTACTGGCAGAAGGGAAAGGCCGATCATATCGAGAAGATTAATGGACCGGCTCTCCATGATCTGCTCTCGGTCATCCCACACGCCTGTCTGAAATGTTTTATTGCATGCGGCAGGATGTCAACGGTTGAGGAAGGGCGACACAAAGGACTTGAAATAGAGGGTCCGGAGTATGAGACCATCTACGCCTTTGGTGGGCTTTGTGAAGTGGATAGCATTGAAGAAATCGCATACTTTAACGATATCTGTGATCGTCTTGGTTTGGACACCATCAGTGCAGGCAACCTCGTGGCCTTTACGATCGAGGCTTCACGCCAGGGGAAGGTTGATTACGATATTGATTACGGCCAGGCGGACGGGATTGCAAACCTCCTGCAGGATATTGCCGCAAGGCGCGGCACAGGGGATCTTTTGGCCCGCGGGATCAAGACTGCGGCTGAGGCCTGGAATATGACGGATCAGGCCATTCACGTCAAGGGCATGGAACCGCCGGGTTATGATCCCCGGGTTCTCAAGGGCATGGGCTTGAGCTACGGTGTTTCGGACAGGGGAGCGTGCCATCTGAGGGCGACATTCTACAAACCAGAGCTTGCCGGCATGATCGATACTGAGACGACTGAAGGAAAGGCAGAAATGTTTGTGGAGTGGGAAGATCGATTAACCATTTTCGATGCCATGATTCTTTGTCGCTTTTACAGGGATTTTTATCCCTGGGAGGTACTCAGCGAAATCTTCAAGGGCATAACGGGATTAGAACTTGACATCGAGGCTATGAGATTGGTGGCCAGTGACATAACCGATAATACCCGGCGTTTCAATTTGCGTGAAGGCCTTAAACCCGAGGATGACCGGCTCCCAAAACGATTTCACTCCGAAGCGTTGCCGGAGTCAGGAAAAGTCATCACGGAAGAACTCATGGAAGAGCTTTTGAAGGATTACTACAGGGTACAGGGATGGGATGAAAGGGGAAAACCACCATCATAGGAATATCGAATACCCGTCCCGCCTAAAGACGGGATCGAACAAGAAGTGTCGAATAGCGAAGCGTGATTTTATTATTACCAAAAACAACGCTCATCTCCGCCAACCGCCAACCATATGGAGGTGGAGATGGAAGACGTATTGTCCACCTCCCCGCTCCACGTTAAAGGCCAGTCTATATCCCGATTGAGCAATTCCCAGATCCTCGGCAATATGTTGTGATTTAAAGATGAGCTCAGAAACCACTTGGCGGTCCCCTTCTTCGAGGTCATTGATACTGCGGATATGCCTTTTCGGAACGAGGAGAACATGAACCGGTGCTTGGGGATGCAGGTCATTGAAAGCGACAATCGTTTCATCCTGAAAGACAAAGTCGGCCGGTTTTTCTCCCTGGATAATCTGACAGAACATGCAATCGGAAGCCATGGAATCAACACTCCTCTAATGGTGGAATTGATGTGAGCTGAAAGAGAATTCTATACGTGTTGGCGCCTTCAATGCAAGTCCTCCTCGATTGCGAATGCAGTCAATAAAGTCCAAATTCCCTCATTTTTCTATAAAGTGTGCTCCTGGCGATCTTAAGATCCCTGGCTGCCATGGAAATGTTTCCACCTGAGCGATCAAGGGCCTTTTCGATCAATTCTCGGTATCCATGCTTCAGCGAAACTGGGTGATGCCCGGGAGTGCTGGGTCTGACAGAGATTCGATCCGGCAGATGGTGTTTTTGAATGGTTTGTCCCTGTGAGAGCAACAGGGCCCTTTCGATGCTGTTTTCAAGCTCCCGCACATTGCCCGGCCAATGATACGTTTTGAGGATTTCAAGGGCGTCGTTACCTATCTTGGGTTTTGTGAAGTCCATCTCCTGACATTGTCGCCTGAGAATGTGGTCGATTAGGAATTCGAGATCCCCAATCCTCTCCCTCAGCGGAGGAATAAACACCTCTACCACATTCAATCGGTAGTAGAAATCTTCTCTAAAGTTTGCGTTCTCCGCTTCGGTCATCAGATCCACATTGCTGGCTGCAACGACGCGAACATCAACGGGAATAGTGCGAGTATCCCCTAACCGCATGATCTCGCCCTGCTGGAGAACACGAAGGAGTTTGGCCTGCAAATCCAGAGGCAGACCATTTACCTCATCCAAAAAGAGGGTTCCTTTATTGGCCAACTCAAACTTCCCCACCTGTCCATCGCGTCGTGCTCCTGTAAAGGCTCCGCCTCTGTACCCGAAGAGTTCCGATTCTATGAGATCTCTGGGTATGGCTGCGCAGGAAATGGCTACAAAGGGTTCATCCCCTCTGTTGCTGTGGCTGTGGATCGCTTGAGCAAACAGCTCCTTGCCTGTACCACTTTCGCCAATGATTAGAACCCTGGAGTTTGTCCTGGCAGCTATTTTGGCCATTTCAATCTGTTTCTTGAACGCAGGATTGTTACCGATTATATCCTTGAACTCATATTTGGCGTAATTCCCGCCAATTTTCTTGGCAATATTGATTACTTGCCGCTTTTCGGCCAGGGTGATGATCGCGCCTAGGACGCGCCCTGAAGTGTTTTTCACCGGATCAACGGAACAGATATAGCTTCTGTGTCCGTCCGGGCAGGCAAAGGTCGTCTCCGTGGCACTGAAATAATTCTTGGTTCGCAGGGCGCGCACAAGGGAATCCTCGGGCTGGACGACGTCATTCAGTGGCCTGCCAACGATCTTCTTGGCGTCCACCCCGAGCATCTCTGCTCCAGTTTTATTGATTCGAACAATATCCAGATTGTTATCCACAGCGATCACACCATCGGATATGGCGTTAAAGATAAGGGTAAGCATGGAGGTTAAGCGCTGCTTTTCATCAATGAGGTCCCTCTCCCTGAGTTGGCTTTCAATGGTATCGGCCGCCGAGCTGATCAGGGCCAAAGTATGTTTATGGCGGCCCCTGGACATACCGGAGAGGGTTATGGCGCCGATGATATCGCCTTGACTATTGTGGATAGGCGCAGAAGAGCAGGTCCATGGGTGGTGATGGGTCTTGTAATGCTCTGCACCGGTAAGCTGAATAGGCTTACCTTCTATGAGACAAAGGCCTATGGCATTGGTTCCGGCACATTCTACGGTTCGCTGGCAACCGGGTAGGTAGTAGTTCTTTTTTGCCATCTCCAGGATATCGTCGTCTCCGCGCACCACAAGCACAAAGCCGTCTTCATCGGTCAAAGTCACGATGAAGCCGGTATCCCGGACCGTTATTTCCATCATATCCATGACCGGTTTGGAAACCTCAATGAGTTCCTTGTTGCGTTTGAGGATTCCGTTGAGATCATTCTTTGAAAGGACCGGTGGCGGGCTTTTGGTAAAGGGGTCTAACTCCAACTCCCGGCATCTCAACCAGGACCTCAATACTTCGGGCCTGACCTGGCGCCTGGGGTTCACGCCCTTGACAACAACATCCTCCCAAGCGCCTTTGAGGGCATCCTCAAGCGGAGCGGACGATAAGGGATTCTTTATTGCGGCGTTCTTTGCTTTCATAAGTCTCCCCTAGCTTATGAATAGGTGGACGAATGGGGGTAGGCCTAGCCAAATATATTTGAAATTTCCTTCAACTTTGAATCAACGTTTATCATTGTTTCGAAGCCTCAGCTAATGCAAGTATTCAGGGGTTCAGCGTTCAGGAAAGAGAAATTGGTTCCTTACCTCTGCTCCTTCCTGAACTCTGAACCACTGAACACTGAACACGCGGAACACCTTAGTTTGTCAACGCTCGTCAGATTTGTTTGACTCAATTAGTCGAAGAATCGCGGTGTAAGGAGCTAAATATTTATCCCAATTAACTTGGCATATACTAGGTGAAGGGTCAAGGGGCAATGTTTCAATTTGGGACAGTTGAGGAAGGGGCTATTGGTGGGAAAGGTGGCGACAAGCTGTTCTGTAAAGTTCTTCAGCGCGATAGGAACTCCTGACAAGGGGCGCGCTGGCAACTGCAAGGAAACCCCTATCAAGGGCCGCTTTCTCGTATTCCCCGAATTCATCGGGGGGGACGTATCGAAGGACCGGGTGGTGACGCTCGGATGGCGCCAGGTACTGGCCTAGAGTGATCAAATTACAGCCTGCTCCCCGAAGATCATCCATCACACGCAGGACTTCCTCTTTTGTCTCGCCGAGGCCTAACATGATGCCTGATTTCGTCACGACCGCGGATTCGTGACGGGCGGCCCGGGCCAGAAGCTCCAGGGATCGTCCATATTCCGCCTGAGGGCGCACCCTGGCATATAGACGGGGCACTGTTTCAAGATTGTGATTTAGCACCTCAGCCCCTTCAACGAGAACCGACTCCAAGGCGTTCCAATTGCCACCCAGGTCGGAAATGAGAAACTCGATCCCCCCGCCTGCGGCCTCTTTTTGAATGGCCCGGATAGTTTTGACGACGTGGGAGGCGCCGCCGTCCGGCAGATCGTCCCGTGTGACCATGGTGATGACGCAAAAACCAAGGGACATCTCCGCAACTGCACTGGCGATTCTACTCGGTTCATCAGGATCAGGCAGATAGAGTCGGGACTTCTCTACAGCGCAAAAGGAACAACGCCGCGAGCAACTCGGCCCCAACAGCAGGAAAGTTGCCGTACCGCGCCCGAAGCACTGCATTTGATTGGGACATCGCGCTTCCACACACACGGTACGCAGCCCTTGGCCCAAAACCGCCGTCTTTACCGCCTCATTGAGCCCGGCAACAGGGACTCTGCGCCTCAACCAGGTGGGTTTTGAAAATGCATAATTCATTTTATCATTACAGTAATCGAGGTCCTATACAATCTTCGTAACAGTCTAGCGCTTTGGAACGCGATCAGGTCTTTTCAAAAGCCCAGACTCTTATGAATCTTCAAATAACGTACCAAAAGCGCCTTGAATCCTCAATTCAACAAGAAGCCCTGCTGATGCGCCGGTAGCTCAGTCAACAGAATCCCTATCCTCATCAAAGAGTAATTCCAGCCCATTATGGCTGTATCAAAATGATTCAAATGTTTCATTATGAGACAATCAATGACAGGTCCCATTATGGGAAAACGGCTCCACCGTTCACGACTAAACTCAAACAAATCAGCAGCATACCTCAATCGTCCAGGGTTTCGCTTTCGTGGCACATGGATTGCGTAAAGGGGATAGCATCTAGTCAAAATCAAATCGCTTGAGGAAATTCATTGCTTTGGGCACGGAATATTTCCCTTCATTTTCTGGATGAGAACCAGGAGGATTTGTATGAATGTGAAAAAAGACAAACTTCTAGAGATGTACATCACGATGAAAAACATAAGGCTGTTTGAGGAACGTATCGTGGACCTGTACGCCAGGGGTCTGGTGCCGGGGCTGGCGCATCTTTATATCGGGGAGGAGGCGGTAGCCGCCGGCGTCTGCGCTGCACTGCGTGAAGACGATTATATCACCAGTACCCACCGGGGCCACGGCCATGTCATTGCCAAAGGGGCGAAGCTAAACCCTATGATGGCCGAACTTTTCGGCAAAAAAACCGGCTATTGTAAAGGCAAAGGGGGCTCAATGCACATTGCCGATATGGAGATCGGTATTCTTGGCGCAAATGGGATCGCAGGCGGAGGATTGCCTATTGCCCTAGGGGCCGGGCTTTCAGCCAAGTGGCGGGAAACGGATCAGGTCACAGCATGTTTTTTCGGTGACGATGCCTCCAATAACGGCACATTTCATGAAAGCCTCAACATGGCCTCCCTCCACAAACTTCCCGTCATTTTTGTCTGCGAAAACAATCTCTACGGAATCTCTGTGGGCCAGGCCAAGCATCAGCCGATCACCGACATTGCCATCAGGGCAACCAGCTATGACATGCCGGGTGTGGTGGTTGACGGTAATGATGTGGTTGAGGTCTACGAGGCGGCTGTAAAGGCCGTCCGAAGGGGACGCGCCTGCGAAGGCCCGACCCTGATTGAGTGCAAGACCTACCGGTGGCGCGGTCATCATGAAGGCGATCCCAATCAGGGGGCCAGATACAGGAGCAAGGAAGAAATCGAAGAATGGAAAAAGAAGGATCCTATAGACCGGCTGGCCAAAAAGATGGTCACGGACAAGGTGATCACGAAAAAGCGGTTGGCTGCCCTAGAAAAGGAGATCCTGGAAGAGATCGATCAGGCTGTGGCCTATGCGGATGAGAGTGCCTTTCCCACTGTCGAAGAGCTTTATGAAGATGTCTATGTCTAGAAAATAGGAAGGTGATGCAAAATGAGAGAAATCACTTACGCACAGGCCATTAATGAGGCCTTGAAGGAATGTATGAAGGAAGACGACAGAGTCGTCCTGCTTGGAGAAGATATTGGTCCCTATGGCGGGATCTTCCAGGTGACGGCAGGTCTGCTCGATGAATTCGGACCGGAACGGGTGATGGACACGCCTATATCTGAAGCGGGTTTTGTAGGAGGATGCCTGGGAGCAGCTTTGACGGGTATGCGCCCAGTGGTCGAGATCATGTTTATCGATTTCACCACAGTCTGCATGGATATGATTATCAATCAAATGGCCAAAATGCACTACATGTTCGGAGGGCGAGGCCGTGTTCCAATGGTCCTGAGGACCAATATCGGCGCCGGTCGCGGTGCGGCAGCCCAGCACTCCCAGAGTTTCCATGCCCTCTTTATGCACATCCCCGGACTATGGGTGGCTGCCCCTTCGACACCCTATGATGCGAAGGGCCTGATGATCGAGGCCATTAAAAACGATAATCCTGTCGTATTTGTTGAGCACAAAAAGCTTTACGCGGAAAAGGGCTCGGTCCCGCAGGAGAGTTATAGTATTCCCTTCGGCCAGGCCGATGTAAAGCGGGAAGGCAAAGACATTACCATAGTGGCAACCCATGCCATGGTCTCGCGCTCCTTAAATGCTTCGGAAGATGCCGCAAAGAAGGGAATAGATGTGGAAATCATCGATCCAAGGACCCTGACGCCCCTTGACAAGGGAACGATTCTGAAGTCCGTTAAGAAAACAGGCAGACTGCTGGTAGCCGACGAAGGCCATAAGACCTGCGGTGTTACCGCCGAAATATCGGCTATAGTCGCCGAAGAAGGCGTCTACTACCTGAAGGCCCCAGTGTTACGAGTTTGCTCTCCTGATACACCGGTACCCTTCTCACCACCGTTGGAACAAGCCTATATTCCCGATGAAAAAAATCTGATGCCTGCGATTGAGCGGTTAATGGAATTCGCGTAAGACCCACGCAGGGCGACTAACGAACAAAGATTGACAAAACCATTAGCATGATAAAGAGAGGAGAGAACTTCCGTGGCGACTGACGTTGTCCTCCCCATGCTTGGCATCACCGTAGAGAGGGGGAAAATTGTTGAGTGGATAAAGAAGGAAGGGTATCCCGTCGAAAAGGGTGAGATCATCTTTGTGGTGGAAGTAGAAAAGGCAACAACAGAGGTGGAGTCCCCGGCAACCGGTATCCTGGCCAAGATCCTGGTTCCGGAAGGCCTGGAAGTGCCGGTGCTGACTGTCGTGGCAGTCATCACGGCGCAGGGTGAAGAACTTCCCGCAGGGTACGAGGCAGTCCAACCCGGGAAAGAAGCCGTTGCGGAGGGGGCAGGGCCAGCCGTGGAGGGCGTTACCATGGTAACCCCTGAGCAGATACCCGTGACGCCTGAAGCCTTTTCAGGCATCGTCAAGGCCGTCCCGGCAGCCAGGCAGTTGGCAAGGGCACATGATGTTGATTTGCAACTCGTCACCGGGACCGGCCCCGAAGGCGTCATTCTTCCCAAAGACGTTGAAACAGCCATGGCCGTGATGCCCGACGCGAGGGAGGTCAAGGCATCTACCCTGGCAAGGAAGTTGGCCGAGAAGGAGGCCGTGCCTCTGGAAGCGGTAGAGGGCAAAGGCATCAGGGGCCGTATCATGCGGGCAGATATCCAGGCTTTCCTCGAAATGGCGGGCGCGGCCGGTCCCGGATTGGGTGAAATCATACCCATGAGTAGTGTGAGGAAGGTCATTGCCAGGCGGATGTCAGAAAGCGCCTTTACGGCACCTCACATCTATTTTTTCACCGATATGTGTCTCGATCCCTTGCTGGAATTCAGGAGACAGGTCCTGCCCGACTTCGAGAGGCATTATGATTTGAGGCCATCCATCAACGATTTCCTCATCAAGGCCGTGGCCCTGAATATCCTGGACTTCCCCATGCTCAATGCCCGGATCAAGGGGGAGGAGATCCACATCATGCCGGAAGTCAACATGGGGTTGGCCGTGGCCGTGCCTGAGGGTCTCATCGTTCCCGCCATCGCCCATGCCGATCGCTCAGGGCTTGTGAACATCACAAGGCAACGAATGGACCTTGTTGAGCGGGCCAGACAGGGTAAGCTGACATTGGCTGAAATGGAAAGAGGAACCTTTACCATATCCAGTTTGGCCCAGTATGACATAACCCATTTCACGGCAATCCTCAATCCGCCCCAAAGCGGCATTCTATCCGTGGGCAAAACTGACGATAAGCTAGTCATGGTGGACGGTCAGGTAGAGGTCAGGCGAGTGGCCCGGTTGGGGCTTTCGGTAGATCACAGAATCATAGATGGGGCGGTTGCTGCCGACTTCTTGCAAAACCTGAAATGGAAGTTGGAACGACCGGCTTTCACCTTTATAACCTTGTAACGCGGAGTAGTAAATCATGATGCAGGCTTCTGTTCCATTCTTCCCATCACTCCAATACTCAAGTACTCCAACACACCATGGGGCGGAGCCCATATGTTAGGGGGACCCATGTACGATTTGGCCGTGATTGGAGGAGGACCTGGGGGATACGTGGCGGCCATACGAGGGGCCCAGAAGGGATTAAAGGTCCTTTTGGTGGAAAAAGATTCTCTGGGCGGCACCTGTTTGAATCGGGGGTGTGTTCCCACCAAGTGTTTTTTCAATGACACGAAGCTACTGGATGCGGCGAAAGAAAGCCGGATTCTCACAGGCACCCACTCCGTCGGCCTGGAACTGGACAGAATGGTGGAGCGAAAGCGGAACGTGGTCACGACTATGGTCAATGGTCTCGGAGCCATTTTCAAGAGCCACGGCATCAATACAATTCAGGGTAGAGGGGTGATCCTCGCTCCGGGACGGGTGCAAATCCACCCGAACAAAGGTATGGTCATGGAAGAGCAGGCAAGGCATATCATTTTGGCAACGGGATCCAGGCCATCCGTACCGCCCTTTGTCGAGGTGGATGGCCGGCTGGTTCAGACCACTGATGAGGCCCTGGACCCGGATAGCATCCCGGGACACCTCATCATCATTGGAGGTGGGGTGATCGGTCTTGAAATGGCCACCATCTATCGGACGCTCGGCAGTGAGGTGACTATTCTAGAGATGCTCCCGGACATCATCATGACCGAGGATGTGGACATCAGGAAGACCATGCGAATGCTATTGGAGCAGAGAGGCATCAAAGTCAACCTCAAAACCGCCGTTAACGAAGTGATGCCCAAAAAGAAAAAGGTAGACGTGAGATACGACGACGCGTCCGGAAGCAGTAAGACGTTGACGGCGGATCGAGTTCTGGTGGCCACAGGCCGGGCTCCGGTCCTTGACGGCATTGATACGGAAAAATTGGACCTCAGGAAAGAGGAACCCTTTCTCAAGGTGAATGAATACCTGGAGACCAGTTTGCCGGGCGTGTATGCGATCGGCGATATGATCGGCGGGATGATGCTGGCCCATAAGGCATCTGCAGAGGCCGAGGCGGCCGTGCACAATATCCTCGGCGAAAGAAGGGTCATTAATCCGTCCTATATTCCCCGTTGCATCTGGGGATTCACGGAGATCGGATCTGTGGGCCTCACCGAACAAGAGGCCAGGGCCAAGGGATATCCTATCAAGATAGGTAAGTTTATGTACATGAACAGCGGGGCAGCCCAGGCCATGGGGGACACAGATGGATTTGTCAAGATCGTGGGGGATGAAGAGACCGGTGAAATTCTGGGGGTCCATATACTCGGCTCCCATGCCACGGATCTTATTGGGGAGCCGGTCATGGCCATGACCAAGGAGTCGGCGGTGGAGGATCTGGCCGAAGCGATCAAACCCCATCCCACGTTCAGCGAGACCGTTATGGAGGCGGCCGTGGATTGGATCGGGTTGGCCATACATTCCTTGAAAAAACAGTAGGACCGACCTGAAAGGGGCCAAGGTCGAACGGGTTGTAACTGCCGATCAAAATAGTCAATGGAGGTTAAATATGGAGTATAACAGACCGCATGCAACGGCAAAATGGGGGCTCATGGCAACGGATTGGGAAGCCGGTGTTAATTTTGATCGCCTCATCAGGGAACGGTTTGAAAAGGCCCAGGTTTCTGTTAAAGCGAGCGGCCTTGGAGCCGTACTGGCATTCAACTTCGACAACATCCGCTACATCACGGGAACCCACATCGGAGAGTGGTGCCGGGACAAGATGAATCGTTATGCCATTTGTCCGAAAGAAGGCGGCGCCTATCTCTTTGATCCTGCTGTCCCAGCCAAGCGAATCAGCTCACCGTGGATGGAAGAACGCATGGAGATTCCGATCAGCACAATGCTCGGCGCTCTCCCGCCCGCCATGAAGGTGGAGGAAGATTTTGCCAAACAGGTCATGCGGGTCCTGACCGAATACGGCATCGAGAAGGAACCCCTGGGTGTAGACATGATGGAACTGCCTATGCTCAGGGCGCTGGAGAAAGAAGGGATTCAGGTGATGGACGGACAACAGGCCATGCTGGACGCTCGAGAAGTCAAAACGCCCGACGAAATCGAACTCCTGAAGCAGGCCGCTGCCATGGTTGATGCCGTGTATGAGGATATTGCCCGGGCCATCCGTCCGGGAACGCGAGAACACGAACTCGTGGCCCTGGCCAACCACAAGCTCTTTCTCCTGGGTGCGGAGAGGGTGGAATGCGTCAATTCTGTCTCAGGACCAAGGGGCAAACCGCACTGTCATACTTTTGGGGATCGAATCATCCAGCCCAAGGACATGGTCTTCCTGGACCTGATGCATGCCTTCAACGGGTACAGGACCTGCTATTACCGCACTTTCATCTGCGGCAAACCCAATAAATACCAGATTGAGGCCTATGAGACCTGCTCCAAGTGGCTTTCGGATGCCATCGACGTCATCGAGCCCGGAAAGACAACCGCCGATGTAACCGGCGTATGGCCCGAGGCAGAGCAATTCGGATATAGGAATGAGGATGAGGCCTTCCTGCTCCAGTACGGGCACGGTATAGGCCTAAGCCTCTGGGAACGGCCGATTCTCTCCAGACGCTTCTCCTTCGATCACCCCACGGAATTCAAGGTGGGAATGACCTTCGCGGTAGAGTGCTGGTGCGGAGCAGCGGACGGATCCGGCGCCGCCCGGATCGAGGAAGAGGTTGTGGTGACCGAGGACAATTGTGAGATCATCACCAACTACCCAAGCAATCACCTCATATCCTGCGGTCTACCGGGATGTGAGGTTTATTAGAGGAAGTGTGTCAAGCAAGGTCAACAACATTTAAAAAGGAGGGGAACTATGAAAAGAATAGTTTGTACCGTCGTAGTAAGCATGTTTTTGTTGAGCGTCCTTGGCCTGTCGAGCGCTCAAGCAGCGTCTAAACAGGGTTACCAAGGCCTACCGCGAACCTTTCTCTGGTCACCGCAGTTCCACAAGATGACCGATTGTTCCAAGTATAAGAAGAAACCTCCTTATGTCATTGGTTTCAGTAATGCCTCCATCTCGAATATATGGCGCGTCTCCATGCTACACGAGATCCAGTACCATGCCTATCTGCATCGTGATAAAATCAAGAAATTGCTCATCACGGACGCCAACGATAATCCGAGCAAACAGATTTCCGATACCCAGGACCTTATACAGCGGGGTGTGGATCTCCTGATCGTAAGCGCAGCCCAATCCGCTGCTCTGGATCCCATCGTCACACGGGCCATGAGGAAGGGAATCCCGGTGGTTATGGTCGACCGTCGTGTGGATTCGGACAATTTTATAAGCTTCGTGACAGCCTCAGACCTTTCTCTGGGCAGGTTCCAGGCCCAATGGATTGTTGAAAAATTGGGAGGGAAGGGCAATGTGATCATGTTGCCGGGACTCGCAGGCGCGTCCCCTGCTGAATTGCGCATCAAGGCCGCCAGAGAAATCTGGGCACAATACCCGGGCATCAATGTCCTGGATATGCAGTACACCGATTGGTCTCCTGCAAAAGGCAAAAAGGTCATGTCCGCCCTTATACAAAAGTACGGCAAAAAGATCGATGCCGTCTGGTCCGACCATGGATTACAGGGCTCCGGTTCTATTGAAGCCTTCGTGGAGGCCGGTTACAAGGCCGGGGAAATACCCCCCCATACCGGTGCGGACCTGAACCAACAACTAAAATTAGCCGTCAAGCATAAGGTCCCTGTCATGTGGATCAACTATCCACCGTTGATGGGTGGGATCGCGGTGGATGTGGCCATGAAGGTCCTCGAGGGTGCGTCCGTTCCCTTTATTTACGAAATCCCAAATCAACTCATCGTTTCAAAGGGAGACGAAACACCGTCTGTCCACCCCAATATCTATGCGGAGGATTATGTGAAAATGGATCGTACGGGCGACTTGATCCTGTCTCTGGATATTTTTGAGGCCTTCCCGAACTATGATCCCCATAACTTCAAAATCGACTATCCAAAGTAGCTCTAGGGGCGCACCTCCAAAAGCTACGATTCAAAAACCTTATTCATAAAACGGCGATCGGCTGATTATCGAATCGGCCGATCGCCCCATTTCATGAACGATTATGTCGGTCGTTACCATTACCGGACAATTTGGTTCAGGATCTCACTATTTGGGACGGCGGGTCGCCGAGGCTCTGGGCTCCCGGATCGTAGATCGGAATATTTTTGAAGAAGTCCTTAAAAAGTACGGTATCGTCGAATTCGAAGAGCTCCTGGATTCGGCCCCCGGATTTTGGACCCGATTCGATCGGCGACGGCAGGATATGGTCGATGTATTAAACAAGGTCTATCTGGGGTTTGCAAAAAAGAACAACATCATTTTCATCAGTCGAAGGGCCTATTTGGTTCTGGACCCCTTTGTCAACGTCCTTAACGTTTGCCTTAAGGCACCGGAAGCCGCAAGGGTCCAGAACGTCATGGCATGGAGAAGTATATTCCAGCGAGATGCGGTGGAGTTGGTCAGGAAGAGCGAGGAGATCAGAGTCAATTTTATTGAAGCTTTCACCAAGGGGCACTGGGACTCACTCCAGCCCTTTAGCCTTGTCATAAATACACATAGAATCGGGTTTGAATTGGCCCAGGAGTGGATTGTGGCCGCAGCCAATCGTTTGGGACGTTACGATCAGCAGACGGGTTGGCAGGATGGCATACCGACCATCGAGACCATTGAACCCGATCCCATTATGGAAGACGTTATTAATCAGGTCTTCGAAGCCTGATCTCGTCTCCGGTTCTTGAGGAGTTGGAGATGGAAGTAAAGGATAAAAAGAAAGAACTGCTGCAACGGCTTGCCGAAATCCGGAAACATAAAAAATTGTCCTATTCCGATATGGCACAAAGAAGCCTCATCTCTGCCAATTTGGTTGAGCAAATCGAAAAAGGCAGGGTACGACCTTCAACAGGTGCCCTGAAGCAGATCGCGCAGGCACTGGAAATCCATCTTGCGGACCTCTTCGAGGAAGTCGGCATATCAGAAGAGAGGATTAAAGATTTTCAGCCCGGAATGGAAGTCGTTCTAATCAAGCGTGAAATGAGGCAGGGATTACCGGTAAAGGGTTCTAAGGCCTTTTACCAGAACCTCACTCCCCGGGGCATGGAACGCAATCTGGAACTACTATGGCACGAGGTGGAGGCCGGTGCCAGCGGCGGCGATTGGCTCTCCCACGATGGTGAAGAGTGCTGTCTGGTAATCAAGGGACGGTTTCGGATATACATCAGCGATGACGTCTACGACCTGGAAGAAGGGGATAGTCTGTGGTTCAAGACCCATCACCGTCACAGGTGGGAAAATCCGTACAAGGAGCCTGCCACTGTTTTGTGGGCCATAACACCACCCTGGTTTTAAAGAAAACCTATGATAGAGCTCAAATCCATATCCAAGTTCTTCCCTGGTGTCAGGGCACTGGACAATGTGGACTTTTCGGCCATGAGCGGACAGATTCATGCCCTCGTGGGTGAGAACGGCGCGGGGAAGTCAACACTTATCAAGATTATCGCAGGCGTATATAAACCCGACACCGGTGCCATCGTCTATGAAGGTCATCAGGTATCCTGGGATTCTCCCCAACAGACTCGTGTAGCAGGAATCAATGTGATCTATCAGGAATTTAATCTTTTCCCCGAACTTACCGTAGCGGAAAACATATACATGGCCCAGGAGCCTCTCAGTCGGATGAGGTTCATCAATCAATCGCTGATTGAATCCCGATCCTCTCGGTTGCTCGAAAAGATGGGCGTCCAGATCGACCCGCAGCAGAAGATCAAATGGCTTTCTGTTGCCGATCAGCAAATGGTTGAAATTGTCAAGGCCTTGGCTTCCAGGACGAAGCTTCTCATTCTCGACGAGCCCACGGCCGTGATCTCAGGCCGGGAGGTGGACCTACTTTTCGAAAGGCTTCGCATGCTACGGTCGGAAGGGGTTTCCATCATCTACATCTCGCATCGGCTGGAGGAGATTTTCGAGATTGCGGACAGGGTGACTGTTCTCAAGGATGGTGAGTTGGTCGGGACACTCGATGTGGAAGGTTTAGAACGACACAAACTGGTATCCATGATGGTCGGAAGGGACCTTAAGGACATCTATCCCGCAAAAGCAAAACAAAAGGGCAAAAGCGTGTTGCGGCTCGAGAACGTCGGTGTGGCGGGTAAAGTTAAAGGCATTAGCTTCGAGCTTCATGAGGGAGAGATTCTGGGCTTGGCAGGATTGGTGGGCAGTGGGCGGAGCGATCTCGCCCATGCCATTTTTGGTAGCCTGCCTTTGGATGACGGCGACATCTACGTGGGCTCAGACAGCGCTCACACCGGTAGCCCTAAGAGATCCATTCACGCCGGTATCGGGTTCCTCACAGAAGACAGGAAACTTGAAGGACTTGTCCTGGGGGCCAATATACGGGCCAATATCACCGCTCCCACCTTGAAGGAATTCTCCAAGGCTGGTTTCATCGATTTCAAGTTAGAGAAAAGCACTTGCACGGAAGAAATGAAGAGGTATGCCATCGCAGCGAGACATCCAGAGGTCAAAGTGGTCAACCTTTCCGGTGGCAATCAGCAAAAGGTACTTTTCAGTCGGTGGGTAAGGGCTTGCGGCGATGCTCTGATTTTAGATGAACCGACGCGAGGGGTCGACGTGGGGGCCAAGGTGGAGATCTATCGCATTATAAGAGACCTTGCCGATAGCGGTGTGGGTATCCTGATGATAAGTTGCGAATTGCC
This sequence comes from uncultured Desulfobacteraceae bacterium, assembly GCA_964459445.1. Taxonomy (GTDB): domain Bacteria; phylum Desulfobacterota; class DSM-4660; order Desulfatiglandales; family HGW-15; genus CAYWMP01. Next base: position 24,891 of record CAYWMP010000050.1, read on the forward strand.
TGAAATCATAGGAATGTGTGACCGTGTTCTGGTCATGAAGGAAGGCCAAGTCACCGGTGAGCTCATTGGAGATAAGATCACAGAAGAGAATATCATGCATCTGGCCACCATTACCCTTGATCAAAGGGAAGCCGACGCGGCGTAGCAAAGGTGTCGAAGGTTTCAGAGGGGAGCTTGAAAAGACTCTTCGGCCTAAGGCGTCGAAGGTCAGGAAGAATCAGGGACGGGAAAGCATCAACAGGCCTCAATGTCCAATTCCATTCAAAGTGTCTAAAATGAAGGACCCACTAAAGAGAATAATGACCCAATTCGATCCATCGATTCTGTTCGTATTGGGTCTTCTTTTGACTCTCATCATCACGGGATCGGTGTTAAGTGACCGCTTCGGCACGCTCAGCAATTTTGCCAACATCCTGGAACAGTCCGTTTCGTTGGGCCTTGTCAGCATAGGCCAAACCCTGGTCATTCTGACAGGGGGCATTGATCTTTCCATTGGTTCCTTGATCAATCTCACCTCATGCCTGACATCAGGTATCGTGAAAGGAAACCCCGAAATGGTGGTTCCCGTGGTAGCAGGCGTTCTGTTCCTGGGGGTGGCGATCGGAACCATAAACGGTTTACTTATTATCGGACTGGGGGTACATCCCCTGATCGTAACGTTGGGGATGATGTCTCTGCTTCAAGGTGTTACCCTCATCTACACGCTCATGCCGCCGGGCTCGGTGCCCATTTCCTTTGAATTCTTTGCATATGGACGCGTACTCGGGTTTCCCTTCGGCACATTGATTATGCTGCTCCTTTTCATCTTTGTCGGACTGTTTCTACGAAGAATTCGCCTTGGCCGATACATTTATGCCGTGGGGGGGAACCCTGAGGCTGCAAATCTTTCTGGCATATCGGTCAACAGGGTTTTAGTGTTTGTTTATGCTTCATGCGGGTTTTTCGCCTCCCTGACCGGGGTTTACCTGGTTAGCCGTATGGGTCTTGGTGATCCCTGGATAGGACAGGGATATGAATTGGCTTCCATTACGCCTGTGGTCGTGGGTGGAACCATACTCGCGGGCGGGAAAGGAGGTGTCCTGGGAACGCTGCTTGGGGTTTTCCTTATCTCATTCCTCAACAATTTACTTAACTTCCTGGACATCTCAGCCTTCTATCAATGGATTGTCCAGGGCCTCATCATTATCATTGCTGTTTCGTTCTATATTGAGAAGGCACGATAGAAGAGACCATTATGGCGAATGGCATCAAAATCCATAGCAATCAGCTCAGTTTCATGATTCCCCTGTTCCAGAGGTATGGGCTATTTATCTTTTTACTAATATTGATCGTTACATCATCAATCCTATCTCCGCATTTCTTAACCTCAAAGAACATTGAAGACATTTTGAACCAAGCGGCACCCCTCGGCATCGTGGCTATAGGCCAAACCTTTGTTATTCTCACCGGAGGGCTCGATCTTTCTGTTGCTTCATTAATGGCCACGGTTGCGGTGCTTGCAACTGCCGTGGGCGCTAAAGGCGATGTCATGGTAATCCCCATTTTCCTTTTGTCCATGGCATTGGGGGCGATTCTGGGGGTCGCCAACGGATGGCTCGTTACCAAACGAAAGGTCTCGCCCTTCTTGGCCACTCTGGCAACTATGATTATGCTTCAAGGAATCCGTTTCGCCTATACCAAAGGTGCCCCTTCCGGAATATTGCCGCCTATGTTCCGAACCTTCGGAACCGGTTCATGGTACGGCATCCCGATCAATCTCATAGCATTGGCCATCTTGGCAGTGATACTCTGGACCATTCTTTACCGGACATCGTATGGCAGAAAGCTCTATTTGGTTGGCGGGAATCCGAGAGCGGCTTTTCTGAGCGGTATTAACAGTGATGGAGTGATCATCGTAGCTTATATCATCTGTTCTGTCTTTGCCTCTCTGGCTGGGCTGTTTCTCGTCGGCTACACAGGGAGCATCGACAATTGGGTGGGGAGGGGGTACGAACTGGATTCAATTGCCGCCGTTATGATGGGAGGCGCGTCCTTTAAAGGAGGGCAAGGTGGAATCTTTGGTTCGCTCGCAGGCGTGATTGTCCTTATTGTCATCTTCAATATGGTCCTCCTGATCGGACTCCCGGTTCAAGCCCAGATGATTGTTAAAGGATTGGTCATTATCTTGGCTTCGGCCTTTTATTTGTCCAGGAACATTTAACGAGAATTGAGGAGGTATAGATATGTCAATAGTGTTCGAAACAACAAAAATAAATGGTATGGAAATCGCGAATCGTTTCGTTCGATCAGCCACTTGGGAGGGTTTGGCAGCGGAGGACGGAACATGTACATCTCAGTTGACTGATGTCATGGTGTCGCTAGTCCGAGGCGGCGTAGGCCTTATTGTAACCGGGCACACATACGTGCGGCCGGAAGGCCAAGCTGGACCCAGGCAACTTGGTATCCACAATGATGAAATGGTTCCAGGGCTTACTGAGATGACAAAAGATATCCACGAGTCGGGCGGCAGAATAGTTCTTCAAATGGCTCATGCCGGCTTTTATGCTGCGACTGACTTGAGCGAGCAGCCCGCGTTGGCGCCTTCTGCGAGCCCGTCCCATTCCGAGAATATCGCAAAAGAGATGACTGGGACCGACATTGAAGCCGTTGTGGAGGCATTCGGCCTTGCCGCGGAAAGAGCCAAATCAGCCGGTTTTGACGGTGTGCAGATCCATGCCGGCCACGGCTATATGCTCAATGAGTTTCTCTCACCAGCTTATAACTTACGCGATGACGAATATGGAGGTAGCCTCGATAATAGGGCCCGGATTGTGCTTGAGGTTCTCAAGAGGGTGAGGGAAGGTGTTGGCATCGAATACCCGGTTCTTGTCAAGTTGAATTCTCAGGATTACCTGGAAAACGGCCTGGACCTGAAAGATTCCCTCCAAATAGCAATGATGCTGGACGAAAAAGGCATTGATGCTATTGAATTGAGTGGTGGAACAGGCGACTCGGGCGACCTGATGCCTGTCAGACCAGGCAAGTTGCCCGAGGAAAAAGAAGGCTACTATCGGGATACGGCCAAAACGTTTAAAGACAGGATTGGCGTTCCCCTGATTCTTGTCGGAGGGATCAGATCTTTTCCGGTGGCCGAGAAACTTGTAGAAGATGGCGTAGCAGATTATATCTCAATGAGCCGACCATTCATCAGGGAGCCTGGTCTGGTTAATCGGTGGAAAGATGGTGATAGGGAAAAAGCCGCCTGTGTTTCAGACAATCAGTGTTTTGGTCCTATAATGAATGGAGATGGCTTCTATTGTGTCGTAGATAGGAAACTCAAGGATAGGAGTGCCAAACAGTAAATCGTTCAATGTTAAAAGAATTCTATGCAGAGCAGGAGGTGTCCTATGGAAGGAATTTTTCACACAGGCATAACAGTATCTGACTTGGATCGCTCACTCCCATTCTATAGGGATATGCTCGGTCTGGAGTTAATAACCGGGCCAACCGATGTCTTCGAAGGGGATGAGCTTTCCAAGGGCGTCGGTGTGGAGGAGGCAAAATTGAGACTGGCCATATTCAAGGTAGGAGAGGGATCCCTCGAACTCCTTGAGTACCAGAACCCCAAATCCTCTGTCGACAAACCCATGCCGCCGAATACCATCGGTGCCATGCATGTTGCCTTTCGGGTCGAAGATGTTCAGGCAAAGATGAAGGAATTTGAAGAGCGCGGGGTCAAATTCCTTTCACCACTGAATGTCGTAGATGAGGGACCTCTAGAGGGCTGGAAATGGATCTATTTCAAGGATCCCGATGGCATTACATTAGAGTTGGTTCAGTTTGATCCACCGGAATAAGAGCTGAAAAAACAAAACGGCTTTTTTGAGTGAGCAAACTCATTTTGGGGATCAAGCGGGATCGTTCCGCGAACGAGCAGGAGACGATGCTATGATGGAGTTGGCTTGGCATCACGTGGCCATTTCTGTCAAGGACATGCAGAAAGCTCTCTGGTTTTATCGAGACCTTCTTGGTTTTGAAGTAGACTGGGAGAGGCCACGCTACAGCGGTAAGGCCATGTCCATGGTGGTAGGACTGCCCGAACCCGAAGCCCGCGTGGTTATGCTGACAGGTTACGGCACACGGATTGAACTATTCAAATACAATACACCCGCCGGTGAGGCATGTGGCCCTAAGCGACAGTGCGATTTCGGCCTGACCCATTTTGCCTTCTCGGTCAGGGGGATTCACCAGATCTATGAGCATCTCTTGGGTGCGGGGGTTAAATTCAATGCCCCGCCTCAGAACCTCCGATCTGGTGTTTGGGCCACCTATATGAAAGATCCTGAAGGAGTGACTATAGAACTTATAGAATACAAGAAAATGGTGTAGGCGATTTTGCTTCCAGCACCACGTGGCTTAATTATTTCCAAAATCCATCGGCTTGGCCGTGGGAAGAATTAAAAAAGGGGTCTGCCGTTGACTCTTGTAAAAAATAGGCAAGAGTCAAAGGCAGATTTTGCCCTTTAATGGGTGACCCTAATGTTTATTCTCACCATTATCCAACATGCCCAGCAGGCTGCGGACAGTCGACAGAAAACCACTCGGCCGTTGCACGGCGATTTTGTGGGAGGCTGGAGTGAAATGTCGCACATTAAAGGTCAGCAGGTAGGAACAACCCTCCTTTAAGGCGGCAACAAGAATCGGCAGGTCTTTGGGATCCGCCTGTCCCTCATAGGTAGTGAGATCATCTGGTTGCGGATCATCAACAATACGCAGCGAACGACCTACCAGAAGGCGGAATTCGGGTAGCTTTTCAGGGATCTTTTCGGCAAGATTTCGCTCAACTTCTTTCACAGCCTGCTCTGAACTGACGCACTCTATGAGTGTGATTTCTCCCATCCTCAACACCACATGGCTGGCCCCATGCTCAGTTGGTGCCGCAGCACCTGCAAAGATCACATCAGCATCCACGAAGACCTTAGGTTTATCCCTCGGATCGGCCATATTTCTTTGCCACATAGTGTTCACGCTGATCACGTAAGGCCTTAAGCATCTCTTCGATGCTTAGCCCTGCCTCCAGGCGAGCGCGCTCGATTTCTCGTGCAAGTTCGGGAACCATCGGAACCATCGGCGTCAATACAAAGATTCCGTCCAGATCTACCAACCTAAAAGTATCCCCTGACTTGATCTTGTATCGCTCTCGCAATTCAGCAGGCAGAGTGAGCGTGCCACGCTTTCGCACCTGTATGGTTGCATCCATCGTGAAACTCCTTCCGAAGATCTGATATTGCCGATTTTCTGAAAACATACTCTAGGATGCTCAATCTGTCAAACCACTTTTTTGAAGTGCCCACCCCCTTTTCCAGCAATTTTGACCTTTCACACGCCACAGCGATGGAGGTCCACGGCATGCTCACGCAACCTCAGTTGATGGTCACTGTAAGCACTCCGAAGGTCCGGCGCTCGCTGAACGTGCTCGGAGTGGAGTTCCGTTTTGTCAATTGTCTGCAGCGTCTTTTTTTCGGTCTGGCCGACCATTGGGCGACAAAGCAGGAGAAGGTCTGCGTAAGCGATTTGGAACGGACCATCATTGACGGACTCAAAAGACCAGAATACTCCGGCGGTATCACCGAAGTAGCAAAGGGGCTGCGGCTTCGACGTGAGGATACCAACAGGAGCAACTTGCTACGATCATCAAGGCAACCACGGGCATGGCACTGGACAGGCACGAAATGAAGGCTATCGCAGCAGGCATCACGAACAATACGAGGAGGTTCAATCTCAGAGAGGGGCTTACCCCTCAAGATGATTGCCTGCCAAAGCGATTTCACAGTGAGGTGCTGCCGGAGACCGGGAAGGTGATCACGGAGGATCAGATGGGGCAGCATCTTAGGGATTATTACAAAGCCCGGGGCTGGAATGAGAAGGGTAGGCCTGCAATACCCTGATGCGCGGTCAGGAAACTACCCGGGTTTTGAGAAACCGATGTGAGCCTCCACAAATAAGTGAGTTAGGTCTTTTTTCGATTTTCCGGTCTTAAATCCCTCACAGTTGTTCCCGCTCGCCACATTTCCGAGTTTCGGATCTCGCCCAACTCTTCATCGAGTTGCTCTCGATAATTAGGCCGGCTATTTGTCTCAAGGACGATCTTGGTTTCCTTACCGGAAACAACTCAGTATTTACACATTCGGCCAATTGAGCTAATATCTTTCCATGCCAGGATATAACTACACGGAATATTTTGAAAATGAAGTATTACGGAAACGGCCCTATATAAAAAGAGAATGGTGTATTCATGTCATAGAAAATCCCACAAAAGTTGAGCGGCAAGAAAACAACCGTTTTCGCTTTTGGGGAGAGGTCAAGGAACTCGATGGTCGTTTTTTAAGAGTGGTGACACTCAATGATAAAAAGACTATCCATAATGCTTTCCCTGATAGGAGGTTCAGCCCATGAAACTGAATTATTATCCTGAAACAGATTCACTCTATATTGATTTGTCTTCCAAGACAAGCAAGGAAAGTGTAGAGATCTCTGAAGGCATCGTTATAGACTATGATGAAGATGGTCATATAACCGGCATTGATATTGATAATGCAAGTCACAAAATCAACCTTAAAGAAATCATTCTCAACAAAGTCCCCGCACAACGGCAGGCAATAACTGCCTAATCCTGATGGGTAAAGAATGGCACTATGAAAATCGCACAATTCTACTGCGGACAAAATATTCGATTAGGTATGGTTGAGGGTCGTGGGCTGGTCCCTATTGATTTTGATGGGGATATGATCGACTTTATCAAGAATGACCGGAAGTTCGAGGCTCCCGCAAGCACCATGCCAATTTCTTGGTAGGTATGACCGGCGCTTATCTTGAGTCGGCCTGGACAGTGTAGGAAGAATGAAATGGCGGGCAAATTAGCCCGCCTCCATTTACTATTTTTTTCGGTTTTCCGGTCTCAACGCCCTCACCGTTGTTCCCGCTCGCCACATTTCCGAGTTTCGGATCTCGTTCAACTCTTCATCGAGTTGCTCTCGATAATTAGGCCGGCTATTTGTATCGAGGACGATTTTGGTTTCTTTACCGGAAACAACGCTTTCATAGAGATCATCAAAGACCGGAACCACGGCATCTCTGAAACGATGTCGCCAGTCTAAAGCACCCCTTTGAGCTGTGGTGCTGCAATTGGCATACATCCAATCCATGCCGTTTTCCGCCACAAGTCGAATGAGGCTCTGGGTAAGTTCTTCCACCGTCTCATTGAATGCCTCGCTTGGCGTATGTCCGTGTTTCCTTAAAATGTTGTACTGTGCCTCCATGACGCCTGCAAGACACCCCATGAGGACGCCCCGCTCCCCCACAAGATCACTGTGCACTTCCTTTTCAAAGGTTGTCGGAAAAAGATAACCTGAACCAATGGCGATCCCGGTGGCAAGGGTCCGCTCTTCCGCCCTGCCTGTAAAGTCCTGGTGGACGGCGTAGCTGGAGTTGATACCGCTTCCGTTCAGAAAATTCCTGCGGACGGTCCTGCCCGATCCCTTGGGGGCAACAAGAATCACATCAACATAATCCGGGGGGACGACACCGGTTTGGTCCTGGTAGGTGATGGCAAAGCCATGGGAAAAATAGAGGGCATCCCCTTCTTTCAGGCAGGCTTTGATTTTCGGCCAAGTCGCTACCTGCCCGGCATCGGAGACCAGGAATTGGATGATGGTTCCCCTCTCAGCAGCTTCCTC
>CAYWMP010000051.1:0-5164 GCA_964459445.1 uncultured Desulfobacteraceae bacterium
AGGGCTCCAGAGGGCCCCATGGAGTTATTGTAATAAGAATGCTATAATCCTTAAGAATTTTCCATTAAGACACCCCTCGACAGGTGAATAATGGCCGCCAAGCGAATCTCCTTTAGGGTATTGCCGGGCATAACAAGAGAAGCGGATATGGATTGCAGATAGGTAGAGGAAAGGGAAATGAAGAGATACTACGAGGAAAGATTCAAGGCCTTGCTCCGATTGGATGAGAAGATCGCGCCTCTCATGGAAATCAACGATGTTCTTGAAAAGATGAGGGATGAGCTTCGAGAGACGATCTCCTCTGCCATGGAAGCTCGAATCCTTCTGCTCGATCCTGATGCCAAGATATACACCCGCCCTTTGCAATGCGTCCTCTATGACAAGCCGGTCAATTGTCTGTCCTGCAAGCAAAGCCGGTCCGTCATTCAAAAGGCCCTCAAAGAGGGAAAGCCTGTGGTTGTTCCCCATAGCGACCCCATCGAACGAAAGGATGGCACATTAATCGATGTCGGGCCAGAAGCGGCAGTCCCGGCATTTGTAGACGGCAAGATTCTGGCGGTACTAAGCGTTGTAGGGAAACCCGGGACAGAATTTGGCGAAAAGGACTTTCTCTTGCTGGAGGATTTTGCCCGGACCGCCCGCAGCGTTATCCTGAGGGCCAAAAGACATTGGGAGATGACAGAGGAAAAACTTAAAATCAGCAAAATGTTGACGAATCTCTCTCCTTTTGTGCCCCATTCGGTATTGGATTTGCTCGAAAAAAATCCGGAACTGTTGACTCAGGAGAAAGAGGAAAAGGATGTCAGCGTCCTGTTTCTGGATTTGGAGGGGTACACCCATTTGAGCACTACGCTTTCGGATGTTGAAGTGAACGAGATCGTTGAAAACCTATTCTCTCGATTTGTCGATCCCATCCACCGATCAAAGGGCGACATCAACGAAACGGCTGGAGACGGCTTGATGATCATATTTGGACAGGACGATATGAAAACCAACGCCACGAACTCGATCAAGGCCGCATTCGAGATCCACGAGAGGAGCCAAGACTACAATAGGGGCCTGGCAGGCAAAATCGAACCCATTCACGTCAACATGGGGATTAATTCAGGATCAGCCCTGGTGGGGATGACTCGGTTTGAAGGCAAGGCAGGAACACGCATGACCTATACAGCCAGTGGCCCGGTGACGAATCTGGCTGCTCGCTTGGCCGGGCATGCGGAGCGGGGCGACATCATTATCGGAGAAGAAACAAAGAGATTGATTGAAGGTCTGTGGCGCTTATACGACCGGGGGGTTGCCCAACTGAAAGGCATAGACGACCCGGTGAAAGTCTATTCTCTGCTCAGGGGGGAATGACATAGGAAATGGAGGTGAAAAAATCATGGAACTAACATCGCCGATCTTTGGACACCAAGAAGACATTCCAAAAAAATTCACCTGTGATGGGGAGGATATTTCACCCGAGTTGACCTGGTCCGGTACGCCGCCGGGAACCAAAAGTTTTGTGTTGATCGTTGATGATCCAGATGCACCGAATCCTGCCAATCCAAGAATGACGTGGGTTCATTGGGTTTTATACAATATCCCCGAAACAGCCGATTCCTTGGCGGAAGCGGTCAATAGTGCCGGTCTTCCTGAAGGCACCTTGGAGGGGCTTAATGACTGGAAGAAGACAGGATACGGAGGACCATGCCCGCCAATAGGTAAACACCGCTATTTCCATAAACTCTATGCCCTGGATATGGTTCTCCCCGACTTAGGGGAACCGACCAAGGCAAAACTTGAACAGGCGATGGAAGGGCATGTCCTCGCCAAAGCGGAACTGATCGGGTTGTATCAGCGTTGATACCCTTTAGGGTTATTTGGCAAAAATGAGAATTACCAAGAATTTCCTGATCCATTAATTTCTGGAACAAACCTTTTTAATGACTTTTAGAAAGGCGCTGCGACAAAATGTTGAAATGGTTCTCTGTACTTTCAAAACCCGCGTTTCAAAAAAGACGCGGGTTTTGTTATTTCGTGGATATTTGAGAACGGCGCAAGCCCTTATGGATACAAATCGGGGCGTTTAAGTATTGAGACTCATTTCAAGGGAGAGAATATGGCAATACCTGAGAAGCAATTACCAAGTCTGGCAAGTACCCAACAGCTCAGGTCGCTCTTAAAGTCCTATTACACCGGACTTGATGAGGCCACCAAAGACAATAACCGAAAGGTGGCTTGGTGCACCAGCATTGGCCCATGCGAGCTTTTGCTTGCCATGGGATTTGACGTCTATTATCCGGAAAACCACGGGGCACTTCTGGGTGCTACCCGTACCTCAACGGATGTGATTCCCTTTGCCGTGGCTGCCGGATATTCACCGGAAATCTGTTCCTATTTGACGAGCGATATTGGCGCCTACCTAAAGGGGGCTACACCTCTGACCAAAGCCCAGGGCCTGGAAGCGATTCCCAAGGCGGACGTCCTGCTCTTTAACAACAATCAGTGTCGAGAGGTTCAGGATTGGTTCATGTTCTATGCCCGGGAATGGAAAGTGCCCCTTGTCGGCGTGAACAGCCCCCGAGTCATTAGTGAAGTCAAGGAATCCCATATTCAGGACGTGGTGAATCAGATGAAGGACATTATTCCCACACTTGAAGAGGTAAGCGGAAATAAATTTGATATAGACAAGCTCAAAGAAACCGTTGGGCTTTCCAAGGCATGCACCATTCGATGGCGAAGGGTATTGGAATACGCGGCCCACATTCCGACTCCCATGACCTTCTTCGACCATTGCATCCATATGGCGCCTGCCGTTATTCTTCGGGGCACACAAGAGGCATTGAATTACTATGACGTGCTATTGGATGAGCTTGCAAAGTGGGTTGGGGAAGGTACAGCGGCGGTGCCGGAAGAGCGCTACAGAATCTACTGGGACGGGATGCCGATCTGGGGAAGGCTTAGGATGCTCAGCGATTTGATGATCGACCTGCAGACGGCAACCGTGGCTTCGACCTATTGCAATTCATGGATCTTCGATTCCCTTGACCCGGAAGAGCCCTTCGAATCCATGGCCCGGGCTTCTTTGGAATGCTTCAACGTTCGAGATGAGGATTTCAAGGAAATCTACGTCAAGGAATGGGTCGATCAATGCAAGGTCCAGGGACTCATCTTTCATGATGCCAAGACTTGTCCCTATAACACCAACAGCCGCTTCGGCATGCCCCAACGCATGCAGAAAAAACTGGGCATTCCCGCTCTGGTTATAGACGGCGATCTCAACGACCTGCGTTGTTTCAGCGAGGAGCAAACCAAAACCAATATTGAGGCCTTTGTGGAGCAACTGGAAGAACTGGCAGCCTAGCTCAGGAGCAATAAAACTATTCACCGCAAAGTCGCAAAGAACGCAAAAAGAAATCACGTCTTTATACAAGCATTTGATACGAATTGTCCGTAGGTTAATGTTTCATTTTTGTGTTACCCGAAGGGCTGAGGTTCTTTTCACTTGCCGTCCTCTCAACGGCAAGTGAAAAAAGACTTCTCTCTGCGTACTCAGCGTCTCGGCGGTGAAAAGGATTTGACGTCTGAATACCGCATCAATCCCCACCGGTTGACTTTGACTCAAATTGTGCGAATAATACCTTTTTGGTAATTGCCACTCATGCCCAACCCTGAAAGTTGATGATGGACCCGAAGACATTACTCACTTCAAAGGAAGTCCTCGATAGAATCGAATCCATTTGCCGACGTCGTCTCTATGATGAGCAAGACGCCGAAGAGTGCTATCTTTTTGTGCTCGATAGTATGAGGGCTTCAGACTACAAGCGTCTTCGCGGCTTCAAAGGGAAGAGCAACATAAAGACCTATGTCTATACGGTGATCAATTCACTGGTCTCTGATTTCAGGCGAAAGAAGTACGGCCGAAAGCGAATTCCTAAGGTGGTCTCGAGGCTTGGCGAATGGGCGGAAACCGTGTATCGGCTTGTTTGCTGGGAAAAGTATACATTCCGTGAGGCCTATGACATCAGTATTATTGAAGGCGTTTTTAAGGGATCGTTGCAGGAATTTATGGAAAACACCGATCCTATCAGGCACGCCCCTTGCCGAGAGAATCCCCGTTTTGTATCCGCTGATGCCGATGAAAAGGAGCCCATGGCCGGCTTCGCCAATCCTGATCCCAATCCCCTGGATGCCCTACTCGATAAGCTGGATCATGAGCAAAAAGAAAAAGCTGTTTCGGCCATTCAATCGTTGATGGGGCAGCTCTCTGAAGAGGATCAATTCCTGGTGAGACTGGTTTATGCATCGGATCATTCCGTTGCAGCGGCTTCAAGGGTTATAGGGATTTCCAAAAGTGTGGCAGGTCGAAGACTAAAAGGACTCTTGACCAAATTCCGGGAACAGCTTTTGAAACAGGGCATAAGAGAGATATGAGGAGGGCATAATCCTTCGGACACGGGGCACAAGTCAACAAAAAAATGCAGAAGAAGAAAAATAATATCCAGGCATGTCCGTCTAATGTTTTTAGAGGTGATTCATGGGCAAATGGATGAAAAAAATCTTGGGGCCGGCGTCCCAATTAGAACCTGAAGATCACATTTCTTTGGAAGATCTGGCGACCTTGGCAGAAGGCAGTCTTTCGAAGGAAGATCGAGAGCGACACATAGAACACCTGAACCGCTGCGCCCTTTGCTACGAAATTTTCCAGGAGACCCTCAAGGATCTGCCCGCAGAACAGAAATCCGGATCATGGAATATGAAGCCCCTCTACGCCCTTGCTGCGTCCGTCATCTTTGTTGTGATGATTGGCGGCGGGCTGTTCTTCAAGTTTCATTCAACGCCTCCTGAAATGATCGTCGCTTCTCTTACCCTGGACGCGGATCTTAGACGTGTCCTCATGGAAGGCGATACACTCCGCTGGGAGAAAAAAGACAGGGTTGCGCGCTTTGCATCACTTTTGCGAACCAAAGGCGTCAAATTCGATGAACTCAAGGGCGTGGTCATGGCACAACCCTACTTCACGACCAAGAGTCTGTTCGGGCCAAAGGAAACCCTAAAAATAAAGATCGAAAAAGGCGTGGCCCATATAGAAGTCATCAGAGAATAAATCACTAGCATCTTTGAACAGTTAGTTTTCTAAAGTGACTGGACGCTTTTCATTTTGAACCGCAGAACCGCAGAA
>CAYWMP010000051.1:5264-32539 GCA_964459445.1 uncultured Desulfobacteraceae bacterium
GAACCGCAGAATATCGAAATTAAAGACTTTGGTTTTTTTCCTAAACTTCAGCAGTTCGATATTCCTTGTTCGAAATTCGACATTCAAATCAAATAATCATTTTTTTCCTTAAAATCCTCTCCATCTTGCATACCCCAGCACTTTCTTTCCTCCTTTTTGTAAACTGAATTGTTCCCTTCCCCGAATGTGTCCGTCCAATAGGGTTAAAGGCATTTCGTATTATGCCTTCGAATCATGTCCTAGGATGGAAGGAGGAAACAGACAATGATGAAGAAGACAAATCGACTCCTATGTGTAGGAAGGGCTAAGTTCCCTTTGCAGGGGGTGGCTGTATTAACCATGTTTTTAAGCCTTACTTTTGTTTTCGAAGTACCAAGGGCCTTTGCCTCGTCCCAAACGGCACCGACAATAAGGCTATTTCCAACCACTGTGGTAGAAAACGTCAAACAGACGGGTGAAACCGCAAGGGCAATGGAAGAGGGCTTGCAGGGTATTGTGCAGGAGCTCGAACAGCAAATGATTCTTTATAAAGAGAGCAAGTGCGAAGGCGCTGAGGCGGACGAAGGGTGCGCCGATATTATGAGGCAAATGGGAGACAAGTATCTGGAGATGTTAAACCGTATGGAAGATCAGCTCCCGGAAATGGAGAGGTCCCTCAAAGTAACCGGCGTGAGTTTGGAACGACACCTAAGACAAGAACTGGGAAAGAAAATGACCCCACGCGGACTACAGAGGATGATCGCCGGGAACGACAGGAAAGCCGCGGAGAAACGCCCCGGCAACCGTCAGGGAAGGCTCAGTGAGAAATTCAGAAAGTATTACAAGCTGGTGGCTTTGGGTAGTCGATCCGGTGGAAACGGGTCCCTTGCAGCAGTGGCTTCCGACATCTATCTGGACACCCAGGAGGTGTTGGAACTTGTTACGCTAACGCGGGATGAAATTGGTCGAGCCAAATTGATGATCCAATTGAACCAGGAATACGGCAGCGTCACGCCCGAGATGTTTAAGATGGTGTCAGGGGTCAAGGGGGTTATTTTTGGGGAAGTCGAAAGTGAATTGGGCATACCGGGTTCGCCCGACGATGCGGTTAAAGCACAGTATCGAAGCCCACTTGAAATGTAATCAAATCCTGGTTCTCGAATTTACCAAAGGTAAAGGCGAAACCTTATTCCTGAACTAGTTAATACAAGGGAGGTACAAAACATGAAAGCATATAGAGCCAAACCCTATTTCACGGTTTTGTTTGTTTCGGGATTGCTTTTGTTTAGCCAAATCTTCTTTGGCTGCCAGACGCAACAGAAGAAAATTACACCCGTTCAGATGGCGCCCTCCTGTTTACCGCCTTCTGGTATCGGTTTAGAGGAAGCCATGGCTCAGTCAAAAAGCGACCTTATAAACGGCCCCTGTCAAACGCTTTTTGATAGCTATTTCCAGGCCCTTCTGGAGATTGCCTCAGGCGACCCCAAACCTGAGAACAAGGCATTGTTCAGCGATTTCCTGGTGTGGGCCAATGGGAACGGCATCCTTACGATGGTGCAGTCAAAGGAATACTACAACCGGTATTTTAATGACACCTTCATGGCCTTGCCCGATCGATACAATGTGTGTTCATCCGTGACCAAAAAGGATGAAATGATCCGCGGCATGGAAAGGGAGTTGCGACAAAAGGAAAAGGGATTGTTGAAGGCCTGTGCTGATGATGAGATCTATTATAGGGCCTATCAACATTACAATACCCTGCTGGTGGTCCTAGATGCCACCCTGTTGGCCTGTGAAAAGGGGAAGCAATGAGTGCGATGATGAGCACGTCTTATGGTTTTCGAGACTTTTTCGGCGGTTTGATGGTCGGCGCCCTCGGTGCACTGATCACATGTCTCATCCTGGCCTATACACTAAACATGACAAGTGTGGTGGCCATATCCGTTGTGCGGTATCCGAACGTTCACCGGCTTCTCGCCTGGTCCTACGATAACCTCAGGCTGTCGGTCATTCCCTTTTCATTAACCCTGATGTGCTATCTCTATGCTCTCTCCCGCCTCAAAGACCTGTTGAAGAAAGAGGACGAGGCGCCTGAAAAGGTTGCCCATGCCGAACAATTGGTCAATGTGTGGATCAGTTTGTTTTTCGGCATCGGCGTAATCTGGACAGCCATTGGTCTCAGGAGTGCACTTCTTGAAGGACTGGGCGACTTGGACTCGGCGACAGCGGCACAGGAAGGCGCTTTCAGCATACTTCAACGATTGGTTGACGGCGGTATTCTCCTTGCCCTTTCAACGACCATCTTTGGAGGAATCGGAGGATATATCATGCGAGTGATTAAGTCCCTTTCTGTGGGATCGCAGCTCCAGGCCTATTATAATCGCATGTTTCGTGAGGGGAACGATGAACTGAATATCAATCTAACAAAGATAGAGAAACACCTGGATTTTATGGAACAGCGTATGAGGAATCCACATCCGGTAGATATCCAGGTTCTGCCTGAAGGGATGGGGACAAAATGAAAATGATAGTTGCTCGTTGCATGTTTCTGGTTCCTCGTTTTTGGTTATTAATGCTGAGCGGAAAGCTTGTCCTATTGAATTGTAGTAAGAGCCAACTGGATGGGTAGTCGAAGCAAACCTTGAACCCTGAACGGTGAACCTGAGTAGTTGGGAGAGATGAACAATGAATCCTATTCAATACCAAATCGCGCGAGGCGTCAATTCGAGCGGGACGGAAGAGGTGGAAGTGCTCCAGACCGATGTGATGCGTTTTATGGCCATATTGGGATTCTGTCTCATGATCATATTCGCCCTGGTTCAGAGTCTGCCCGCAGTCCCTCAAGATCTACAACCCACTTTGATTAATAGAGAAATACAGGACCGGGAGATCGAAGAAATGGAGGTCCATTTATCACACCTGCGGAGGGAACTTGTGGATCTGGAGCAGGAAGTTAAGAGTGCAAAGGAACAGAGCGAAAGATCATCACTGTCCACAAAGATTGCCCATAGAAATGAACAGGAAGCCCTTGACCGTGCTGAAAAGGCAAATCAGGAATTTGCACGACTATCTCAATCACTTGCCGCTGCGAAGGAGGAAATGGATAGGCGGGAAGAGAAACTTTTATCCATTAAGGTTGATATCGCGAAAGGCACCAAGGACCTTTCGAAGGTTCGCGGAGATTTGAAGAGAGAAGAGAAGCAATTGGGTATCTTAGAGGCCGAACTGGATCGTGCCAGCAAGCGGTTCTCAGAATTAAAGCGCAGTCCCAAAGAAAAGGATCAGAAGCCGGTTCCCCCAACCCCATCACCCCCACGTGAAAAAAAGGACGTAGGATATACACTCCGTTTTGAATCAGACAGGGCCTTGGAAACCCTTTTGAAAAGTGAAAGGGTTCGGCTTTTTGCCATGGTTGGAAAGAAAACCTGGGCCTTTAAAGCCACGAAGGGGAGATCGCTATTTATTACATCAGAAAGACCAACGCGATTCCATGTGATGGAATCCCGAACCGTGCCTCCGGATTACGGAAAGGTATTAAGTCGGGCGGTTGTGGCCTTTGGCCGTGAGAGTGTGACATGGGGCGTGACGTTGCCGACGGAAATCAGCCTGTCACTCAGCAAACAAATGAAGAACCATCGGGGAGGGGAGTTGATTATTAATCAAAAGGGCTCTGTGGCTCTTAAATAACTTTTATAATTTAGCGCCTCGAAAAGGATACATGGAGGGGGATTCGAGGATAAGCAAAAAGGCATAAGGCGTAAGGCGCAGGGCACAAGGAAGAGATACTTCACCTTACACATTGAGCCTTATAGAAGATCAGGACATATCAGAGAACCCTCGTATCTGACTAAGCAACGCTGGAGTCAGTTTTTTGATCAAACTGGCCGCTTAGGCGGCCAGAGGCGGCGCTGAACCCTGAACGCTGAACCCTGCAATCTGAGTCGCAGCTACCCGACAAAGAGATTGCTGATCCCCATAGAGTTTGTAAAGGCTAATTGGAAAGAATTATGAAGGTTCCCAATTCTGTCGATTTTGGGAAACGGAGGTACTGAGAAATGAACGGGACGACATCAAAGTTGAAGACATTTAGAAATTCGATACTTAGCGTTTTGTGCCTATCTCTAATGATGATGTGGGGATGCACCACCATGTCAGCCATTCCCGTGACCTTGAAAGAGGTGAAAGATTATGTGGTCGGACAACAGGAGAGTTTTCCTTATCCCCTGAATCGCGTTTTGTGGGCAGCTGCGCAAAGCCTCTCGGAAACCAATTTCACTCTGAATAGGGTTGAATATTTCAATCAAAAGGCCCTGCTACAGTCTGAATGGCAGAAAACGGCCGTGGCGTTATCCTTTGAAGCCATCACACCATCGTTGACAAAGATGACCAGTAAGCTCAAGCGAGGGGATGCTACAAGGGAATTTGCGACGGAAAGGGCTTTGTTCAAACATTCCCGCGAAATTTTGGAAAAGAACCGATCCATGAGGTGGGAGGATCTTGTGAAAGGTATGGCAGCCATTCACATGTCCCCTGAAAATCATTCACCGGTTATCGGGTATATAAGACCCGGAGAAAATGTTGCGGTCTTGGACAAGGTGAACAGTTGGAGCAAAGTGGATCTCATGGATGGGCACACCGGCTATATGAGAATCGTAAGTCCGCTGGCGGCAAAGAACTAGAGCCCTACCTCCGTCAATGAGCAATTGATTCAAAGATGACTCCTATTGAGTCGGACTCGCACGGCACAAATCCGTCCTTAAGAAAATTCCAAAAAAGCCTACCCAGACCCATAAGCCCTTGGGTCCTCCAGAGGGGAGCGGAAACGCTCCCCCACCCCTTTCTGCGTCCTTTCTTTCGTGATGAAATCTATGGCCTGTTCCTTACAAATAGGCCCGAGGTTCAAGGCGCAGGGTTCAAGGAAAAAAGCATTAGCCTAAGCACTATCGAATATCCTGACCTATCAGAAACCTTAAACCCTCGTATCTGACTAAGCAACGCTGGAGTCAGTTTTTTGATCAAACTGGCCGCTTAGGCGGCCAGAGGCGGCGCTGAACCCTGAACCCCGAAAGCTGAGCCCAGAGATCCGGCAAAGAGATTGCTGGCTCCTGGGAAAGAAGAAAATCACCTGCACATATTCCCCGCCTGTCCGTCTAATAAAAAATAGGGAAACAAAACGAAAACCAAGGAGAAGGATCAAGAACATGAAAGTCATGAGAAGGCCAAGAGTGAATTTCGGGGTGCAATGTAGAAACAGAAGCCGAAGCAAAGGTCTTATATTAGGCCTGTTAATGTTCCTGTCCATAGGATGTGCGGCCACACTTCCGGAAACCAAGATGGATCCGGCACCTGAGTCATCTGTTAAGCTAAGGGCCTGGGTTGAAAAGGATCTCTTGCCCTATCTGGTCGAGCAACTGGGAAAACACCCTAAATTCAAAGGCCAACCATTCATCGTAGTCAGCATGCGGGGTGACAATGTGCAGACGGAAATCGATTATCTCACAAAGGCGATCAGGGAAGAAGCCTTTGATGCCCTGATGGCAGAACCCGGGATCAATCTCATGTGGCGTCCTTCCCTTGAACCATGGCGGCATCACACAAGCCTCAAAAAGACTCAATGCAGGGATTTCCGGAAATTGGCATTTTATGTAGGTATCGATATCAATTTCAGACCCATAGACCGAGGCCTTCGCGTGAAGGTTCGCGCCCTGAATATCCAGGAAAACAAATGGGAGTCCGGTTTCGGGCTTGTCTGGCAAGGGAAACCCACAAAGACCCAATTAGCGGCCCTCGGCCGAAAGGAGACGGATGAATACCTTAGAGGACTACGGCCGCTTCCCTTTACGGATGAAGAACCGGATCTCCTCGCTTCCTACCTGGCGCGTAATCTCAGTTGCCTTTTCCGTTATGGGGAAAAAAGTGATGTGGTGGTCCATATGGAACGAAGTGGTGCGGCGAGCGGGGAATTCTTTTCAACAACCCTCAACCTCGTGGACAACTATTTGGATAAGTTCAGGGAAGTGAGAGTCACCAAAGATCCTGAAAAGGCCAATACTATTTTGCATGCCGAGGTCCACCGCATTCATGGCACACTCCACCAAATCTGGGTATCGGCTGTTTCCAAACCGGGTATGATTTCTATCCCGGGCGCGGAAACAGAAGCCTATGTCCGAGTCAAGAAAAGCCGGTTGGCGTCCTCAAATCCGCCGAACCGAATTGATCCTCCCCCAATCTATAATACCATGCCCATCATCTCGTCCTTCAGGGTTGTGACACCTGTGAGCCTGACCCTGTGCAAAACAGACACCCCCTGGATCGCGGGGGCCAGGGACATCAGGTCCGATGATCAAATACCCTCGGGGACCTGTCTTGGAATCGAAGTAATATCGAATCGGCCCGGTTATGTTTTCCTGATCGGCCAGGATGGCGAAGGCCGATTCCTGCGGCTATTCCCTTCCGATTGTGACGAATTCAGCGGAATAAATCGTCGATTGAGAAAAGGCCGGCCCTTTCGCTTCCCCCTGCAATCCAATTCACGAATACGCAAATTGGTACTCAAGGGGGAACTTGGCACGGAGAGGATCTATGTTGTCGCTATTGCAGATCCTCGATTGGCGAGGAAATTCGAAAAAAGAATAGAGCTATTGGGTGACCTGTGCTCACCAGGACGAAATATATTTCGTGTGGATAGTTCATACAATCCGACTGAGAAATGGGAGAGATATCTAAATAGAATGGTTCGAGAAAACAGAGGGGCTTTGGACTGGAGGGTTCTCCGATTTGAACATGTCTCCCGTCATTACTCCTTTAACGGTGCCAATTTAGTTAACCTTATTCAAATATGCAGGGCCTCAACAATCTCTTTGCAGGGACGAAAGGACAAGAAGGTGGTGCAACAGGCGTTGCAGGCCAGCGGGCGGAGAGATGCTTTTAGTAAAATCGGAAATCGCATTCAGGCAAGTTTCAATGATATTTCGCCGCCCGCTATGATTAGGCGTTATGCAAAGGGTATCTCACCGAATCAAGTTCGTCCCTTACAAGAGATCCCCGAGTCCCCGCTTAATCAGGCCAGCTTTCAAGGCATTTATGATTTGTGTTGAAAGAGGTTTCCGATGGCATCAGCTAAGGCCACAGGGAGGTAAAAGAATATGATTCGATTTTTTGGAATGATCCTGGGAATCCTTCTCGTATGCGGCGTTTTCTGGTTTTACGCCAATTCGGGATCCATCCCCGAAAAGCTGAAGGTGCCCCAAAAGGTCGAAAGGATTTATCGAAAGGCTATAGACAAAATTCCCACAGAGTCTCTCAAGGAAAAACTGGGCCGGTTCGTTGAAGAGGTATCAACCGGAACGACACCCTTTGAGATCGCAGATCTGGATGTCACGCCTATCCATAAGGAGAAATCCGAACCCGTTTTCATAGAGAAGCCCGTGGCCCCCAATAAAACAAGATCCCAATATGTCTTTTGGGGTCCATTTCGTGTTCGATCATCGGCCAAGGGTTTTGCGTCCAGGTTAAAAGAACTGACCGGGCTCGATATTCAGGTCATGAAAAGACAGCGGGGACAATATCTGGTGGCCTTTTCCTTTGGTGACGAACAGGAACGTCTGGGCAATATACGCATGATTGAGGAACGAACGGGCATGGCCCTCAAGGACCGCAACCTAAATACGACGAAAAATTCAATGAATGAGGGATAGAAAAGTGGCCACACACAAACAAGTCAGGAATAGTTCCAGATCCTCTAATCTTTTCAGTATACTCCTGGCCTGGGCGTTCTTTTTTTTACTGATTATCTTGACCACCTACCAGTCTGCCCTAGGGGCCCGCATACCCGATGGCCAGACTCTCCAAACGGTATGGGAGCGGTATTTATCCCGGGATGCCCACAAAGAACCCCTGTTGCGTTTCCCCTATGAAGACTGTTTTCGCGTGGCGGCAGAAACCTCCGATCTCCCCCTTTCCCTGCTCCTGGCCGTGGCTCGAGGGGAGTCTGATTTTGATCCAAGGGCCAAGTCCGACAAATCCTGTTACGGCATTATGCAGATCCGGTGGCCGATCACAGCCAAACATTTGGGCATAACAAGTCGCCATGCCCTTTATGATCCCTGCACCAACATTCGGGCCGGGGCGAGGTATCTACGTGAATTGCTGGACCGCTATGAGGGTAACCTGCACCTTGCCCTAGCGGCATACAATTACGGCCCAGGACGCATATCCAAGGGTATTCATCCAAACGCCATACCCAGGGGAGCGCGTTGGTACAGCAGTTATATCCACCATCATCTTCAATATGTCATGCGAAGCGCAACAGGCAATAGCAGTCATAACGCACCCCAAAAAAAGCGCTCCTATCGTCCCGAGGGGAAACTGGAGATCGTTTCCTTTAACGAGCCCTACAGGGCCAGGGGGTTTTATGATTATAGCGTGACAAGATGGCCTTCACTGCGGTTTGGCTGGTTCAAGGTTGGGTTGGGACGGTATAGGGTGGTGATGCTTTACAAAAACCGCCGTGAACTCAACAGGGGGCGTAAGGTGCTTGGAAGGCTTGGCTTTTCAATGAGAGAGGCTCGGTTTTTGCACAACTGAAGTTTGTCCAGGAGGCTTGATCATGAAAAACAAATTCAGTTACAAAGATACTCACGGGAAACGGATAGGCGCATGGGTCATGGCGGTGTCCATTTTTTGTGCGATCATTCTACCCTTTAAATGCGTTTTCGCCATGGTGGAAGTCACCGAGAAGGCCATTGGCTTAGATAACAGGACACAATCTCTCAAGGTATCTTTTGAGCTCAGGTCGTCTTCCTATAGGGTGGGAGAGGCGATCCGGTTCAATGTTAAAGGGAATAAGGACTTTTATCTCTATGTTTTTGCGATAAATGAAGCGGAACGCCGAGCTGTGCTTTTGATTCCCAATGAAAAGCGGCGCAACAGGTACAGAGCAAATCGGGTCCACATTGTCCCGGATAGGGGCGTGGAATTTTTTGCCGACCGGCAGGGCATTGAAAAAGTTCTGATGGTTGCAACAACACGCTATGTGGATGTGAACACAAAGGGCTACAGAAAAGTCAGGGGGTATTTTCTGACCACGCCAGCCCGTGTCAAATTCCATGTCAAGTCATTAGGGATTCAGAAGCCTAGAGTGAAGGGGGAGAGGGTGGTAAAGGTATTGTACCTCAACATAAAGGCGCCTGCCTACGACGCCCGGTTATCCCAATCCTCGAGCTCTGCGCCCGATTGGAGAAGAAAAACCAAGGCCATTGCCTTTGTATCCAGTGACCGTGTGGTCTACAGGACGGGGGAAATTGTCAGGATCGCCTATGGTGCTGACAGGGCGGGCTGGATTCGGATTTTCGCCCTGGGGCCTGAGGCCGACACTACGTTACTGAAAAAACGGCGGGTATCAGGGAAGGATATCTACCATTTGCGGGCCAGGGCCGAACATCCTACGGGGCCACACAAACTGGTGGCCGTCTACACAACAGGCGAAGCGATAGAATCCCAGGTTTCTCCCCAATATATCGCGGGCCTCAAGGAGAAAGCCCTCATACCCTTGGGCCGAAAAAAATGGACCTATGCAGTATCACGTCTTGATATAATAAAGAGTCAACAGGGTTCAGTGCAGAAATGGCCTTTTTCAAGCCGGTGAGCACGAACCGCAACTTTGGAGGATAAGAAATGCCCCATCGGCAGCACAGACGCACATTCACAGGTTGTATTCTATTCAGTCTACTCCTGATGCTGTTCCTGTTCCCCCTCAATGCCGGAACCGTGAGGGCGGAAGATCGCGCACTCCTTATTGGTGTCGGGACATACGAAATGGGTGTCATCCTGCCGGGTATTCAAAAGGACATCCGGATGATGGAAGAGGCGGTTTATCTGATGGGGTTTGAAAAGGGACAGGTGCGTATCCTGAGGGACCAAGATGCGACCTTACAGGGTATCCGCCAATCTATCAGGATGTGGTTATCAAAGGGTGTTGAGGCTGATGACCGGGTATTGCTTTATTTCAGCGGCCACGGATCGCAGATCAAGGATCGCAGCGGTGATGAAGCGGACGGCGCGGACGAAGTCCTCCTCCCCTATGACGTGGCTGTTCAAGGGAAAAACCTTGAAGGCGCATTCCTGGACGATGAATTCGGACGGCTCCTTAGTGATATTCCAGCAAGATTGGCCTTGGTTATTCTCGATACCTGTCACAGTGGAACAGCCACAAAAAATCTGCCTTTGAGCATTAAAAACTCTTACGGGAAAAAGGCATCGGATTCTGCCAAAGAGGGCGAGGTCGTGTCTAAGGTCTTTAGTTACGAGGGCATGCCCAGGACCAAGGCCGGTTTTGCGTCGGATGAAACCTCGGAAAACGAAAGATATATTGCTTTGGCGGCCAGCCAGGACCATGAGGAGGCCGTGGCAACAACCAAAGGGAGCCTGTTTACACAGGGGATACTTGAAAGCTTGAGAGAGGCGTCGCAAAAGGACGAAGAATTAACCATAGGCCAACTAAATGAAAGGGCGACCTTATTTATCACCCAAAATCTCCCCAACAAGGGGAAACTTCACCATCCCCGAATGACCGGGAACCTGCAACTGGCCCATTTGAAGATCCGCAGCGCGGAAAAATCCCTCGCACCCGAGGGGACTCTATGGGGCAGCCTTTTTGGATTTGCCGATGAGGCGAAAGTTAGTGTGAGCCTAACCCTCAACAAACGCCGCTTTCGCGTAGGAGATCCTTTGATCCTCACCTGTGAAACCAGGTCGGCAGGCTATCTCAACATTATTAATGTGGGACAAGGTGAGCAAGAGGCCGTTGTCCTGTTTCCGAATAAACTTCATCCGGATAACCGTGTGGAGGCAAACGCAAAGATGACCGTTCCCTCCCAGAGCGATCCTTTTGAACTCAGGGCCCAACCGCCTCCCGGAAAGAGCATGATCGTGGTCTTTTTTACCAGGGAGAACATCAATGCCTACAAAATGGACAATAGGGGAGACACCGGACATTTCGCAATGTTGTCCGATAGGTTCCTGGAAAGGCTTCGAAAGACAAAGGAAAAGACACCCCATGGTTTCGGCGCGGTGAAAATCATCACCGAGGTGTATGAGTGAATGTCTTTAAGGATTTGGAGCTTAAAGCGTATTTCAACTACTGTAACAAACATAAGTGAACATGCTGACAGATACTGGATACTGGAAACTAGATACTGGCCAAAATCAAGACTCCTTTCATCTTGTATTCGGTATCAAGCATCCGCAATCCCGCATCTTTCGTTTTTCATAAACTTTAGTCACTCTAGCTCACTTTAGCTCACTTTATTTACTGTAAGGATTGGCCAATGAAACGGAAAGAGCTTCACATAGGGATTTTGGTCTGGTTGATGACCGGTATCCTTTTAATGACCGGCCGCCCGGCAGAGGCTGTAACGCGTCACACTGAGGGAATGTTTGCGCTTTACGATCAGAATCGGCAGAAGGGGATTCCCAATTACATTACAGAGGATTTTATCCTCCTGGCCTATAGCATGGTTTTGGGCGAAACCATCACCCACATGGAAGAACAGATCCTTTACCCGGACTTTAAAGGACTCGTAGAGGGCATGCTGGAAAAGTTGGAGCAAAAAAATAGAGGAGATGAAATAGGCAGAGCCAATTTGAGTTTTCTCAAGGTGATATCCCATTTGCTTGAAGGAGAGCATTCCCTTTCCGGGATTGATGAAGGGGACCCTATTTTAGAAGAGCTGAAGAACATCTATGCCGCAAAGGGCATTGCCCGCTCCCCCTTGATGCATCAGGATTTGGATTACACACAATTCAAGGTCCGGGGAAAATACAACCGGAGTGCCACCCTGAACCGATATTTCCGAGCCATAAAATACGCAAGCACAGTGCTGTTTCCGGTCCTTGAAAGCCAAAGCACGGGCATCCGATGCGAAGATGCCGACCTTCTCACAAACCAGGCTCTGGCCCTCTCCCGGATGATCATGGAAGACGATGGTCTCCGAGAAGCATGGGCAGCCCAGGACAAGACCCTCTCCCTGTTTTTTGGTCCCTCCGAGGACTATAGGCCTGTGGATTACTATGCATTTCATGAAGAGATAGAAGAAGGAACGCCAATAAAAACGGTACGGACCCTGATCCTCCAAAAGTCCCGGAAAAGAAAGAAGCAGCCTGCTATACTGTCTTCTGTTGTGGATGTTTCAAAGCTTGAAGCGGGACTGACGCCTCAGGATGTTCTGACAGGCTGGCGGTTCGTCTCACCAAGGGTTGCACCGGAGGTTGCGGCTTTTCAAACCCTGGTCCACGGTAAGGTCGGAAAATATAGGGGCGAAGGGAATCCCTTCTCCCTGACCTTTATCGGAGGAGCGCCGGTCAAAGGGTATCCACTTGGTCTGGAACTCATGACGCTTCTGGGTTCCCGGGAAGCAGAGAATCGACTCCATCAGGGAGGAGATAAAAACTATACCGGATACCCGGAGGCCCAAGCAGAGGCAGGGGCAAGGCTCGCCAGCGCCGAGGGTCTACAGGCTCAGAATCTGATGATGATGTCCTATTGGCTGAAACGGGGCGACCATTTCCAGAAAGACGAATCAAGGCGTCTCAATACCTGTCTCGCTTTCTGGGTTCATCAACGGCATGAAGGGGTACTCTATACAAAGCAATCCTACACCGTTGTCGGAAAGGGACTCCCCCTACACCCTAAAAGGACCATGGCCTGGCTGGAGCCGGCGCCGGAACTCTATCTCTATCTCCAAAACCTCGCCAGACAAATCGAATCCCGATCAAAGGACAGTGGAATGGGAAAACTCGCGGCGTTACTCGAACGGTGTATAGGGATCAGTTTCAAGGAGCTGGATGGACGATCTCTAGACGGGGATGAGGTCTCGTTTCTGAATAACTTAGATCGGAAATTATTGGACATCACAGGGAAAAAGGATAGGCCCATTGTGGTGGATGTCCACACGGAGCCCGGCGGCGGTCAGGTACTGGAGGAAGCGTTGGGTTTCCCGCAAATCGTCAAAAGGAGCTTCAAGAGTGGGGAGGCCCGGGGCGCCCTGTTTAGATACTATGAATTCAAATACCCCATGAAAAAACGATTGACCGACGGAGCATGGAGGGAGATTCTGAATGACAAAAAATTGATGGACTCTCTCGATCTCTCGCCGGGGAGTTCACGGAACTGAGCAGGAATCCCATCTTTTGGGAACCGGGCAAATTCGATAACGGATAGGAATATGAGAGATTGCAGGTTGCTGGTTACTCGTTGCTCGTTTGTTTGAGGCAAACTAGAGTATTGCAGTTATGAAGAGATATACCATATTGACATGTTTGATATGTGCATTGGCCTTTGGCGGGTTGCTGTCTCCCGCAAGGGCTGCGAATCACGCCCTATTAATCGGGGTAGGGGATTATCCTTACATTGAAGAGATGTATCGTCTGCAGGGGCCTTTCTTCGACGTGATAGCGCTCAAGGCCTTGCTGAAAAACTCCTGGGGATTTGAAGAGGAAAGCATCCGCACATTATCTGAAAAGGTCGCCACACGGGACAATATTCTCAAGGCATTCCATGATTTAGGGGACGCAACGCAGCCCGGCGACAATATCTTTATCTTTTTCAGTGGACACGGAACCAGCAGTTACGACCCCAGGAGCAAGAGCCTGGGACTCGATCCCTATACGGGCGCCCTGGTCCCCTACGACTTTCAGGAAGGGAGTGCAGAGGAGATGATGCAACGTC
The DNA here is from genome assembly GCA_964459445.1 of uncultured Desulfobacteraceae bacterium. Classification (GTDB taxonomy): domain Bacteria; phylum Desulfobacterota; class DSM-4660; order Desulfatiglandales; family HGW-15; genus CAYWMP01. The sequence continues at coordinate 18,970 of CAYWMP010000051.1, forward strand.
TCATCATCGGCAAACGGGACCTCCGCCCTCTCCTGGAAGAAATGGAGAAGGGACGCAATATCTTCGTGGTGTTCGATACCTGCTATGCGGGGTATACGGTTCGAAGCGTCCCGGGTGTGAAACAGGTGAGGCCTTTAAAGACGCGGAACCTGCCCGTGGCCTGGGAGGATCTCGTTGGTGATTCCCCCGGGGAATACGGCGCCCACACAGCAAAAGAGCCAACCTTCCCTTACCAAAATGTGGTGTATCTTTCCGCCTCCTCGGCCAGAGAAACCGCCGTGGACATTACCAAAGAGGATATTGAGGCCGGTACGGAGACGATAGACGGCCAACCACACGGATCATTGACGGATGCCTTGCTGAAGGGCCTCGGCGGAAGCGCGGACACCAATAACGACCGGTTCATCACCCCAAAAGAACTCCATGCCTATGTAAGAAGCGATGTCAAAGAGCGGTTTATGCATACGCCTAGGTTATACTTCCCCAAAACCCGGTCTCTATTGCTTGATCGGCCCATCTTTGACCGGGAGATCGTTAGGCACGCTTCAGTCCCCACTGGGCTTTTGGCCCCTGAAAGGACGCTCAGGGTCAAATTTGAAGGGTTGCCGAAATCGTTAAGCGATCGGATCACACTTATAGAAGGCATCGATATCGTCGAAAGGAACGAAGATATCACCCTGTCGGTTGATCAGGATCGGTTCTGGTTTCACCTGAGGAATGGGTATTTTCTTCATACGATTCCTATTCGAGATCCGGGGAGTGTTGTGGAACGTATCAGACGCCAAATCAAAATCAAGGCGTTGGTCGGGCTTACCTATCCTGAACAGGACTTTAATATCTTTCTTGACCTGATACATCCGGATGGTTTGCTCGAAGAGGGAGACACCCTGGGGTTTAAGATATTCTCGGAGAAGAGGGGTTTTCTTTTGATCATGAACATCGATCCGACGGGCGCCATCAACGTCATCTACCCGGTGAAGCCAACAGAGCTATCACGGATCGAGTCCGGCAAAGAGATTTACTTCTCAAAACTCGGGATCGTGAATCCCCCCTTCGGCACCGAATATATAAAGGTATTCGTGTTTGAGAGAAAACCAAAGGGTCTCCAAGGGATTATGGCCGAGAGCTTCAGTCCCTTAGACGCTTCATTTGATGAACTTATGAGCCTGGTCAAAGACCCTGGAACAGGTATTGCACAGATGACATTAGAGGTGGAGACCAGTCCCAGGATAGGGATCCAAAAACTTGGGAATCCTCAGGCCTTTTGACGGCAGGAGATTAAGATATGAAAAAGATCACCTTCTTTTTAACAATTTTAATACTCATAAGCGCTTCGCTCGCTTTCGGAGATTTCAATAGGGGCAAGGAACTCTATGAACTGGCATTGAAGGAGACGGAGACGGCGAGAAAAATCCAGCTCCTGGAGGAGGCCGCGACGGCCCACAGGGATTTCAACGCCTTCTATGAACTGGGAAAAGTCTATATGCGTGTCGGCCGCCTCAATAGGGCGGAAGAGTCCTTTAGCGAAGCCTTTGATTGTGCCGAAACCAATCAGGACATCGCCAAGGCCCTGGTAGGGCGAGGCCAGGCCTATCTGGCCATGGACAAAGAGCCCGAGGCCATTGTGTGTTTCAGGCTCGCCCTGGACAAACACCATTATCCAAAGGTCGAGTCGAAGTTGAAACAGATCGAATGGCGCAGGACCCAGGAGGGCATGGACGCGGAATATATCAAGAGGGCCCTTAGTGTGGACAAGGCCCTTTTCGGAGTAGCGCCTGCCCTCAACATCCGCGTTCATTTTAGATTCGACAGCGCCGAATTGGACCCGCTCGGGAAAGTCCAGGTTGAGGCCTTAGGAAATGCCCTAACCGATCTGGCTTTTGAGGGAAGGACCATTACGCTCATCGGGCATACGGACAACCGGGGCACCCATCAATACAATCAGGGGCTATCCGAAAGAAGGGCATTGACGGTCAGGGGTTACCTAGTAAAATACTTTGAGTTGGACTCCGATCAACTCAAGACCCGGGGAAAGGGCGAAGAAGACCTCCTGTATGCGGGGAGTTCGTCCCAGGAACATGCCCTTAACCGTCGCGTTGAGGTAAGGGTGGATTAGCAAGGCCTATAATAAGGGGAAATATTTTGAAAAAAGCCATCAGCCTATTTCTTTTCCTGTTTTTTATATCACCCGGTTGGATTTGGGCTGCCGGGTACAAAGGGGCCTATACCTCTTCCCATGCCCTGGTGGTGGGTATCAACAAATATCCCCTCTGGCCCCACCTGGAATATGCGGCCACGGATGCAGAACAGGTTGCAGGGCTTTTAAGAGACCGCGGCTTCAATGTGCGCTTGCTGGTGAATGAAAAGGCCACCCGGCGGGCTGTTTTAAATGGCTTGGAAACCCTAAAGGAAACAGTCGATTCGGATGCCCGCGTGGTCTTCTATTTTGCAGGTCACGGTCAGACAGAGGATTTACCGGGCGGAGGCGAACAGGGGTATCTTGTGCCTGTGGATGCGGATGCCTATGAATGGCAGGATACCATGATCTCCATGAAAGAGGTAAACCTGAGAATGAAGGAGATCAAGGCGAAGCATGTCCTCATGGCCTTTGATTCCTGTTACTCCGGACTTGGATTGACACGAGCCATCAAGCGCTACCAGGATCAGGATGCCGGTTATATCAAAAAAATGATGCAACTTAGAAGCGTTCAGATCCTCACTGCCGGGGGGAGGTCGGAACAGGCCGTGGAGATCGAGGGTCATGGACTGTTTACGGATCACCTCCTTGCGGCCCTCTCCGGCGTGGCGGACATGAACCATGACGGTTACACGACCGGGACCGAGATCTACGCCACCCTCCGGGAGAGTATTACGAGACAGTCCTATAATCGCCAGACCCCCCAGTTCGGATACATCGAGGGAGAGGGGGACATGATCTTTTTCACAGGGGAAGAGACCCGGGTGAGATCGGTCCTGGTGGTGAATTCGGGTGTGGACGGCATTGATGTCTGGGTGGGCAGCGAAGAGGTAGGCCGTCTCCTGCCCCAGGGGGTCCATCGTCTTGATGTCAATGGTGGCAGGAAGATTATCCTCGTAAAGAAGGGGGGAAAAACACTCTATAAAAAAACCGCATTACTGGAGGAAAATCGGGAATTCCTGGTCAGTGTCGATTCAAAGGAGATCCCTGTGGCCGCTATTCGCAAACGCGAACCCCTCTCCATGCACACCATCGCCCACAGGCGAATTAGGAATTATGCTAATACAATGGCTTACGATCTGGATCGGGACGGCGTAGAAGAAATCGTGACCGTTTCAGGAAATGTCCTATTCGTATTCAGGGCCGACGGTTATGTGCTTTGGAAAAAGCAGTTCCCTTTTCCTGTGCATCTGGACCTGCTGGACGAATGGGAAGGGATGCCGGTCATTGCCCTGAGCGGGCGGGACCGCGAAAAACTCCACCTTGCCCTATTCAACAATCATGGCGAGAGGGTCTGGCACAAATCAAAAAAGATCAGGCAGTTTAATCAAGGGATGCCCCCTGTCAATGCACGAATCGCAAAACTGGCCGATATTAGTGGAAACGGTAGAAAGGAAATCATCGTTTTTTATACCGCGAAGTTTGCCAGGCGCTTAAGGGGCGTCGCGGTGTTCGATCAGTATGGGAAGGGGTTATGGCGACAAATCATCGGGTCCATGCCGACGAGCATCGCCCTTTGGAAGGACGAATCCGGGAAACTGTCCATCATCATCGGCACCCACAGCACCGCGATTATTGGCGACAGGGCAAGGAATATCACAGACGATATGCATTCCTATGTGATAAGCCTCAATCCGAGGGGCCATGTCAACTGGGTCACCCCGCTTGGGCCTGACAATACGGGCTCGAAAATCATGCTGGCTGACCTTGACGGGGATGGGAGTGAGGAACTCTACGCCCACAAATGGACCGGCAGGAAGCGTACACCGGACAGGGGAGCGATTTACAGAATCTCAAAGGACGGCCATATCCTTTACAGTATGGAAACAAAGGACTCCATAGTGTCCATGACCGCTTCGACGCTTCCCGGAACGAAACGCAATTATTTGTATGCTTCGGACAAAAGCGGCGCGGTCTACAAATTGAGCCACACCCTGTCAATCCTGGGTATGCGGTCTTTGAGGCCGGATCAAGGTCGTGCAAGAGTCGAGTTGGTAGGCGTCCATGATTACGATGGTGATGGTCGAGAAGAGATTCTCCTTTATACTTATAATAGGTTGACCGGGGGCCGAGAAGCCCTTGCCGGATCTCAAACGAAAGATCGTGTTTTTTACACGAGCATGCGGTGTGAGCTCCTTTCGAGCGACCTCTCCAAGGTCATCCGAACCGTCCAAATCGCCAAAGAATGGGTCAACTGGCGGGGGTTCAGGGTTGTTGATATGGATCGCCCTGAGGCGCCCTATTATCCTTTTATGGTTTTAGGAGACAAGATTACCTTGTTTAATTTCAAATCCCCCACTGTTCGTCTGAGCTATAGCCATGATCAAGGGTTTGAAGATGTAAACGAGGCATGGCCTCAAGAAGATAACCCTCCGCCAATCATTTACTCCAACGAAGGACGAGTCATTCGATCAAGGCCAGCCCCGCCTCCGGCAAAACGCCGGAATTTCAACAGAGCCAGATCGTTCCCTATCAGGAAACCCCCACCCCCTCCCAGACCCCACAACAGATTCCGGCCCAATGTGCGCCGATGGCAGTGATTTCGAAAAACCCACAAACAAGAGTATCTCCTTCCCTCCCAATGTAAGGTTAGATTTCCGCAAACTACTTATAGAATAATTCCTTTAATGGAGATTCCTAAGTGGTAAAGCTCTTTCAAAATTTGGTCAGCCGCATCAAGAAGCGCATCATCCGTCGACTTGAACGTCCCATCGATACCTATGAGCAAAGGATCTTCAATAATATGGATCGGCTCACCAAATATATCCAAAAAGGGGACGTGGTTTTGGTTGAAGGACGTTCCGAGATGAGCCGGATTATCAAACTCTTCTCTCAAAGCCACTGGAGTCATTCCGCTCTTTATATTGGAAACGAACTTGTTAAGAGGGGAAGCCCTGATCGGGAAAAATATCTGGAGGCCTTTGGGGAGGACGCCAACCACTTGATCGTTGAGGCCTATGCGGGAGAGGGGGTTATCGTGGCGCCGCTAGCGAAATACCGGGAACATAATTTGCGCGTTTGCAGACCCTACGGTATTGTAACAAAAGATTTAAGGTTGGTTATGGAAGGGGTCATCGCGAGCATCGGGGGAACGTATGATAATCACAACCTCTTAGAAATTGGGATCATGCTTCTTCAATCCTGGCTCAATCCCCTCAGAAGACGATCCATCAAATCGTGCCTCGGTGGTTGCGACGATTTTCAGGTCATCTGTTCGGGCTCATTGCCAAGGCTTTCCAGAACGTTGGCTATCCCATCATTCCGGCCTTTGAGGGGCCGCCGCAAAACGGAAAGGACTACAAACGAAACCCCTATGGCTCAAGGCTCATCATGCGTCACTACTCCCAAATCCTGCCCAGGGATTTCGATCTAAGCCCTAACTTTGAAATCATCAAATTCAATTTTATCAAAAGCGGCAAGTTCGAATACAAGAACGTATGGGCTGACGAAAAAAATCCGTGATCATTCCCTCCTATTATTCAAATTCAATCAAAATTTCTATTAAGTAGAACCTTTCGTTTTTATATAAATATAAAATAATTTTATAATTACATGCATATTTAATGTTGACTGCTTTGTTAAAAGTCTTTTAATTGAACATTGCAAAGAGTGCCGAAGACTGCCGACCCGGCCAAATTGGAGCGATTTGAAATTACCAATCATAATATAACCAACCGCTTATCCCCATGAATACTGATAATGCAATACTCAACCGGCACTCAGCCAATCGAAACAGGCAAGGCCCGGTGCATTCCGGGGCCGCAATTATGCGGAGTTTCAGGCTCTGGTCCGGGCTCGTACTTTTAGCCTATCTGATCACGCACCTTACCAACAATGCCCTGGGTTTGATTTCACTGGAAGCTATGGAATCCGGAAGAGCCTGGTTCCTCGGTCTATGGCGAAATCCCTTAGGCACAGTCCTACTATATGGATCGTTAGGTGTTCACTCGACACTCTCCCTTTTGTCCCTGTATCAACGGCACCATTTCCGCATACCCTTTTGGGAAGCGATTCAGATCATACTCGGCCTTGCAATCCCGCTTTTTCTCGCGGTCCATCTCGTGGGTACGCGCCTTTCCGCAGAGTTGTATAACACCACGGATTCATACACGGTCATTGTCCTCATTTTTTGGAAGCTTCGTCCCGATCTAGGTTGGGGACAGGTGAGTCTTTTAATCATCGCCTGGACCCATGGCTGCGTGGCGAGCAACTACTGGCTTCGCTCAAAATCATGGTACCCACGATGGAAACCCATATTCTTTGGAATGGCTCTGCTTCTGCCTTTGCTTTCATTGCTAGGATTCAGTCAGGCCGGTCGAGAGGTCTCCGGTCTGGCCGAGCAGTCCGGATGGGTCCAGGAGATCATGCGGTCAAACATGAACCTTGGCTTCTCGGAAAGCGCCTTGCTCGGACGTGCGACGGATGCCATCCTGATCGGGTTTGGGATCGGTGTTGCACTCATGTTGATGGCGCGGGGTGTGCGACACATTCATGAATGGCATCATCGATCGATGCGCATCACCTATCCAGGGGGGAAAGAGGTGGTGGTGCCCATAGGATTTAGCGTTCTCGAGGCAAGCCGACATGCCGGGATACCCCATGCCTCGGCCTGCGGCGGGCGTGGGCGGTGCACCACGTGCAGAGTTCGGGTTCTACGTGGGCAGGATACCCTGCCCCAAAGCAGTATCGAGGAACAAAACATTCTCGATCACATCGGCGCCCCGCAAAACGTGCGCCTGGGCTGCCAACTGCGTCCCGCCGGTGATGTCTTTTTGATGCCTCTCCTGGCAGCAGACACAACATCTAAAGAGGATCTAGCCGACCCGGCCTATCTGACAGGAGAGGAAAAGGAGATTGTGGTGCTTTTCGCGGATCTTCGAGGTTTTACCCGAATCGCAGAGCACAAACTTCCCTATGATGTCGTATTCCTATTGAATCGCTATTTCGATGTAGTCGGCGAAGCCATCGAACAAGTGGGAGGGATTGCAAACCAGTTTACCGGCGATGGCGTGATGGCCTTGTTCGGAGTAGAGGCTGGGCCGGAGGAAAGCTGTCGCCAGGCAGTTATTGCTGCCAGGTCTGTCGTACACAACTTGGTGGATCTCAGCAGTGACTTGAAAGGGGAGTTGAAGGAACCTTTGAAAGTGGGGATCGGCATTCACACAGGACCCGCCGTGGTCGGTCAAATGGGGCATGGAGTGGCCACCTATTTGACTGCTGTCGGAGATACCGTGCATGTGGCAAGCCGACTTCAGGAAATGACCAAGGAGTATAACTGTCAGGCCATCATCTCCGATCGCGTAGCTGAAAAAGCCGGGATTGAAGTAAAGGCCTTTCCTCTCTACCAGTTGATGGTGCGAAACCGAAGCAATCCCATTGCCATCAGGGCCATAGACGATATCGATGCACTCGCCCAAAAGCTGGAGGGAGGCAGGAAGTCTTCTTAATCCACGAGCCCACTAAGCCCACCCGCTAACGCTACTTTTTAGAATTTTCTATTTACAAATATGATCTTGACAATGTTAACATGCATGTTAACATAATCTAGTAATGAGAAAGATAGTATTCTACGAAACAGCATCTGGATAAAAGCCTATTGAAGATTTTCTTGATCAGCTCTCAGCCAAGCAGGCCCAAAAAATAGCCTGGGTTTTAAAACTTGCTGAAGACCTTGATCGCGTTCCTTTGAAGTATTTCAAAAAGATGATGAATACGGAGGATCTTTGGGGGGTCCGAGTTTCTTGCGGATCGGATATTTTTCGGCTAATTGGATTTTTTGAAGGTGCCAGCTTGGTTGTTTTAGCCCACGCGTTTCAAAAGAAGACTCAAAAAACACCAAAACGAGCTATCAAAATAGCGGAAGAAAGAAGAAGAGAATATTTCAGGAGGAAGAAGAAATGAGTGACCTTCAAAGATATATTAAAAAGAGAAAGTCTCGTGATCCGAACTTTGCAGAGAACTTCGACTCAGGATACGAGCAATTTAAGATCGGCGTTCTACTGAAACAGGCACGTGAAGAGGCAGGCCTCACACAGGAGGAGCTTGCAAAAAGACTAAACACGAAGAAATCCGCTATCTCGAGAATTGAGAATCACGCAGAGGATATAAAACTCTCTACCATTGAAAAATTCGCGAACGCTCTCGGGAAAAAGCTCCGCCTCGAAGTCGCGTAAACGCATCGAAGCAATCCGCAACGAGCAACAATGAAAGGACGTGTCCCCCCTTTCGTGCCATTTAGATCAGACATTTTTCGGTACGCCAGTCCCGTAAGGAGGAGATTGAAATATATGAAAGCTAAAGAACTGGATAAGAAATTCGATAGAGGAGAGGATATTACCGAGTTTCTGGATTTGTCAAAAGCGAAAAGACCCGGTCAGGATCAGCGGCGTGTCAACGTGGATTTTCCTGTTTGGATGATACAACGCTTGGACAAGGAGGCCAAACGCCTCGGAGTCCCGAGGCAATCCATCATTAAGATTTGGATTGCCGAAAGATTAGAAAGAGCAGAATACCACAAAAAAAGACACTAACGCGCGATAATGCAACATCATAAGGTCGCTTTTCGGTCCTCTAGTTCGTTGTAGCTATCGAGAGCGAAAGTTAAACGAGGCGCCTGTGAAATTCGAAGATACTGTTTATGCATTTTTGAAGGAACTGGGTCACTTTGACTGTCATTTATCATGTGCCGACTTTATCTGGGAGCCTATTTTTCCTGACGGTAAGGACAGATGGAACCATGTGCATGTTACCAAATATAAGCAGACTTTCTATATCAGTCATATTGACGGCAACAACTGCGGATTGGAAGTGGTGCTTAATAAGAGCGTGCAGGCAATGGATTCATTCGGCTTTTCATCCTATGCAGATGGCAGTGACGATCTGGCCAGTGTATGGGGGCCTTTAATAGCATCGGCCCGCACTTGGCTGAAGACAATTAGAAAAGACTGGATAAGAACCAATAGGCGCGTACAGGAACAGTATCCCCTAAACCGTCGATTCGGCATCGTGCCAAATTCTCTTATCAGGGCATCTCTTGCCGATATCTACCGGCTCGACAAGGATCTTGGCAAAGCAAAGAGCAGGAAATTCATAAGATTAGTGGAAGATGGATATTTTCTTAAGGAAAAGAATACCACCGTGGAATCCATGACAGCAAAGGACTATTTTGACTATTGCAGGATCGCCTATATTGCCGGAAGGCGAAAGGATGATTATGTAGACGAGAGTCTGTCCGGACGAGAAATGTATAAACGATATGCTGATGGGAGACATGAAGGACTTCTTGACATAGATGAAAACTCGCAGCAGGAGTTTTCCAATTGGATCGATGGAAAACATGCGAAAAGAACGAGCGGTGGGCATCCGTGGGAGATCAAACGCGGGGGAAATACAACCCATATAGATCTTAGTGTTTTCCGTCCATCTTTCCACAAGAAGGAGGAATTCAAGATAGAACTGCGCGGCGCTTCCATCAATAGACTGGTGGAGACAATCAAGATGTTCTTAGCGATCTTTGACACGTCCCTGCCAATCTCCATTGCCGACCCGGAGGGAATTCGCCAAAGGCTGCTTGCTCAAGACAACATCGGCATTATTCCGTGTTACGACTCATTGCACAGAGCCAACCAGCGTTTCAGAGACAGCCAGCACGTCTATGATGTCGTGTACTATGATGATTTGGGCAGATATAAACGAAGGATCACCCCATTCATCACCTGGGAACCGTTGCCGGTGCTCAAGCCGAAGGATATTTAAGCCGAAAACGGGCTGAGTCAATGGCTGAACTGCTACTACATTTGTTGTATGTCTAAAAATAAAGGCAATCCTATAATCAGCTATGAGCCATCTTCGTTAGCATCAAGCTCAATCAGCAACTCGCAACCCGTAACGCGCAACCCGCAACCCGCAACAAGAATCACAATCTTATTGACTCCAGCGGTATTTCTTTGGTAATTTTCACCCAATTTGGTTCAATGAAAATGAGTCATACCAATCCACTATGAAATGAAGGACACGGCCCTCTAACCCCAATAGGAGGCAACCATGACCCGGACCTAGCACAAAAACCCGCGTCTCTAAAAGAGCGCGGGTTTTTGTTTGAGGATACAGCATTCATGATCAACGAAGACTATCGAAGTATTTTTGAAAATTCTATTGAAGGCATTTGCCAGACCACCCCTGAGGGCCGTTTCATGAGCGTAAACCCGGCAATGGTTAAAATGCTCGGCTACGACTCACCCGAAGATCTGATATCCTCCGTAACAGACTTGGCCAAACAGATCTATTTCAATTCCGCGGATCGAAAAGAAATCCAGCATACCCTAGAACGAGAGGGTCAGGTCCTTGGGTTTGAAACGCAACTATACCGCAAGGACGGGAGTGTGATTTGGGTTTCCATAAATTCACGAACCGTCTTCGGATCTGATGGGGCATTGCTGTGCTACGAGAGTTTCATCAACGACATAACCAAACGCAAACAAACGGAACATGAATTGCGGGGGACCTCAGAACGCCACCGGCTTCTTATGGAAGCCACCCCCGACCCTGTAACGGTTTACGACCGTCAAGGGAGAGTGATCTATGTCAACCCGGCCTTTGAAGACACTTTTGGCTGGTCCTTGGATGAGTTGAAGGGGAAGCGGCTTGATTTCGTACCCTCCCATGAGGCGGAGAAGACCCGGCGGGCCGTTGAGCGCGCCATGAAAGGGGAGAGAGTACGGTTACAGGCCCAGCGGTTAACCAAGGACAAACGGCTCTTGGATGTCCACATCAGTAGCGCGTCCTACACAGATCCCGATGGGAATATTGCGGGCCTCATTGTCATCACAAAAGACTTTTCCGAACTCAAACGGGCTGAAAGAGAGCTGGCCAAGCACCGGGATCAACTTGAACATCTTGTTCTCGAGCGTACCGATGCACTGAGGGCAAGTGAAGAAAAATATCGTACGCTGTTTGAAGAGGTCAAAGAGGGCTACTATGAAGCAGAGCAAGGCCGAAAACTGCTGGGAAAACTCTACCGCACCGCCATCTCCATGCAGACATCCTGGGATCGGAATGACAGGATAAAGGCCTTCAACCAAGCCGCACATGAAATCCTGGGTTTCGACCGTTTCTGGATTCTGCCTGCCTCTTCGGACGGCTCCCACTTGGAGGCATCTGAGGTTTTCGGTCCCGGGCCAACACCCCCGAGACTGCCCATTTCTCCGGAGGCCGGTCCTTTCTACAAGGCATTCCAGACACGCCGCCCGGTCGCAATACTCAATGAAGAGGATTTGAAGAATATGCCGCCCCTGGACCCTGCCTATCTCCTTCACCCGGCTTTTCGAAGCACCCGTTTTGTGATTGTTCCCCTTATTGTCGGAGACCGTATCAAAGGGGTGGCCATTGCGGATAACAGGCCAAGTAAGCGGCCAATCAGCGCGACTGTAATCGAGCCCTTTGCCCTCTTGTGCCAGCAGCTTGCTACGGCCCTGGAGGCGGCTGATCTTTACTCCGAGACCAGAGCCCGGGAGCGAGAAGCGAGTCAGCTTTACGAGGTCACGGCGCAACTGGCGGCCAAGCTGGATATGGATCATTTAATGGATCTGATTGCGGCAAAGGCGGTGGATTTGTTGGGTTGCGACGGTGCTGTCATTATGAGATATGACGAAACAAGGGGTGGGCTCACGATCGTCCACGGGCATAATCTTGATATGGCGTCAAACCCGGACACGCTAATCATGCCGGGAGAAGGCATTGGTGGAAGAGCCTTTAAAGAACGGCGACCCGTTTGGACCCATGATCGTGAAGCAGACCCGTCTCTCAGGCACAAGGATTCCTCAACAGAGGCCTTTGTCAAGGCATTGTCCCCTCGTGCGATCCTCGGGGTGCCTATTATCGTCCGGGAAGACGTTTATGGCGTGCTCGTGGTCTACTTCAAGACCCCCCACGATTTTCAACCTAAAGAAGAACAGATCCTCTCGTCTTTGTCATACCACGCAGCCGTTACCATCGCCAATGTGCGACTTCTTGAAGCCTTGCATCAGGCCAAGGAAGCCGCTGTGGCTGCTACGGAGGCCAAAAGCGATTTCCTGGCCAGTATGAGCCACGAGATCCGCACACCGATGAATGCCATCATCGGCATGGCCGATCTATTGTCGGAAACCGCTTTAACCTCCGAGCAGCAACAGTATGTCAAGGTTTTCTCATCCGCTGGAGAGAACCTCTTGAGCATTATTAACGACATCCTTGATATCTCCAAAATAGAGGCGGGTCACCTTGAACTCGAATCCATTGAATTTGATCTTAAGGAGCTTGCTGAAACGACCTGCGATGTAATGGCCTTTCGAGCGCAGGAAAAGGGCTTGGGCTTGACATGCAATATGATGCCTGAGGTTCCCACCGATTTGGTAGGGGACCCGGTCCGGTTGCGCCAAATACTCACGAACCTGATCAGCAATGCCGTCAAGTTCACGGAGAAGGGCGAGGTATCAATGAGCGTAGGGATGGGGGGTCCCATCTCCGACAGCACTAAGTCTGATGTTGTTGAGTTGCTCTTTACGGTCGCCGATACAGGGATCGGTATTCCTCCCGATAAGGCCGCTCTCGTCTTTGACAGCTTTAAGCAGGCAGACTCATCAACGACTCGCAAGCATGGAGGCACGGGTCTCGGCTTGAGCATCTCAAAACGCCTAGTTGAACTCATGGATGGCCAAATCTGGGTTGAAAGTGCTTTAGGCAAAGGAAGCCAGTTTCATTTTACGGCGACATTCCCGGTCCAGAAGGAGCCCAAGGAGATCGCGGTTGGGAAAATGGAAATCGCCGAACCTGGGCCACCCAAAGAACTCAAGCCTTTGAACATTCTCCTGGTGGAAGACACGGAAGACAATATCCTTCTTATCAAAGCCTTTCTTAAAAAGACCCCGCATCAAATAGACACGGCTGAGAACGGTGAAGAAGCAGTCGAGAAATTCACATCAGGCGAATACGATCTATTGCTCATGGATATGCAAATGCCGATCATGGACGGTTACACGGCTACAGGGGAGATAAGAAATTGGGAAATGGATCAAGGACTAGAGCCAACACCGATTGTGGCACTGACTGCCCATGCAACCAAGGAAGACAAGGAAAAATGCCTTGGCGCGGGTTGTAGCGATTTTCTTTCCAAGCCTGTGAGAAAGGCGGATCTTCTAAAAAAGATTGATGAGCATTCAAAATAGGTACTCTCAGTGAAAACCACGCATGAAGCTATTGAATCTTGCAGCACATCAGAATCAGGTCAGGTCTCCTGTTGCATTTAACTCATGCAGTCTTTTATACTGGCCGAAAGAGAAGGGGTCTCAAGGTAGCGGCCGGCAAGGCCGCAATCCAGTGGGTGAAAGTCCCACCGTG
>CAYWMP010000052.1:0-31981 GCA_964459445.1 uncultured Desulfobacteraceae bacterium
AAAATTGAGGCGGATAACCGCGTCGTAGCCGAAGGCGAAGACGGGTAACTTAAAGGGACCACGGGTTTACCCGTGGGGCGCCATTAGGGTCTGCGACCTGCCTGCTCCCGCTTTGGGCGGGATCCGGCGCGGCGCAGGCACGCACCTACCTATGTATATAGGCCCTATTTCAGGTATTCCAAGTCACGAAGAGGTTATTTGTTCTGACACCATTATCACGCGAATTTTGGCTAAGTTGTCTCACGTGCAATGGCACCCAGGGCCTCATCCAGTTTGGAAGGGATGGATTCGCAATCCGAATCGTCGATGATCAAGGGCGGGCAGATTAGGAAGTGGTTCCCGCGATGCCGGAAATCGCATCAAGATACCGCTTCCCTTTGGTGTCATATATATAAATGTCTTCGCCATGATCAATGACTGGAATTTGAGCAATCTCATCAGAGGTCAACTCCCCGGGGAAATACCGCCCTTTGTCATATGATTTCATTCTGTCGATCCTCTCTTACCTTAAAATATTGAAGCAACATTCAATTGGTTCGCTTAGACCAAGTAATGAACCCATTTAATAGAAACAGTTTCTAAAGATCGAATCAAGAGATAAAAGTGATGTTGTGGCACCAAAAACCGGCAGCAATTCAGGAGACCTGTCCTAATTTGAATTTTAACTGAGATGGGTTTTGATCATGAAAAAGGCTTATATAAAATGGCTTGATTCAAAACGCGGCCCATCCGAATGTGGATATATAGACAATATCCCGCCGTTTCTGAATTCATGACCCAAAACTGGGATTGAAATACACTACATGGTATGATGTGCGTCGGATGGGGGACGGAGGACCTGGATCAGTCAGACTTAAGAGATTAAGAAATGATATCGTTGATATGAGCTATGTTGCATATGCAACCTTTTTTGATGGTCTTCTAACCAAAGACAATAAAATGAAAAAGATTTATCAGGAAACGTGCTTTGTTCTAGAAAATACATTTAGGGCAGAATAGCCTCGCTTACACGGCCTGGCACGTGTGTAGAGTAACAATAATCAGCTGACAAACCCACACTTGGCGTAATAAGTGGAATGATACCTTTACGCCGCATTTCGGATATCAATTACAAGTTCTTTTCCAAGGCATTTTAGCGCGCGGACGAGTTGAGAAAGGCTGGTATTATGATCGAGATCCAATATGCGGCGAACCTGCCGTCCATCAACTCCGATACATTCCCCCAAGGTTGCTTGCGTCATACCTTGATTTCGCATACCTTGATAAATCGCTAACTTCATGGCAACCTGTGGCGGAAGATGTACAAGCCTCTGGCCCTTTTTAGGTTTGGAAGGCGGTGGAATATCGCGTCTGTCCTCAATATAGCCGGTTAGTGCGACGACGAGTGCATCCTGCGCCCAATCAAGTGCATTGGTTTCGCCAGAGCCAACAGTCATGGCCTCCGGTATATCAGGAAATTGCGCAATGATCGTTCCGTCTTCATCCGGGGTTAGTATGATGGGGTAACTTTGCAACATTATCGTCTCCTTTTAGAGGATATCGTCCGGATTAATACCGAGTTGCTTGCATAACTCTTTAACGAATTGAGGACCGAGGTCAGCGTCACCGTGCACCGGAAGCGTGGCCGGTTTCCCGCGATACCTTGAGATCTTTTCAAAACGCCCCCTTTTGCTCAATCTCTGCTTCAGACTCGGATTTTAATCCTCAAAATACTTCTAGTATTCCTGTGGTCAAAATCCTCGTCTTCATTGACCTTGACCAAAATGGAGCATTTTGAAAAGATCTCACTTTGCAAGTTGGTGACCTCCTTTGCCTCGACCCTTAATAAATTCAACACCACATTTTCTTAGCTTCCTAACAAGCTCTCTGGCTTTCATACTTTTGAGTTTAGGACAATATTGTCCTATTGTCAATTGAAAATAAGCTAAAATCCTTTGTTACTATAGTCAAAACTATCCTGGCGGTTTCCAATATAGAATGAAAGAGAAAATAAAATGAGAATAAAGGGAATTTCGTGGGTGGGGTATCCAACCGAAAGCGTAAAAGTATCCCAAGATTTTTTCCAAAAGACCCTTGGTTTGGAGGTTTATAATTGGAGCCAAGAAGAGGACTTCGCTATATTCAAATTGCCTTGGGGTCAATATTTTGAGGTGCTTGGTGAAGGAAACACCTGGCACAGGTATTTAAAACATCCTGTTATCGCATTCGAAGTGGAGGATGTGTCCTCTGCTCGTCAGGAATTGGAGGAAAAGGGGGTGAAGTTCGTCTCTGAGAATGCCAGAGATGGAGGATTCGAATGGGCCTTCTTTGAAGGTCCCGATGGATACCTATTCGAGATAGTAACCACACCTAAGAAAACGTGCTGAATAGCCGATAATAATATTTTGATTAAAAATAAATGAACATTGAGATCATTGCATTTGTTCTCCTGTCATACTTGTTTGCGTCGTTTCTCAAGGGTATAACGGGTCTCGGGTTTTCGACAATTTGCCTGCCGATCCTGACCTCTTTGATTGAACCGAAAGTAAGCATCCCCTTGGTTATCCTGCCGTCCCTGACAAGCAATGTTCTGGTTATGGTGCAGGCCAAAAGGTTACGTGAGGCCTTTAGCAGATTCTGGCTCGTTTACATCTCTGCAGTTCCTGGGCTCATCCTGGGCGTTTATATTCTCCAATCTGCTGATAGCTCAATCAGTCGAGCCATACTTGGTATCGTCCTGGCTGTCTATGGCGCGTGGGCCCTCCGCTCGCGAACTAATGCATTATCGAGAAAGTCGGAAGTTTGGCTATCCAGTCCCGTGGGACTCTGCACAGGTGTCGTAATTGGCATGACAGGATCTCAAGTCATGCCGGTCTTGCCCTTTATGCTTTCTTTGAAGCTAAACAGGGAAACTTTTGTACAGGCAATCAATATATCCTTCACATTTTCCAGCATCATCATGTTGATTCTTCTCAACCGTTTTGGACTTTTGAAACTTGAAACCCTTGGAGTTTCATTCGTTGGCATTGTCCCCGTTGCCATCGGCATTTTCCTGGGCGGAAGGCTCAGAAGATCCCTTAAGGAAGAAACCTATCGAAAGGCGGTACTGATATTTCTTTTGGTGATCGGCGTGAGCCTAATAGCCAGAATCTAATCCCTTATTTCCCTCTCCCCTTGCGGGAGTGGGATAGGGTGAGGGGGGAGAAAATAGATAGTTTCGCTCTAGAATGCGCAGAGAACCCTACTGGATTTCAAACCAATTTGGAAATGGAAATTCGCATGGCTTGATAACCCTCCTCTGCAATTATGTAGAAGGGTGGATAACCGCGATAATTTGCGCAAAAAGCACAATTTTGGGGTTTGGCCGAGACCGGATGGACAGAGGTTTTTATTGATTTATCAACAAGATATGATAAATTGGCGGGAATTCAGAAATGGGCACGATTCCGGCGAGAACCAGCCCGATTGAGTTGCCGGTGTCAAAAGACGCCCGGCTACATTATAACAATGTTCGCCGAGAAAGAGGAAATGATGAATCAAAAAACTACTCGGATGTTCACTAGCCGTGAAGCTGCAATTGCCTATGCTATTTCGGCGGAAAGGATATGTGGAGGTAGCGCTGATTTTCTCAACGCCAATCCTGTCGTCGTTCCAATCTTCGCCAGCCTTCTTTTCCAATCGCTGGAAATCTCTATCAAGCAAGCTGGAGTAGAATCCGGCTTGTTCACAATTCAGGAAGCACGAGCACGCCAACAGCGATCTGGTCACGGTATTAAGGAGCTTGCCGCCTTGGCAGTTGACAAGCTAGGTGGCGACCCCTTTGAGCCAGTAATCATGGCGATGACTGTTGCCAATAATCATACTAACTCTGAGCAGATTATCAGAGAAATGATTTGTGGCGATAAACTTCAGAAAACAAGAGAATCATATGCCACACGGCGATTAGGATATGGTGAAGTGGCCGAAGGAGACTTTCAAATCATTGAACCTGTATTAGACTGGATTGAGTCCGTTAAGGAAACAGCGTTTAATCTTTCAAAGACCATTGATATCCTTTCCCAGTGGAAGGCATCAGCATCTAAGTCAAAGCATTTCGCAATATGGTTTAAAGAACGATGAGGCGAACTTGTCACTTCACCAGACAGCAAGGGGCTGGCGGCCCTCACTGCTGGTAGGTTTTTCGTTAGACCTTGAATTGTTTTGGCTTCTCAGAATGACGGTGAGAGTATGAGTGAAGGCTGGGTTTATGTTCTAATCAATCCGACCTTGCAAAGGAATCTTCTCAAGATAGGGAAGACTACCAAGAAACCTGAAGAAAGAGCAAAAGAGCTTTCATCCTCCTCTGGTATGCCGATGGAATACTATGTTGCTTATGACGTGTGCGTATCCGATTGTGATATGGCCGAGAAGCTAATTCATAAAAAATTGGAGCGTTATCGTTTTAAAAGAAATCGAGAGTTCTTTCACTTACCTCTGAGACAGGCAATCCCTATTATGGAAGAAATTGCACAGCATGTCGGAAAAATACCAGAGGAGTCAGCACTTGAATTGCACGAACCGTTGGAGGAGGGAGTAATGAAGAAGAAAAACCATCCCAAGGATTCCTCAAGGGTGCGATCCAGTTATGCCAACTTTGAGGAATTAAGAAGGCACCTAGAAGAGGCCCCTGCCGTCAGGATAACGATCTGCATGGATAAGCACCTCCTTAAAGGTGGAACATTGGCTGAGCTTCAGCGAAAAGCTGCGGAAGACAACAAAAGGCTTGGAAGTAATGACTTCCTTACACCAGGACGTATCAAGACCCACATAAATTTCCGAAGGAATCATGATCATTGGGTCATAGAGGAAAATAAGATTGGTGAATTTAGAATTGTCGGTTATCGTGCTGATTTAGATGAAGAATTGAGATCTTCACACATGAGGTGAAGCCAAAACTTCACCTCAAAAGCATAAAAAAATAAACGACAATTTATGCTTTTGACTACAAGAGAACTTGGGAACGTTGTTGACTATGTTGAATAACTTCTAGTCAACAACGTTAAACCTTATAAACTACGAAACCGCCAAGCAATCCGGGCCCTCGTGATGCAAGGCACCCTTCAATTGGCTCGGAGTAGAGGCGTCCGGCAGCTCCACGTTCATCTTGGGCGATATGCGAGCCTGATCGATGAAAAGATGGATTTAGAAAGGATGGTATTTGCAGCCTGATTCGGTTAACGAAATCACCGACACGGCAATGGAATCATAAATCGTCGCAGAACATGCGCCTGCAAAGGACCGCTCGTAACCTCGCGGCCTGTGAGGCGCAATACATTATATTTTTTTCTGACTGATTCCATCGGTATTGTTTAGCCGAAACCTTCAATAAGGTTTCGTTGCGTAATCAATATGTACCAGGAGGTCCATGTATGGCAAAGCCAAAATGCGGGTACTGTAATAGAAAAGCTGCGAAGCGGTATTGTGCTGCTTTGGATAAATTGCTTTGTCCACAATGCTGTGGAAGCAATCGCCTGAAGAACATTCTTTGTGATAGAGGTTGTCGTTACCTTGACAATGAAGTTTATCAACAAAGTGTCCTAGAAGAAAGGGAACTCAGAGGCGCATTGCAAGATATACCGCATTCTGAACATAATGATATTTTCAAGAACTCCGACGTGAAGCGAATTGCATATGCGTTTGAGTCCTTTTTTGCGGATTGTTACGTAAAAAGACTCTTTAACCTTACGGATCAGAAGATTAAGGAAACTCTTAGCAACATCTACTCTCACAAATTCAAGGGAAAACGGATCAATCCCGATAAATTCTCATCATTGACGATGCAGGTTTATGATTATCTAATAGGCAACAAGGAATCGGAAGATTTGATAGGCAGAGTAATGTTGAGAATCATTATTTCAGTCAATAATATGACCGGAAGCCAATTTGGCCCTTATGGCTACCTGAATTATCTGAAAAACAACTTACATCCTGATGTGACGGGCAGTATCGACGGGCATATAATAGAAACTAAGGATGGGAAGAAGGAAATTTTTTCTAAAATACAATAAGGCTCATACAATAGAGTCGTAGAGCAATCTGGCAACCTGGATTTATGTGAAACATAACCTGGCATGAACACAGAGAAAAGTTTGGGGGCCAGGTCTTCATTCTTCACGCTTGAAAATTTTTTGTCAGGAATGAAGACCCCTATGTTCTTTTGTTCTGGCGCCAAAAACTCTGTAGCATGTCAGACCTTTTCTTGATTTATCAACAGGATATGGTAAATTGGCATGAATTCGCCGAGTGGCACGATTCCGGCGAACGCTAGGCCAATTGGGTTAGGGGTGTCAAAAGACATCCCCCGTCATAATAACAATGTTCGGGCCAACTGATTATCAAGAGGCAATTGGAAACAATGGGTGATACCTGGGTTACTGATGTCACGCATTTTCTTAACGACGAGGGTGGCATAGCTCCATTAAAAGTACCGGCACGGCGTTTAGCGGAGCATTTCGTCGCGATTGTGTCCATGATTTCGCGTCCCGAGATCATCCCCCCGTCAGAATACCAGGTCCGCTGTCGCCGACGTCCCGGCAGGAAACCATGCACTGGGGTGATCGAAGCCGATTTGGACCCCGAAACTGAAGATATTGATTGGTGGTGCCCCGTCTGCGGCGACAATGGATACATCAGCAATTGGAAAGGCACGATGTGGGACTTCACGAATGTTGACGAAGTCCAGTAACGCTTGCTGGACGAAGAAGAAACCCAAACAACGGGTTGCACAGCGGACTGGCTTCAGCGCTGGCGCGCTTCTGCCAGCCGATGAGCCCGAGCGTTCTGCATTATTGAAATTGAGTAATCTGAAAGGAAAATGTATGAATAAGGATAAGAAAGATCTAAAAATATTAATATGAGGGATGAGTATGATTTCTCGAAAGGTGTTAGAGGAAAGCATTATAAAGCTTATCGTGAAGGACATACAGTTATAATTCACCAAGATGACGGTACTAAATCAATACAGTATTTTACCCATCAGGACGGGGCTATTATGCTCGACCCCGATATAAAAATGCACTTTCCGGATTCTGAATCAGTGAATAAAGCACTCCGATCCCTCATCTCCCAGCACTAAATATTGATAAAATCGAAAAAAGTCGAAAAACGTGTCATTGCTTCGTCACTTCGTTCCTCGCAATGTCCGGTGAAGAGCAGCGTTCGGTGTGACTGGTGGAATTATGCCCTTACGCTGCATTTCGGATATCAATGAAGAGTTCTTTTCCAAGGCATTTTAGCGTGCGGACGAGCTGAGAAAGGCTGGTATTATGATCGAGGTCCAATATGCGGCGAACCTGGCGGCCATCAACTCCGATACATTCGCCCAGAGTTGACTGCGTCATGCCTTGATTTCGCATGCCTTGATAAATTGCTAGCTTCATAGCAACCTGTGGCGGAAGATGTAGAAGCCTTTGACCCCTTTTAGGTTTGGAAGGTGGTGGAATATCGCGTCTGTCCTCAATATAGCCGGTTAGTGCGACGACGAGTGCATCCTGCGCCCAAACAAGAGCATTAGTATCGTCAGAGCCCACGGTTATAGCCTCTGGTGTATCAGGAAATTGCGCAATGATAGTTCCGTCTTCATCCGGGGTTATTATTACGGAGTAACTCTGTAACACCATCGCCTCCTTTTAGAGAATATCATTAGGATTAATGCCGAGTTGTTTGCACAAGATTTTGACGAATTGAGGACCGAGGTCAGCGTCACCGTTGGCCTTAAATGGCTCGGTAGAGGACAGGTGGGCCGGAATCGGTAAGCTCTGCCCTGCCTTCGTTGATCAGTATCTCCAGATGAACCCAGATCTCCGATAGGGCCAGAAACATATCTTTCTCCGGAACGTGTGGGAAGACATCATCAATCAGTTCAAAGATCGGCCTCATCTCCTTCTTCAACGCCTTCAAAATCAGATCCATTCTTTCCCGATGATGAATTTTGTAACTCGATATGATTCCCTCCAGATCTTCAATATACTCTCCGTGTCCCGGGAAAACATAGCGCACATCGAGACCGTTGAGTTTGTCCAGTGACTTGGAATACTCTTTTAGACTTTGGTACTTGGGGTCCTTAAGTTGGTCGCGTCTTAATTCCAGAAGCGGGTTGGGCGTGATATGTTTAATGATATGATCGCCACTGAATAGAATCTTATTTCGGGACTCATAAAGACACATGTTTCCGGGGGAGTGTCCGGGTGTATGAATGACTTTCAAGTGAAAGCCCTCCCCAATAAATTCCTCGCCCTCCTCAAGGGGCGTTACTTCATCCAGGGGATCGGATAATATCCTGAAAACGGAAAAACGCTTTTTGATCTTCTCAACAATCTCGGCAGGCATACCGACCAGCACAGCGAATTTTTCCAACTCCTTTGACCAACCGTCGGATTGGAAGTTATCAGAAGATACTCGCCATTTGTCTTCAGCATGAATAAAGCACTTGACGGAATTCTGGGAGGCTTGTCGGATAGTGACCGCTTGGCCATAGTGATCCACATGGCCGTGGGTGATAATGATTCGCTCAACATCGTTAAAGTCGAGACCCAGGCCTTTCAATTTACTCTTGATAAGCTCAAAAGAACCTTGAAGCTTTGGTCCGGTATCGATGAGGGTGACGGGGCCGTTACCCAATAGGTAAACATTGGCAGTGATAAGATCGGAAAATTCCTCAAAAGGGATGGCTATTGTGTGAATGTTGTCTATTTCCGGAAACGGTTTGATAAGCATGGCCCTCATATCCATTAAATCAAAATTATTATTAGATTCTCTAAACCGAATGATGTCAAGCCAGATTGTTAAAGCCATCAATATGAACCTTTTCCTATCTTCTTAAACTTCGATATTTTTATGTATTATATTGTTTGCCGAAATTTAACAATTATGTTATAAGCAGTTCTGTTTAAAACAGAATTGCTAAATACCCAGTTAGGAAAGGTAGTGCGTCATGAACCCATTTAAATATGGTTCGATCGTCCAGGGAAAAGACTTCTGCGGCAGGAAAGGGTTACTGAAACAAATCTCCGGTCATATCGAATCATCCCAGAACATTGTGGTTTTCGGTGAAAGGCGTATTGGAAAGTCATCTCTTGTTTTTGAGGCGGTCAGAAAATCTGGGGGAACGGAACTTTTATACATGGATCTCCTTGGCATCAAATCTGTAGATGCCTTTTGTAAAAGGATGCTCCGAGCAATAGTCACTCTGGAGAAGAAGGCAAGTTGGGTTACAAAAATGATTAAAGCCCTTTCGCATCTCAGACCGACTATTTCGACAGACCCGGTCACCTCTATGCCTATCGTTTCCTTTGATACTTCAGTGGAACTGAAGGCCAGTTCAATCCAGGAGGTGCTCGATTTGATTGAATCGATAGGCAAGAAAAAGCGGTTTGTCGTCGTCTTCGATGAATTCCAGGACATCCTGAAAATCAATGATGCCGATGAGGCCATTGCCCTTTTGAGGAGTAGGATACAGTTTCACAACAATATCCCCTATGTCTTTGTTGGGAGCATAAGAAACAAGATGGAACAGATATTTACCTCTCCCAGCTCAGCTTTTTTCAAGTCGGCTATTCCGATTACTGTTGATCCGCTGCCATATAAGGAATTCTCAAAGTTCCTGATAAAAAAGTTCGAAAACGGCGGGCGCAGGGTTATCGAGGAGACCTTAAAGCATGTGTTTGAAATCGCCAATAACATTACTGGGGATATCCAGCAATTCTGCGAGACCCTTTGGGAAGTTACTCCGGAAGGAGAATCCATATCACCGGGCAGACTCAAAGCTGCTCTTGATTTGATCTTCGCCAGGGAACAAAAGTCTTACGAGACATTTGTAAGCCTTCTAACAGATTTTCAGCTCAAGTGCCTTACGGCCTTAGCAAAGGAAGGCGGAAAAAGGGTTTATTCAATTAATTTTATGAAGTCTGTTGGTCCACACAGTTCCGCATCGGTGAACCGGGCAATAACACGGATGGTCGACATCAATATTCTTTTTAAATCCGGGAAAGAGGTCAGATTTGTTAACCCTTTCTTTAGGGCATGGCTTCTTCCCAGAGGAAGATGAAGAATCTTTTTAAAGACACCAAACAAGGGTATCAGCCGGTTCGGGTTCCATTGGGCACTGGCCGTTCAGGCGTCGCCAGCACGGGTGTGATGCCGTCTTCGTAACCGATATCGAACAACATCCCTTCGGAGATTTCTCCCATCATCTTCCGGGGTTCGAGGTTGACCACGAATAGGGCCTGTTTGCCCTCGATCTCCTTAGGATCTTCTCTCTCCTTTTTTATGCCGGCCAGGATTGATCTCTTGTGATCTCCAAAATCGACAATGAGCCTGACCAATTTGTAGGCCCCTTCCACATCTTCCACCCGTTCGATCATGCCCACCCGAATATCGATCTTGCTGAATAAGTCATAGGGAATGGTCGGTTTAATCGATGCTACATCGATTTCATCCATTCTTAGAATTCTCCTTTTATCTCGTCCCGCTCTTCCCGCTTTGTAGGCCCCTCCTACATCATCAGCTATATTCTTTGAGTTACTCTATTTGTGCTATCTCGTAAACGATCACAACACTCGCACGGACAGTGACATCACCGGATTTGATCACAGGGGCAGGGGCTGCCATTGCGACGCCCGATTCTTGCGCAAATCGTTTGTGCCGCATCCTTAGCGGCTCGGCGAAGACATTGTCGAGTCTCATTTTAAGGACCCGAAGGAGTTTCGTAGAGGTTGCCTTTGCCAGGGTCCTGGCATCGACCATTGCATTCGCGGTCGCCCTCTCAATGGCCTTGGCGCGATATCTGCGGGGTTCGGAAAGATCAAAGAGGATGGTATCAATCGTATTCGCCCCGGCATCACTTGCAGATGCAATAAGATCTCCGGCGATCTCTATCTTTGTGGTCTTGATTTTCAGTCTGTTGGTGACAGTATATCCGACGATAGACGGCTTCCAATATTCCGCCTGTTTTCGAGGAGGCTGCGACCATCGCGGCTGGATCTGGAATTGACCGGTTTTATATTCATTTTCCCCAAGTCCGATCTTTTTCATAGTCTCCTCAACGCGTTTCATGATCGTATTATTCTCTGCCAAAGCCGTATCCGCCGTGTCCGCATTTGTAATCACACCGACGTTCAGACGCATTTGATCGGCAGGGACATTCAACGTCGCTTCACCGCGGACGACGAGTTTGGGAATAAATTCTGCCTTGATTGGATCTTCCGCAACTGCCCCATTGATCCAACCAATAGAAACAACTAGACCCAGGAACATGCCTAAAAATAGTTTTTGCATTGAGATTCCTTTCTTTGATTCTGGCATAGGTTTTACCGCTCTTCGCATGTCATTTAATTTCCTTACAACCCTTGAATACTATCAACGAGATATTCCAGATGTTGAACCGTGGTTCCGCAGCAGCCTCCCAAGATTTTTATGCCGTATTTTCTGTTGAGTTGAACCATTATTTCTCCCCAGTCCGCCTTGTCATCCATTTGAAGCGAATAGGACCCGTCCAACTCGGCGTGATCCAATGAGGAGGCATTCCCTTGAAAACCCAAAAGCCTTTCAAACACATATTCGCGCTGCTCCTCCGGTTTCAGGAAAGAGGGGTAGGCACAGTTGATCATATAACCCAAGGGGGGATGTCCGCGGGTTACCTCATCAATATGTCTGAATGCCATTTCGAGAGGGGTGCCATCCAATACCAGGGCCGATGAGTTTATGACAAAACTAATAATATAGGGGATATCAACCTGCTGCAGGGCCAAAGCAATGCCCGTCGCCTCGCTAAGAGAAGGAAGGGTTGCAGCCTGCAAAAAATCGAGTCCTGACCGGGCAATCTTTTTTATTTGCCATGTATGAAAGCTTTCTGCTTCCCTTTCATTCAAGGCCTCTTCGGGTCTGTAGGCGTCATTCTTGGGTCCGATGAGACCTCCGACAAATACCTTGTGGGCAAACCCGGGGTATTGGTTTCTTAGGCCCAATAGGAAATCCGCAGCATCTTGAATCAGATCCGATTCCACGCCGGCAGATTGAAGTCTCTGCGGGTTGGCTCTCCAGGTGGGTGCACATAAAAGTAAGGGCACGTTTGCTGTTTGTGCAAGTTCAATGAAACTCCCATAGATCCTGGCAAAACCCGCTTTGCCCTTGGGATCATAAATCAACAGTGCATTTTCGAGATGAGGATGCAACGAGATGGCCTTATCGCGCCTGAGTGTTTCGATGATAGCAGCTTCGGCCAGGATAAAGTCGGAAGATATCAGGGTTTCTTTCAGATCCATTGCTCAATCAAAACTCTTAATTGTTCCACAATAGCAGGATCTTCTAAATGATCAGAATATCGGGAAGGTTGTTTGCGACTTCCTCGCTGTTCTCAAATCGTTGAAGGACATCCAGGACAATGGGTAGTGGGTCGGGCCAAATTTCAGGAAGATTGGCTTCACCCTTGAGACGAATATCAAATGCCAGTGCTTCAACCGGCGGCGTGAACTGCGTATCCACTCCTTCTTTGTTTCCTCGCGGGTCAATACGATGCCAGCCGATTTGAGGCAAGTGTAACGCATTGAGCCCGTGCAGACAATAGGTTCCCTTTTGTTCATCAAGGATCGTTCGCTGATAGCAAAAACCGGCAGGAATATGATTGGCCCGCAAAAGCGCCCCGAGGAGATGGCTTTTTGCATAACAGAATCCCGTTCCAGCTTTGAGCACTTCAGAGGCCCTGCAAGTCACGGCCGGCAAATCATAATCAACCGTGTGGCGAATCTCATCCCGAACCCATTCGAAACAGGCCTTGGCAATCTCAGACACATCCACAGAACTCCCCGCAATCTCCTTTGCCTTGGCAAGGACTGAGGCGTGTTCCCAATCGATAATTTCAGTAGATCGAAGATACGATTCCAACAAAATGCTCCTTAGAAATGAACCCACAAACTATGACGTTGATTTCGTTTATTTGTTTTCCAGTGTCTGAAAGGGCGCTCCGATGGGTTGTTTCGTGATCCTTGTTGGAAGGGGTTTTAGGGGCTTTCCAGGTACCTATTTCTCCAGCTCACCCCTTATAGCTTTACCGATTTTTTCCAAAGAATAAGGCTTTTTGAGGTAAGGACCTGCACCCATTTTCTGGGCCTCCTTGACTCGGCTTGTCTCGGAGAATCCGCTTACCATGATTGCCTTTTGTTGAGGTCGGAAATTCAGAATCCTTTTGTAGGTCTCCAGTCCATCAATGCCCGGATCCATAATCATATCCAACAACAGCAGATCTGCAGAGTTACTCTTCAGATAATCGACCGCTTCTTCACCGCTTGAAACAGATGTGACTGAGTAACCCAATCTCGCGAGCATTCGGGTAGCAATTTCCCTTTGCGTCTCCACGTCATCGACCACCAGGATTGTCTCTCCCTGGGCCAAATAGTCCTCCATCGGTATCAGAACCATATCTTTCGTTACTTCTCTTCTCGTGGCGGGAAAATAAAGGGCAAAGGTGGTTCCTTTCCCCTCATTGCTTTTTACATCAATATACCCTTTATGGTCCTTTACCGTTCCCCACACCACGGCCATACCTAGGCCCGACCCGCTCCTCCCCATTACCTTGCGAGTATAGAAGGGCTCAAAGATCCTTTCCATATCTTTGGAGGCGATACCGACTCCCATATCCGACACGGTCAGAAGAACATAATCACCCTCCTCCACATGATCATATCCTCTTATAGGTCTGTCAATGTAACGATTTTCAGTGGAGATGAGAATTTCGCCACCATCAGGCATGGCTTCTGCGGCATTCGTGACGAGATTCATAACCGTTTTTGCTAGATGAACAGGAGAGCCGAGGATGTTCAGGAGGTCTACTTCGAGATCTGTCTTAAGTCTCAAATCTGGATAAAAGTCCGATAATTTTGCATATTCAGGGGAAATAAGATACTCCGACACGATATCGGTAAGATTAACAACGTCCTTAACGGCAACCCCTCTTCGGGCAAGGGTCAACAGATCCTGAACAATAGCGGCGGCCCTATCTCCCGACTCTTTAATGGTCAAAATAGGTTTTCTTAGAGTGCTGTCCTCTGGAAGGTCGAGCAGCAGAAGCTCCGGATAGCTCACAAGACCGGAGAGAATATTGTTAAGGTCATGAGCCACCCCCCCTGCAAGGGTTCCAAGGGCCTCCATCTTGTTTGCCCTCTGAAGCCTGGTTTCCAGCCGTTTCCGCTCCGTGACATCTGCAAAAGAGGCCATTATGCCAATAGGCTCAGACTTTTCATCCTGTATGAGAGAGGCAGAAACCACCACACTAAATGTCGAGTTGTCTGTGCGAACAGCAGTAAACTCATTTTGCCAACCTCCAGATCCTTTGCAAAGATCAATTAATTCACTGAAATTCTCTATGTCTAGAAATCGCGCACTATCCACACTAGGCAACTCCTCAGAATTTTCGTAGCCCCACATTTTTTGAAACGCAGGATTCACATAGGTGATCGTACCATCCATATCCGTGATCATAATGCCGTTAACATAAGTATGAATAGCATGATTTTTGATTTGAAGTTCCTGTCTTTGTCGCTCCAGCGCCTTTGAAAGGGCAATTCGTAGCTGCTCCTGATCATCGAGCGTTTGAGTCGTGCGCTCGGTCATGTATCCATAGAGGTAGGCCTCTAGGTAGGCATCATTTATATCCATCGCATATTCAATGCAGCCGTGATTGAGGTCCTTTGCAATATCAAGAGAAAATCTGCGGAGGTCTTTGCCCAGAGCAAGCAGGGGTCCTTCTCCCAAGCCCTCACGAGCGCGCATCCTTCCATGCTTCGTGACGACTTCGCTATCAAAGTTCAAAAAGAAGTCAACATAAGTCTGCACTTCGACTGAAGCTATTTCTTTTAAGCGTCTGGGGTGGAGTGTGTAGCGGTTTTCGAAGGCCTTTGAGACAAGAGTTTTTGCGACAATTTCTACAATTTCGGCGTGTCTCTGTTGGAGAGAATGGACAATTTCTGGTTTTTTCTTTAACACGAAATCAAATAAATAACTCTTTCTATAGATTAGGCCTAAAAAATTAGGATGCCTATTTTTTGAGTATCATGCCGTTTAAGGCGCCGGACCCCCATGTTTCCTGAACCTGGTCCGTTACTTTACTTTCCATGTCAATCCACTCTTCTATTAACTTAACCCCAGGATCATCAATCTTCCAGGGTTTAATAAGCTCAAGGGTTTTTTCCAGAGGACGAAGGTGCATTTGTTGTCCTGATTTTTCGTAAATCTCTACGGTTTTTCGCGCATCTTCTGTCATTTCCTGAATGTCACTGTCACACAAAAACAACTTAGCCCCATCATCTGCCCAGTCGTACAATGTTTTCATACTGTGTGCTACCGCCTCATCAGGCATAAAATAAACCACGCCGTTTATGCCGATAGCCACATTTTTGTCATTTCCGAAAAGTTCTTCAACAACTCCGGAATTCAATAGTTCTTCCGGGTTTTCGGCATTGCACTGCACATAACGTATATTCGGATCGTCTCCGATAATATCTTTGGCATAAGCAACTGTTACCGGATCAATATCCGAATAAATCACCTTGGTACCCTCTGGTGCAACCTGGTGGATATGATCCATCGTCGGGAGTCCTGAAGCAAAATCAAGAAATTTGTCAAAGCCCTGTTCATGAAGTCGCCTGATAGCTTCACCCAGAAACCAGCGAATCAACCTCAGGAATTGGGGCATATGGGGCGCATGTTGGAGTACTTGATCTGCTGCTTTTCGATCTATTTCAAAATTATGATTTCCTCCGAGAAAATAGTCGTAAATACGGCCTGCATTTGGTCTACTCGCATCCGCAATACCCGATAGGTCATTATTCTTACTCATGGATCCCCCCCCTCAAATATGGTTTAAGCGATCGCGCACCTTTATCAACTTTTTTAAAGACAGAGTCATGAAGCGCACGGCAGGGCTTGCCCCGAGTGCACTGGGTACGCTTGAAGAATACATAAATAGCCCTCGGAAATACAAAGGGTGTCGCAGGTTTCTAGAGTGCAGATTCCAGGAGGTTGCTCTTAAGCCTGAATCAGATTCAATACAAAATTCAAAGAAATTGCAACCTTAATCTCGTCTTCATACCATTGAGTAACTATTCAACAGCGCGTAACAGGCTTTCCGCTATAATTCGAGGATTTGTAAACAGTGTTTCATGCCCTCCTTCGATTTCGATCAAATTATACTCCCCGAGACCTTGGGCCATGCCCAAATAGGCGCCGGGGGGCAACGATATATCGCCCTTGCAGAAGACCACGGATTTGGGAATGTTGAGTTTGTCGAAAGCGGCTGTTCGGACAGGCGTTGTGAAGATAGCAATCGGCTGGGGTACGAGTTTGCCGATCAAGGCATCCTTCATTTCATTCGGTTCACCCTCCATAAGCGTATCACGCACGAAATCTTCCATGATGGGCACGCAATTGTCCGGAGAGGCATTTGCAGCGGCTGTCATGCCTTCTGCAACTTCCGGAGGCACGAGATCAAACTGACTCTTTCCGTCCGGCAGTATGAAGGCGTTGTGAAAGATGAGCCGTTCAATTTTGTCCGGGATCTTGGGTGCAGATGCCTGCATGAGAAAACCGGCGCTTGAGTGACCAACAAGAACAACAGGGGCGGTCTGCCCCTCAAGCACACTGACAATTTTATCTACATAATTGTCAAAAACGATGTTTGATCGATCGTCCTCCGCTCTATGTCCCGGCATTGTTGGCGCTTCAGCAGTATGCCCCGAATTTTCCAACTCCGCTATGACGCCGTCCCAACACCATCCCCCGTGCCATGCACCATGTATAAGTACAAAATGCTTTCCCATTTTACCCCTCCTTTGTGATGAGTGACCGAAGCGTTTTAGTAACTAGAGAAAAGGCAAGCCGATCCCTATTATAGGATTTATGAAGGAATTGTATATGAAAAAGCCTGCATTTAGCTTTGTGGAATTGACTTGTCCAAGGGCTATTATGAGATGTCAAGGGCAAGGCGGGTTCATGGTGCCATCTTTCTTTTTCCATTGAATACACGTAACCTTTTCATGGGCGGCATCCATATCCCGACAGGCATTGCGGTAGGTACATTTCAGAAGGTCTTTCTCGCATCCTTCTTTGTATTTCCTCGACCAGTATGGGACGAGCAATGGCCCACTTTTTTGCGGCTTTACGGAGACGGCCTCAGTGACCACCATGCCAACCCCTCCCGATGCATAAAGAAGATACCGATCAATAAGACCTTTAGTGATCTCACCCTCCTCTGTGGCAAGTCGGGTCACTAATGGAGGCATCATGATCCGATTGAGGAGTGTGAGTTTATCGTTGATGGCAATCGGTTCAAACAGTTTCATCTTTTGTTAAGTTGCTTAAACTAAAATAGAGAAGGTCCTGCGGTGGCTATTTCAGCCGCCAAACCATATCACCTAAGAACCATGAAAACCAAAAAGAAAAGGCATCGCCAATGGAGCCTAATAAATGGTCTACTTTTACTTTTTCTAAATGAATTAGCCATATCAAACGCCACTTGCATTCCCTATCTCAGGGTGCTAAAAAAAACCCAATTCAAACAAAAGAAATAAATCCTAGCAAACTGCCATGAAAGTAGATTTCCCATGGTAGTCAACATGATCAATTCAGCCGATTCAAAAAGATCACCTCAAACTCAAAATGTAATCGAGAGGAGTGATAGTGGAATCCCTTTTCGGTCTCCAGAAGGTACAGGTTAAAATTGAGGACCTGCAAGCGGCACTGCTCTCCGGCGGTTCACCGGCAACACCGGCGGAGATGAAGAAACGATTCGAGAAATACCCGGACGAGCTCACCAAAGGCAAAGAGCCCGGGAAGGTAAGGATTGTATTGGAGTAAGACCCAGAATGGACAAGAATGAACGCCAATTATTGGGATTGATTAGCCAGAGCGAAGGCATCGATCTTGAATTCAAGACCTGTCGCAATCAGCTCAGCCGTGATGTCTATGAAACGGTTTGCGCCTTCCTGAATCGGCATGGTGGCACGGTTTTGTTGGGTGTTACGGATTCCGGGGACATTCAGGGGATTGAACAGGAAGCCGTTGCACAAATAAAAAAGGACTTTGTTACCGCCATCAACAACCCACAAAAAATCCATCCTCCCGCCTACATGTCGGTAGATGAAGTGGCTGTTGAAGGTAAACCGGTTCTTCACGTCTATGTTCCGGAGAGTTCACAGGTTCACAGGTGCAATGGGCGCATTTACGACCGCAATGAAGACGGTGATCTCGACATAACCGATCATACCCGCCAGGTAGCCGACCTTTACCAGCGTAAGCAGGCCACTTATTCAGAAAACAAGATTTACCCGTATGCTGGGCTGGACGAACTGGAGCGGGAACAGATTGCGAAGTGCCGAAAGATCGCGATCTTGCGCCAAGAGGATCATCCTTGGCGGAACATGGACGATATGGAACTGCTCAAGAGCGCACAACTCTACCAGAAAGATCCGGAAACCGGCAAGAATGGTGTGACGCTTGCCGGTTTGTTGCTGCTCGGTAAACGGTCGCCGTTGCTGTCGGCAGTGCCGCACCACCGCACCGACCTGATTCTGCGCAAGGTCAACCTGGACCGCTATGACGACCGGGATTTCGTGGACGTTAATCTGGTCGAGAGCTACGAGCGCATTATGGCTTTTGTCGCCAAGCATCTGCCCGACCCTTTTTATCTTGAGGGCACCACCAGTATCAGCATCCGCGACGCAATTTTCCGCGAAGTCGCCTCGAATATCCTGATTCATCGGGAATACACCAATGCTTTTCCCGCCAAGTTGATTATCGAGCGCGGTCAGGTTCGCACCGAAAACAGCAATAAGCCCCATGGTTTCGGCGTTTTGAACCCGGAAACTTTCACGCCGTTCCCCAAGAACCCGGTCATCGCAGCCTTCTTCCGCCAGATCGGTCGCGCCGACGAACTCGGTTCCGGCATGCGCAAGATGATGCGCTACGGGCTAGGTTATGGTGGCGCTGATCCTGAGATGATCGAAGGTGATGTGTTTAGAATCGTCGTCAAAGTGCCGGAGTTCAGCACAACAGGTGAAAAATTGGGCAACTCCGAAGTTGCGCCCCAAGTTACACCCCAAGTCACAACCGAAGTCGGCACCAAGTTGGCACTAAGTCGGCACCAAGTTGAAATCCTGCGCAAGTGCAATGAAGACACAGCGCTTCTGGATCTTATGGCCGTAACCGGACGTTCTGACCGCACCAAGTTCAGGCACCAAGTCTTGAATATTCTTTTAGAAGAGGGATTGATCGAAATGACCATCCCCGACAAGCCAAGAAGCTCCAAACAGAAATACCGCCTGACAGACAGGGGACGCCAGGTACTGACTGGAACAAAAGAAGGTACCGAGTGACCAAGTTTTAGCATTTTAACAAGTCTCATGAAATTCCTTCACACTTCAGACTGGCGAATAGGAATGAAAGCCGATTCTGTTGGCAAGATACGCATGGCCAGTGACAATGACGGCCTTTCTCATGCTAAGACTGACTTTGCCGGTTGCATTCGCTATCTCAGGGTGCTAAAAAAAACCCAATCCAATTAAAAAACATAAACTCTACCAGAAAACCATAAAGTCAATCGATCTTTCCGCTTCCATATCCTGGAGGTCCTGCAATGTGAAATGTGCGAAACAAATCCCCGTTTCCCAAAAAGAGAATGGGATTTTGTTTTTTCCACCTTTTCTAAAATAGTAAACGAATCCGGATGTCTTTTAAAGCAAGCCAACATAGTCAAACCTCCCTTAATTCCGAAGAGATATATCTCTTGCATAGAGCTTTGCCATGCCTGGATTGACTGAAGCTGATACTTGCAGGAAATACGTCCTCCCTAAGCTGATTGCCGCTGGCTGGGATGACGAGCCGCATTCCTTCACGGAACAGCGGACATTCACAGACGGCCGCATCATAGTCAGCGGAGGACAGCCGCGGCGAGGCAAAAAAAAGCGAGCGGATTATCTTCTTCGATATACCCGGGATTTCCCTATTGCCGTTGTTGAAGCTAAAGCAAATTATCTGAAGCCTGCTACAGGACTTCAGCAGGCCAAAGAATATGCGGAAATCCTTGGCTTGAAATTCGCCTATGCAACAAACGGAAAGGGCATTGTCGAATTTGACTTCACCACCGGCCTGGAAACCGAGCTGGATGCTTTTCCTTCTCCTGAAAATCTTTGGACTCGTTTGAGGCAAGCCGAACCCCTAAACCAGGAACAAGCGGACTGCCTCCTTTCGCCCTTTTACATAGAAGCGGGTCGAAAGCCTCGTTATTATCAGGAAATCGCCATCAACCGCGCGATGCAATGCATTCTCCAGGGGAAAAAGCGCGTTCTCATCACCATGGCAACCGGTACCGGCAAGACCCTGGTCGCTTTCCAAATCTGCTGGAAGCTCTGGTCAAGACGTTGGAACCGCCCAGATGAATACCGCCGGCCAAAGATTCTCTATCTGGCCGACCGAAATATCCTGATTGACGATCCCAAAGACAAGACATTCACCCCTTTTGGCGATGCACGACACAAAATCGAAAACGGCCAAGCCGTCAAAAGCCGGGAAATGTACTTTGCCATTTACCAGGCCATTGCAAAGGACGAACATCGCCCCGGCCTTTACCGTGAATATGCGCCGGACTTCTTTGATTTGGTCATCGTGGACGAGTGTCACCGGGGCAGCGCTCGGGATGAAAGCAACTGGCGTGAAATCCTTGAGTACTTCAAACCCGCCTACCAGTTGGGTATGACGGCTACGCCCTTGCGGGAAGATAATCGCGATACCTATCGGTATTTCGGAAATCCGATCTATATCTACAGCCTGCGCGACGGCATTGAGGACGGTTTCCTCGCCCCCTATCGGGTACACCGCGTGATCACGGATGTGGATGCAGTGGGCTGGCGTCCAAGCAAAGGCGAACTTGACAGATACGGCCGGGAAATCCCTGATGAGGAATACCACACCGTTGACTTTGAGCGCGTGATTGCCCTCCGTGCCCGCACCGAGGCCATTGCCAGGCACCTAACCGATTTTCTGAAAAAAACGGACTGGTTCGCCAAGACAATCGTGTTTTGCGTGGACCAGGAGCACGCCCTTGAGATGCGGAAGGCACTGAACAATCTCAATGCAGACCTTACCAAGCAACACCCCAATTACGTTTGCCGCGTGACTGCGGATGAAGGGACCATAGGGCGTGGGCATCTGAGCCGCTTTCAGGAACTGGAGACTGAGGCTCCGGTCATCCTGACCACATCAAAGCTCCTGACGACCGGGATTGATGCCCCGATGGTCAAAAACGTAGCCATAGCCCGGGTAGTGAATGCCATCACGGAATTCAAACAGATCATCGGCAGGGGAACCCGGGTCAGGGATGATTACGGAAAATACTTTTTTAGTATCCTCGATTATACGGGATCGGCCACCCGCCACTTTGCGGATCCTGATTTTGACGGCCATCCTGAAATGGTTACCGAAGAGGCCATTGATGCGGAAGGCCAAATCACCCGTGAGGAAGTAATTTCGCCTGAAGAAGAAAAAGATATCGAAGACTATGACATAGCCGGTGAAACAGTGCCACCGGAGATAAGCGATCCTCCGCCTGCAGAACCTCGAAAGTACTATGTAGACGGCGGTATGGTGGAGATTGCCGCCCACCTTGTTTACGAGCTTGATGAGAACGGCAAGCAGCTAAGGGTCGTCAAATACACCGACTACACCGCAGAAGTAATTCGCACCCTTTATCCAACGGCAGCAGTCCTGCGGGAGCATTGGGCTCGACCGGACGACCGCAACGAAATCCTGGCTATGCTCGCTGATCGAGGAATCAATTTCAAGGAACTGGCCGAGGTGACAGGGCAGCCGAACGCCGACCCCTTTGACCTGTTATGCCACTTGGCCTACACTGCGCCCCTATTTACCCGGCAGGAACGGGTCCGCCGTCTGCGGAAGGACAAACAGGGTTTCTTCGATCGATACACTCCTGAAGCCAGGGCCGTTCTCGAAGACCTTCTGGATAAATACGCCGAACACGGGATCACGGAATTCAACATTCCCGATGCGTTAAAGGTCCCGCCTATTTCCGACCGGGGCAACGTCTCAGAGATTATCGGTTTTTTCGGCAATGCCGATAGTCTCCGCAAAGCGGTTATTGATTTACAGGCTGAACTGTACGCAGCATAACGATCTCCTCATACTGAAACAACTTTCGGCTCTAAAGGGAAGGAATGGCAAGAAAAGCAAAGAAAAAGTCGCAACCCTTAACCACGGTTCAACAACTCGGCTCCCTGATCAAATCGGCCAGGGACATCATGCGAAAAGACAAAGGACTCAACGGCGATCTGGATCGGCTTCCTATGCTCACCTGGATCATGTTCCTCAAATTTCTCGATGACATGGAAATAATCCGGGAGCAGGAAGCAGCCTTGTCCGGTAAGAAATACCGTCCTGCCATTGAACCGCCCTATCGCTGGCGGGACTGGGCAGCCCGGGAAGAGGGCATCACAGGCGATGAACTCCTGGCCTTTGTGAACCAGGATGAAGCGATACGTCAGGACGGAAGCCGCGGCACAGGCCTCCTGGCCTATTTAAGGGGCCTTCAGTCCGCCAACGGCCGGGACCGGCGTGACGTGATCGCCAATGTATTTCGCGGGGTCCAGAACCGTATGATCAACGGCTATCTCCTGCGGGACGTGATCAACAAGGTCAACGGCATTCATTTCGATTCTTCCGAGGAAATCCATACCCTCAGCCACCTCTATGAGGCCATGCTTCGTGAGATGCGGGACTCGGCAGGCGATTCCGGCGAGTTCTATACCCCACGGCCGGTGGTGCAGTTTATGGTGGCGGTCACAGACCCGCAATTGGGCGAAACGGTACTTGACCCGGCCTGCGGCACGGGCGGCTTCCTCGTGGAAGCATACACTCATCTTGAAAAACAATGCAAAACCGTCAAAGACCGAAGAATATTGCAGGAGAAGTCTATCTTCGGGCAGGAAGCCAAACCCCTCCCTTACATGCTCTGTCAGATGAATCTGCTGCTTCACGGTCTGGAGTACCCAAGCATCACCTATGACAATTCCCTGGCCGTCAAGGTCAAGGAGATCGGCGACCGGGACAGGGTGGATGTGATCATGACCAACCCGCCCTTCGGCGGTGAGGAAGAAGTTGGCATCAAGTCCAACTTCCCCAACGACATGCAGACCTCGGAAACAGCCCTGCTCTTTTTGCAACTCATCATGCGAAAACTCAAACGACCTGAAAAAAACCAGGGCAGGCCCGGCCGGGCCGCGGTGGTCGTACCCAACGGCACTCTCTTCGGCGATGGCGTCTGCGCCAGAATAAAGGAGGACCTGATCAAAAATTTCAACCTCCATACCATCGTCCGCCTGCCCAACGGCGTGTTCGCCCCCTACACCAGCATTCCCACCAACCTTCTGTTTTTCGACCGGTCCGGCCCTACAGACACTATCTTGTATTATGAGATCCCCCTGCCAGAAGGCCGCAAGAACTACACTAAAACCAAACCCATGCAGTTTGAGGAATTCACCGATTGCATATCTTGGTTTCGAAAAAAGAAGCGCGATGAAAATGATCACGCCTGGCGCGTCAAAGCCCTTGATGTGCTCAAGTTCGATGAAAACGGCAATCTCCTATCCTGCAACCTGGACGTTAAAAACCCCAATAGCGCCGAATCCCTCGAACACCTCCCGCCCGAGCAACTGGTTGCTGATATCATCGAAAAGGAAAGGCGGATCATGGAGATTATGGAGGAGATAAAAGAGGAAATAGGAGGTCAACTCGATGGCTAGATCCTGGCCTTTAACTCCTCTTAGGGAAATTCTGAATCCTGTCAGACGTAAAAATAAGGTTGAGCCGATTTCCGAATACGATCTATTAGGAATTCGTCTCGATGGAGGCGGCCCTTTTCTCCGTGAAGTAAAATTAGGTTCTGAAATATCGGCAACTACCTTGTACCAAGTTAAAGACGGAGATTTTATTTACAGTCGTTTATTTGCATGGCGTGGTGCTTTTGGAGTAATTGAGACTGCCTTGGACGGGTCTTTTGTATCAAACGAATTTCCAACTTTTGTACCAATTAAGGAGCGCCTAGATGTAAAGTTTTTGAATTACTGGTTCAGTCTCAAATCGGTTTTGAAGTCGGTTGGGGATTCCTGTTCAGGAAGCACGCCTCTTACTCGGAATCGGTATAAAGAGGAATATTTTCTCCGGTTAGGAATCCCCCTCCCCCCGATATCGGAACAGCGGCGGATCGTGGCGAAAATTGAGCGGCTCGCCGCCAAGATTGAGGAGGCTAAAGGCTTTCGAAAGAAAAGTGATCTTAAGGCGGATATTTTTCTTGATGCCGCCTTGCTCCAAATTCTAAAGGATGAAAAAGACGAAACATGGGTTGATGGTTGTATAGGTGATTTTGTCATTGATGACTGCTATGGAACATCAGAAAAGACCCATGCCGAGCCCATTGGTGTCCCGATTCTGCGTATGGGAAATATTCAAAATGGGACTCTTGACATAAAAGATCTAAAATACCTCCAAGTTTCCAAGAAAGACATTCAAAAATTGATACTTCATCCTAAAGACATACTCGTCAATCGGACAAATAGCGCGGAGTTAGTAGGCAAATGTGCTGTTTTCAATCTGGAAGGGGAATGGGGATTTGCCTCTTACATAATCCGTCTGCGCTTCGATACGAAAAAGGCAAATCCTTATCTCGTTGCCAGGTACATCAATTCATCGCTTGGTCGAGATTATATGTTTCGGGAAAGGAAACAAATGACAGGACAGGCCAATGTAAATGCCAAAAAGCTGAAAGCCCTTCCAATACAATTACCGTCAATTCCCCATCAAAATAGGATTGTTGATTACATCAATAGCCTTCAAGCCAAAGTAGAGCGCCTCAAAGCCCTCCAGGTCAAAACTGATGCCGAACTCAATGCCCTTCTTCCCAGCATCCTCGACAAGGCTTTTAAAGGAGAACTATGAAATCCGAAAACATCCGTTTAATTGCGAATATAAAAACAAATAAAAAGTCAGGTGAGCAAATCTTATGAGTATTACTTATCAGTCTCGAATAATAGTGGATTTTCATTCTGAAGGAGTCACGGGAAAACCTGCTTTAGGTTTTTTTCGGCTGATTTTCAGCTTTCGTTATGAGGTCATTCCACATCAGGAAAAGCAATATTCATTTTATCATGTTAAAGCTGAGGTGAAGGCTGGAGTAACAACACAAAAAACTCAGCTTCTCGGTATTGCTGAGCCTGAAAGCCCTCTATACATTAAGACCACTCACAACCCACTGAGTTCTACCATATCCTTTTTCCTTGATTTAGACAAAAGCCGGGTGAATGCAATTGAAAAAATGCGTAACGGAGGGGACCTTTATTTTAAACTCAGAATTTATGGTCAAGCAGATGGAGAGCAGGGTCCTTGGCCCGCACAGGATGAGCTGTTAATTTCCGTTAATCAGAAGGCCTGGAGAGTTGCCTTAAAACAAATGGATTTTGAAGACTTCCTTTTATTTGAAATACCACTCCCAATTGACGAAATACAGGGCGAACTAAAAGAATCAATAAGCCTTTTGGAAAAGGCAAAAGAGTTTTTCCTATCTGGATTTTACGATGACACTGTCGCTACATGCCGCAAGGTTTTGGAAAGCTTTTCAAAGGCCAGGAAAGAAGACAAGAAAAAGGCGTCTGCTGTTAGCGCATTTCGTGAAAAGAGACAAAAGGGGATGACAAAAGAACAGCGTGGCTTATTTCTTAAAGAAGCACTGAGACATTACACCCATCTTGCCCATCACCCAATGGAAAACGGCATATCAATTTGCTATACTCGGGATGAGGCCGGGATGGTCTTGGGCTGCACCGCAGCGATAGTTTCAAGTGACCGAATCCGCATGATCTGCCGTCAAAATGAACAGACACCGTAGAATGAAGACGATTGAAGGAGCTTAAAATGCCTGAAAATAAATTGTTATTAAACGATATGATATCGTTTCTTAGGCGCGAAAGGAGGTGATTTCCACAATGAGTAAACATCGCCATTTTTTCGAAATATTCTTGAAAGGAAAATCCATCGGCACCAGTCGCATCCCGGTGAGCCATTTGCTTTTGCTGTTGTTCGAGTTGAACAAGGTGTTGAACCGTGTCGGGAGGGTTCTGCAGGGTCAAGGGGAAAGCATACGCCGGGGGCCGACTCAGAAGAGTATTAAGGATGAAATTGGCCTGGATCTGGTGGAATTGACGCATGGGAGCCCTGACACGGTATTGGGTTTTGAGCGGCCTTCGGGGCAGCAAGCCTTTGAGGGATTGGATTTTGGGGTTGAAATCCTCGCAAAGGCCCTGAATGGTTTAATGGAGATACAGCAGGAGTGCGAAGAGTTGCCGGCCGGTTTCGATTCGGGCGTATTGATCGCCTGGAGGGACTTGGGCACTCTCTTTGAGAAGGGAGTCTCTGAAATTCAATTTTCCCTGAACCATCGACCTCAGCCCTTAGGCGCGTTATATAATCCCAACGCTTACCGGAGAATTCAGAAACGGATACAAGGCCCACAGATCAACATCCGTACTGTCGAAGGTCGTCTGCTGATGGCCGACTTTAAAGAGCACGGCACACGCTGCCGGGTGCATCCATCCGTCGGCGATCCGGTTCTCTGCCTGTTTGATGAAGAGAGAAAGGATGAGATCCTGGACAATATTTTGCGATATGTAAGAGTCATTGGAGAGGCGAAGGAGGATCCGATCACAAATAGAATCACCAGTATTGTGCTTCATGACATTCAGCGTCTTGAGGATCGCGAGCAGGAACGAACCGATCTTTTGCCGCAGGGCACACCGCTGCCCACCGACTTTTGGCAGTCCCTCAGTATTGAAGAGCTGGCCCAGGCCCAGGGGGTCCGACCTTTGAACGATGTCAGCGTTCTATTTGGGACCTGGCCGGGTGAACCGGACGACGGATTTGAGGATGAGGTTCGTAAGTTGCGGAAGCAGAGCCTTTCAGCGGGATAACAAAGGATGACCGCTCCTAAAATCATCATCGATACGAATATTGTCTCATACCTGATGCGCAGCAGCCCGGAAGAGCGAGCATATGCACCTCATCTCACTGGAAAATTGGTTGCCGTTTCTTTTATTACTGTGGGGGAGCTTTATTATGGGGCAGAAAAAGGCAAATGGGGAGAGAAGAGACGTCTCCGATTAGAGGAAAGCCTTAAAAACTTTGTCGTCATCCCCTATGATCATGAGATCGCAAAGTGTTACGGAAAGATCGTGGCTGAACGGAGGCGGCTGGGGCACCCTATATCCCCTAATGACGCATGGATTGCGGCCTGTGCAGTTCGGCATGATTCTCCCTTGGTGACTCACAACGATAAAGACTTTGATTCTATAAGTAACCTGCAAGTAATATATGAAAGATCAAAGAATTGACCATGTCCAAGGGACAGGGGAACGGGACAATCCCATAATCTCCTGTCATGGGAAAAATTAAACATTGAATAATTAGAAAGTTGCTAGCCGCCTCTTTCGCCGGGCATACTACCCCTTTCAGCCCAAAGGCTATTATTTATTCGGCGAATCTTTCGCTTAAAGGAACCCTCTACCTTATCGTTACTAATATCTTACGTGGCCTTTAAGGAGGGCCCGCAAATAATCCCCTATCCAGGTTAAGGAGTTCAACGAAAGGCCCTTGATTGTCCCTCCCGAGGTCCTTTTCAGGCCCCAACGTCCTTAAACGGGATCTCTCGCCGAAAGGCAAATTGTTTTTTGCGATTACTCCCTATTCAAATACGAAGGGTCAAAGGGCTTCATTTTCTTCATCAAAGTCCAGGCGATATTCAACATTTTGGCTGCCAGTTTTACCCTCATCTTTGTCTTAATGCCCTTCTCCCTTTCCCTGCCCCTGAGTTTTTCTGTGAAATGCACAACAAAGTGTTGATTCTGTATGGATGCAATCAACGCAGCCTGATAGTGCAGCATTCGTATTTGCTTTTAATGAACATTTCCGGGGCTATTCGGATAAGCATGAGAATGCTTGAAGTGTCACAGAGTAAACGGTCATTCAACGGGTGAGAGATTGGCCAAGGCTTGGTCAAGATCTTCCATCAAATCCTCAGGATCCTCGATGCCGACGGAGTATCGTACAAGACCTTCTGGTATTCCCATGGCTTCTCTTTCTTCGGGCGTACACTCAACGTGGCTGGTGGTGGCAGGAGGCCCTACGATGGTTTCAACGGCGCCAAGGTTGGCTGCCCGGTGGGCATACCGGAGATGAGGTAAAAAGGTCCGCACGGCGTCAAAGTCGCCTTTGAGCATAAAAGAGAGGACCCCGCCGAATCCTTTCATCTGCCTTGTTGTTATAGCGTGCTGTGGATGGGTTTCCAAACCGGGATAGAAGACTTCTTTGATCGCGTCATGGGTTTCAAGAAAACGTGCAATCCGCAATGCACTGTCGTTCTGTTGTCGGATACGCAATTCGAGGGTTTTCATTCCCCGCAACAGGAGATAGGCGGCCATGGGGTCCAGGGCAGCGCCATTGATCTCACGAAAATGATAGATGCGTTCAATCAGATCGGACGGGCCACATATCACGCCGCCCAGTGCATCCGCATGCCCGCCAAGAAACTTGGTCGCGCTGTGGAGAACCAGATCCGCCCCTAAATCTAATGGGTTCTGATTGATAGGGGTAGCAAAGGTGTTGTCCATCACAACCACTGCCCCTAGGGCATGGGCCGCTTTTGAAAGTCGTGCGATATCCACGATCTTGAGCGTGGGATTTGTCGGGCTCTCCAAGTAAAGAAGTTGACACCCTTTGGCAATGGATTCTTCAATGTCCTTAAAGTCCGTGGTGTCATGAAGCGATACATCGATTTGAAATCGTGGCAAGAA
This sequence comes from uncultured Desulfobacteraceae bacterium, assembly GCA_964459445.1. Taxonomy (GTDB): domain Bacteria; phylum Desulfobacterota; class DSM-4660; order Desulfatiglandales; family HGW-15; genus CAYWMP01. Next base: position 28,911 of record CAYWMP010000052.1, read on the forward strand.
TTCAATGAAGAGCTTATTCGTTCCCCCATAGCTATCCTTGATGGAAACGACTCTCTCCCCGGGAGAGAGCAAGGTGAAGAGCGTGTTACTGATGGCCGCCATGCCACTGGCGAAGCTGGTGGCAGCCTCAGCGCCTTCCATCTCACAGAGTTTCTCCTCAAAGGCCTTTACCGTGGGATTAGTGTTCCGGGAGTAAATGTGTCCCTTCGCTTTGCCCTGACCCACTCTCACCCACTCGTCGAGATCGTCATAGCCAAAGGAGACGCTGTGAACCACCGGGACCTGAGTGGATCGTTCCCAGAAGGGTGCATCCTCCCCAGCCCATACCGATTGCGTGCCTTGTCTTGGTTTTCGACCGTCATCCATGAGATGTTTCACCTCGTTTAAAGGGTTTCCTGATTGAAAAGAAATTGCTTCTCTGCATTCCCACCAAATTACTACGAAAACCCATAGACCATAAAGAAAAAAGGGCAGCGCCGATCACGCTGCCCTTTTTTCATAATAACAGGAACGATACGTTATTTCTTCCCTGAACTGATCGGTTCCAAGTTCAGGGTTCCAGGTTCAAAGGTTGCAATAGACGGAAGCCATTCATAATATTATCCAATATCCGGGCTACCTGACATAGTCCATTGGCTAAAACTATTTTGCAAACAAGTGTAGAGACAGGATCCATTTAAAAAACTCATTTTTGGGGTTTATTAACCTGGAACGTTGAACCCTGAACCGCTCAACCTATGCCTTAAAATTTGGTTTTCGTTTCTCAAGGAATGCACCGATTCCTTCCTTCGCAGCATCCGTACAGGCAATTTCGCCAAATCCCTTATAGCCGATTTCAAGGGCCTCAACGTAGTTTTCAGAGAGAGCGGCCTCTTTGACCGTCCTTGCAGTCAAGTCAACGGCCTCTTTGCTGAGGGGTTGCTTTCCGGCCATGGGTTGATCCGGTATACTGATCTCGGGGAGCTCCACCACACCTTCGGGTATCCTCGTAATGTTGCCCTGGAGGTTGTTGACTTCGTCAATAGCCGCCTGGATGAGATCCTGATAATCGTCAACGACTTTGCTGACCATCCCAAGTTCCACGGCATCCTTTGCAAAGATCGGTTTGCCGAGGCAGATCATCTCGTTGAAAAGCGATGCCCCCTGGGGCCACTTTCGGAAGGGCACGACACACCCACCGATCCCTGGCAGGATGCCCAACGTGATCTCAGGGAATTGGAACATGGCATTCTTGGTAGCAACCATGCCATGACATCGAATCGCAATCTCAAAACCCCCGCCCAGGGCCAGACCGTTTACGGCGGCGACGACGGGCTTGTCCATCTGATCCATAAACAACTGCACTTCGGCACAATCCCTCGCATATTGAGCCGAGGCATTTGCATCGCCAAGCATCTCAGGAAACTTGCCAATGTCGGCACCGGCAGAAAAGGCATTTTTGCCATACCCTGTGATCACAAATCCTTTGACAGACGGGTCATTCGCGTATTCCTTAAGAACGGATAGGATTTCTCCCGTAACTTCGTCATTAAGGGCATTCATGGCCTGGGGACGCCTTATGGTGATTATCTTGACCCCGTCCATGTCATCCACCAGGACGTGGCGTTTGAAATCCTGGTAAAAGGAAAAGGATTGCTTGGGTTGGGGAAAGCCAGGGCGATCTTCTGCGAACTGCTTCATGATGCGTTCCACTTCCTCCCCGCCTAGATCTCGCATCACATCGAGGGGACCTTTTTTGAATCCCAGGGCAATCTGGCAGCCGAAATTGAGGTCTTCCTTCGTGCCAATCCCGCGGTCGATAATATCAAAGGACTGGGAGAAGAGAATGCCTCGCATTCGATCGCGGATCAGCGCTTTTACATCATCGGATACTTCTACCTTACTACCCGGCCTATGGGTATTCCATCTGTCAACCGAGGCAAAAACGGATGCCGGTTTATAATGGGCGCCTTCCTCCATCTGGAGCGTGTTGGTCTCAATGATGATTGGATTACCGTTAGCCATATTGAGCACAAAGAAAGGACCGGCAAACACGAACTCTTCAACAGCTTTGTCGATTTGACTCGCGGAGGCATGATCCAATAGGTACCCGGCGTCGTTACACCAATTGTCAAAGATGCGGTCCAGCACAAAGCAAAGGGCATTGTCGGTGATGATAGGGGCCTTGCCGGTATTCGCGAAAAACCAGAACAGATCGTCCACAACCTGTTGGCTGCCCTTTTCCCAGGTGATGACTTCAACGGGGAGGCTCCGCCATGCAGGGGCAAAGAAATGGGTGATGGTGGTCCTTTCGGGATGTTTCATTTTGGCAAAAATCCTGTCAGCGGGAATAGAGCTGGTATTAGAGGTGATAATGGTGTCTTCGCGGACGATTCCCTCAATTTGTTCGAATATCTTCTGTTTGAGGGGGATATTCTCGGTCGCTGCTTCGATGACCAGATCGCAGTTTTTGATCCGGCTGTAATCCTTGGTGTAGGTGATGTTTTTGAGGACGGCCTCAGCCTTGTCCTCTTTCATCTTTTTCCTATCAATGGCTTTTTTCACATAGCCCTGCAACCTTTTCTCCGCGCTCAGAAGGGGTCCCTCAACCACATCCACGAGATAAAGGGTAATATCCGGCAGGGCGCTTTTCAGGTAATATCCGATATCCGGTCCGATGGTGCCTGCGCCGATGACGGCGATTTCCTTGGGAAGGGATCGAGAAGGATTAATAAGCAGGGGGTTATAAAAATTTGGATAGAGTGCCTTTAATTCATTCATGGTTTCCTCCATATGATATGATGCGGTGTTAAAATACGGAGACCTTATCAAAACGCCCCCCTTTGCCCAATCTCTGCTTCAGACTCGAATTTTAATCCTCAAAATACTTCGAGTATTCCTGTGGTTAAAATCCTCGTCGACCTTGAATTTGGCCAAAATTGAGCATTTTGTAAAGGTCTCCAATAGGGATCTTGACCAAGTTGTGCTGCTTTTGTATTCTGTATACAAGGCCTTTGTCAAGGGCAAGACAGCGGCTTGGTGGAAACCAAAGTCCACAGAAGACTTTCCCTATTTCATCAGGGTTTGAACAT
>CAYWMP010000053.1:0-23272 GCA_964459445.1 uncultured Desulfobacteraceae bacterium
TACGCGCATCCGTTATTCTGGGCTCCCTTCAGTCTGGTGGGTGACGGCGGATGATGGAATCGGGCTTGTCGAACAATTGTCTTTTCAGGTATCTACCGTATGGTGAAAATGTTTTTCTAATAAGATCAAATCAATGAAAGGGTCAAGAATGGCCGAGGTCTAGATAGAAACCCCGCATCTCAAAATGAGAGCGGGGTTTTGTTTTCAGTGCTACTATAGGACAATGCAAAGGCGCAAATTGTTTTATAACCGCTTCCCCTAATTTCCATACTCTCGGAGGTATTTGGTAATGGAAAAAGATGCCAAACGAAGACTTGCGGCCATTTTAAGTGCAGACGTCAAAGATTATAGCCTTCTGATGCGAGATGACGAAAGGGCCACCATCAGAACGATAACCGCTTACCGTGAGATTATGGCTTCCCTCGTCCAGCAACACCACGGAAGGGTGGTGGATTCTCCCGGAGATAATATTCTGGCAGAATTTGCGAGTGTGGTGGATGCAGTTCAGGCCTCAGCAGCTATTCAAAAAGAGCTGAAAGTCCAGAATACCGAGCTCCCCGAAAACCGAAAAATGGAATTCCGTATTGGGGTTAACCTGGGAGACATCATTGTGGAGGGAGATCGAATTTACGGGGACGGCGTCAATATTGCGGCCAGACTGGAATCTTTAGCTGATCCCGGCGGGATCTGCATCTCCAGGACCGCCCATGATCAAATCGAGGATAAATTACCGCTGGGGTATGAATACCTTGGAGAAAAGCACGTTAAGAACACGCCAAAGCCCATCAGGGCCTATAGGGTCTTGCTTGAACCCGAGGATGCTAAAGCCAGGGGTAAAAAAGTCACCCTCGGTCCACAAGAGGATCAGAAGCCAGGGGAAGAGTTTGTTGCCGGAGACGATAGCCTAAGAGAGAGATCAAAAGAGTTCTCATCACCTTCTAGCAGCAGAAAAAGGCTTTTGGCAGCTATTCTATCATTCTTCTTTGGCGTTTTTGGAGCTCACAGATTCTACGCTGGAAAAACCGGAAGTGGCCTGGTTCAGATCTTCACCATTGGAGGCCTTGGAATCTGGTGCTTCATAGATTTCCTCATCATACTTTTTGGTGAATTTAGTGATGTTGAAGGAAAGAAAATAAGGGATTGGACATAAAAAGGTAGGCAGCTTTTCCATCCGCCGGTCTAAATATCGCTAAAGGCCAACCACATCATTTACCCCAATCAACTTTCAGGTGTCGATTGACGGGCCAATGACTACTGACACCGGACCTCTGTCTACGGACCCATGCCCCGCCTTTCCATCCTCCGCAGTAGCTTGCTTCGGAGGACGGGCGCTAAGAAGCCATGGCGCGGCAGGCCCCTTTTTTGTGGTGACAATGTCCTTGACCCAAGAGGGAAATTTCCCTACAATCCCACCCCGAATCATCAATTTCTTATCAAATCAATAAATTTCAAATTGGAAGGATAAATTATGCCAGAAAATCGCATCGAGGGTAAGGAACCTTTATGGATACTCATCGCAAGGGAAATTCAAAAATACACTGACGAGGATTTTTCCGAAGCCAACAGCCTGGAAACCGCACGGAAAATCGCCGAAGAGCTGGATCAAACCGGCTATAATGCGTCGAATAGCGGTGGCAACTGGCTGCAGTTAAGGGCGGCCGTAAAAGCACGCAACCAGGTTGGCAGGCCGTTTATGCAGGATTTTGACCAGGCAGTTTCAACCCTTGGCCTGGATGACATCAAGGACACATACGCCACCGCCATGAAAATAATTGGTGATCTGGGTAGAGATTGGCCCTCCTTTTTGGCTTCGGAACACAGAGCCGATGTGGATGAAATTGTTGAAAATAGAAAAATCGAGTTGGTGGTAGCAAAGGCCAAAGAGTTCTCCGGTGAACAGGGAATACGCTATCTCATCTCCGAATGCTTTGAGCCTGAAGTCATAATGGAGGCTTTGGGTGTATCCGAAGAAGAATACAAAGGCGTAAAATCCAAGGTGGATGCGGAACTCGCCGAAAAGGAAAGAGTTCAGGGGCTATTTGCCGCTATGGAAGACGCTTCGGAAGAAGATAAGATTAAACAGCTCCTCAATAAAAACGCAGCAGACGAACTCATCACGGAAATTGGCGGTATCGAGCAATCCGCCATTGATGCAGTGAAAAAGTCCATGGAGGAAGAGCTGGCGGAAAAGAAGAAAAAAGAAGAAGAACTGGCCGCCAAAAAAGCGACTGAAGCAGCAGGTCCTGCTCTGGGAGATATCGATTCGGACGCTATGCTCGAATACATCGAAGGCATCCGGGAAATCCTGGAATTCTCTGATGTTGAAAAGGATATCCGAACAATGTGCGAGCAGAGCTCTATTCCCAAGGCCCTTGTAGACATCGCAATTTCTGATCCGGACAAACTGGATGAAATGGAGAAGGAAGCCGAGGGATAATCCGCTAGCCTTTCCATTCTTTTGTGTTCTTTAAAGCCGGGATTTTTATTAATTCCGGCTTTTATTTTTTCCATCCCAAGAAATAGTTATTGGATTTCAATGCTCTGCAGCCACTTCTCACACCAATGACAAAGGACATTCCACAACGGACAATTTTGACAATTGACATCTGGCCATTGATCCTACCGAAGACGACAATTTCTAATAAACCCGATTAAAATATTAATTGACTTTTTAAAATATCGGGTTAAAATACATCCATGATTAAAAGAAAGCTTTTTCAAGCACTTCTGGACCATCTCGAGAAAAAAGAGATCACCCTGATCGTAGGTCCGCGCCAAGCCGGAAAAACCACGTTAATGGAGATGCTCAGGGCTCATTTGGAGCAGCGGGGAGAGCGGACCCTTTACCTTAATCTTGATATTGAATGGGATCGGCCCCATTTCGAAACGCACGCCTCGTTGGTCAGCAAGGTGGATCTGGAAATAGGGGGAAATCGGGGTTACGTCTTTATTGATGAAATCCAGCGTAAGGAAAACGCAGGGCTTTTTCTAAAGGGGCTCTACGATCTCAAGCTGCCCTACAAATTTATCGCCTCCGGTTCCGGCAGTCTTGAGTTGAAAGAAAAAATTCATGAATCTCTCGTCGGTCGAAAGAGGCTTTTTGAACTTTCTACCCTAACATTTGAAGAGTTTGTCCATTATAGGACGGAATACAGGTACGAGGACAATCTTTCAGAGTTTTTTCAATTAGAAAGAGATAGAACCAGACATCTTCTGACTGAGTACATGAACTTCGGTGGGTATCCGCGTATTGTTTTGGAGGCGGAACGGAATGAGAAGATCCGAATAATTGATGACATCTATAGGAGTATCCTTGAAAAGGATATCAGCTATCTTCTGAAAGTAGAAAAGCCTGAGGCCTTTAGCAGCCTCATTCGTGTTGTTGCCAGCCAGGTAGGAAACCTTATCAACTACTCGGAACTCTCTTCTACTCTAAATATCTCCTACCAAACCATGAAGAAATATCTGTGGTATGCGCAAAAGGTCTTTATCCTGGATATCCTCTTGCCCTACTTTCGGAATGTCCGAAAAGAACTATCTCGTTCTCCAGTGGCCTATTTTAATGATCTCGGATTCAGAAATTTTGCCTTGGGTGTATTCGGCGGATTGAACAATCCGGCTGAAATCGGATTTGTTTTCGAAAATCTGGTTTATCTCATGCTTAAGGAAAAGGGTACTTTTGGAACGGATCGTCTTCATTTTTGGCGCACCAAGGACGGTGCGGAAGTGGATTTTGTATTAGAAAAGGGAGGGCGATTGATACCTCTGGAGATCAAACATAGGGCAATGAAGAAAAAAGAAGTTTCCAGGGCCTTTCGGAGTTTTATCAATCGATACGCGCCCGATGAAGCCTTTGTGGTGAACCTGGACTTCATGGGCACAGAGAAAATCCAGAAAACCATGGTGTATTTTATTCCCTTCTGGGACTTGCTCTTCAGAGAATTGTGACCTCAAGTTCATCGCAATGGGGATGGATACGTTAAAGACCAATGGCATTTACTGAACAGGGCTTTGCCATGTTAACCCCATTAAACGCGTAGCCTATCTAACCGGGACTTGACCCTTTATCAAAAGGGCGATGAGATGCTTGGACCCAATTACGGCAAATGGTGGAACGAGCGGCCATGGTATGCAAGATTGCGCCTCGGACTTTTGATTCTTCCTGTCCTCCTCATCTTATCCTGGGTGCTGTACCAGTATATGTCCGGCGTCTATCTGCGGGACGATATCTTCGTCGCTGTCGAGCGTGGCAATCTCGACGATATACGCGATTTGATCATGGACGGTGCGCCTGCTGATGCCCGGCACAACAATGGCACGTCTCTGCTTCACCGGGCTCTAGAAATGGGCCATATTAAGGTCGTGCCACTGCTCATCAAAGAGGGTGCTGACGTCAATGCCGTGGATCACCGGGGCATTACACCGATCCACCTGGCGGCCGGTAAAGGAAACACAACGATCGTCAAACTGTTGATTCAAAGCGGTGCCGATCCGGGTGTCAGGAGTGAACATTACGGATTACCTCTGCACTGGGCCTCGAATTCAGGCCAAATCGAAATAATGCGTCTTCTGCTTGATGCAGGTGTAATAGTCGATCCGGAAGACAGGTGGGGCCGCACCCCCTTTCATTACGGGATGTATCTCAGGTATGATAACGCTGCGAAGTTCCTTTTGTCTCGGGGCGCAAACGTCAATGCCAAGGATTCAAGAGGACACACGCTGCTGCACTGGGCCGCGTCCCAAGGTTGGCGAGACATCGCCACGCGCCTGATAGATTTCGGTGCGGATACGGAAGTCCCGGACCGCAAGGGAAACACCGCGCTTCACAAAGCCGCAAGACACGGAAACCTTGATCTTTCAACACTCCTTATAGATCACGACGCCGATGTGAATGTGAGCACGCCGGGTCTTCAAGTGACGCCCTTACACAAGGCCGTGAGATTTGGTCACGAGAAGATAGTCCGGTTACTATTAGAGAGCGGCGCAAAAGTGAATGCCTATAGCAAGCTCTACGGCACACCACTTCATTGGGTCGCTGAAAGCGGCCACTGGGGCATTGCGGAGGTGTTGCTCGAACATGGGGCAAGCAGGAACATCCTGGACAGCCACCAGCTCACAGCGGCGGACAGGGCCAGAGAGGAAGGCCATAGCGATCTTGCTGCGCTGCTCGACACTGTAAATGGAATTGGGAAGTCGGGCCTGCCCGACCTCTCCCGATCATCAGAGAATCGCATAATGGATGAGGAATGTGTTTTTCCAAAGCGGATGCAAAGCACGAGCCGCATGGTACTGGCCGATTATCTCGATGATCAAATGTCGACCGAAGAGTTTCTTCGCCAATTCTCCTTGACCAATTCCAGGTATCTCGCTCTCGGTAAATGTCTCGTCAGGCTTCTCGAATAGGCTAATGCATCCGACGAAACCTGTTCAGGAACCATAAGGAATGCTAGAATGCCCGCGAACATACAGGGCCCGAAATACAGAAAGCGTTTTCCGCCGTGCACCTTATACCGTTTGCTCTAAGCCTTTCATAGCAACCTGAGTCAAGTGCAGACTTGCCCCTTTAACTTCAAGGCTCAAAAAGACATGCAAACCAGCACAAAATTCCCAATGACCCGGAGAGGTTTCATTCGATTATTCTTTCTCGGAGCCTTAGGTTTAACCGGTGCCAAGGGCTTCATCAATACCAGACAACTGGAGCTTCTAAACGTCAATATCAAACTGCAGCGCCTCCCATCCGCCTTTAATGGGCTTAAAGTGGGACAAATCACGGATATCCACGCAGGACCGTTGGTCCCCAGGAAACTCATTAGAGAAGGGGTCAATCTTTTAAGGTCCGAAAAACCTGATCTAGTTGCCTTAACCGGAGATTTTATTAGCGGTGCCACCAGGATTCTGTGGACAACCTATGGCGGATTTAAACAACGACACTATGATTATTGTATGGAGGAACTGGGCAAGCTAAGGGCGCCTTTGGGCGTTTTTGCAGTGCTTGGCAACCATGACTTCTGGAGTGGGAAAGAGATAGCCGATAAAGTCATAAAAGGCCTTCGGAACATTGGCGTACAAGTATTGAGAAACGAAGCCGTACCCCTAGACAGGAAAGGACAGAGAATCTATTTAGCAGGGGTGGACGACTACTGGGAGAATTCCTACAATCTGGCCAGAGCAATTCGGGGCATTCCTGAGAGCGCCTGTCGCATTCTCCTCTCCCATAACCCGGATGTGAACGAAGACATAGAGCTAAAGCAAGAACAAATTGACTGTGTCATCTCTGGCCACACCCATGGGGGGCAGATCGTTATGCCCTATTTTGGAGCTCCCTATATACCGTCTCCCTTTGGTCAGAAATATCGAGCCGGTTTAGTGTTTGACCGGGAAAGACAGACTTATGTCAGCCGGGGACTGGGGCTGTTTTTTGTCCCTGTGCGCCTTAACTGCCCGCCGGATGTGACAGTGCTGACGTTTCAAAATAATAGGATCTGACTCGAAAGAACCAACGACAACGGACCACAAACAACCCGCTAAACGCGCTTCACGCTCAACGTTGTGGGCAACGAACCACCAACAACGGACAACAAACTTATTCAAGTTGATTCAAGGTAAGATTTATCCCGTTAAATGTTTACCCCATTGAATCCTGAGGTTATTCAATTGGGGCGTTGCCCAATGAAATCCTGATGCCATTTCATCGGAGCGCAGCCCTTTAAGCGGGGCTTGACCCTTTATTCACAGGAAACAAATCAATGGAAAAAGAAGATTTGGAGAAATATTGGAGTAGATTTCCGGACACCTATGACAAAAATCAAGAATATGTTGTTGGAAAAGAGCTTCTAAACGAAATTACAAAAGAGTTGAATGATCTAACTGACTTGGGTGAAGTGGCAGAATTTGGATGTGGTACAGGGTATTTTACGGAAACGATTGCTCAAAAAGCAAATCATGTGGTTGCAACTGATTTATCAAATGAGCTGTTAGAAATAGCAAAGAAACGATTAAATAAGAATCCGGAGATAACTATTCAAAAGGAAAACTGTATAAATACATCTTTTACATCGGAGAAATTTGATAGCGTTTTCATGGCCAACCTAATACATGTTGTTGAGAATCCCCTCAAGGTTCTTCAAGAAAGCCATAGGATTCTTAGAAAGGGTGGAATGCTGATTATTGTCACATACACCAACCATGGTATGAAATTGTTGGAGAAAATAAAACTGGGTATTAGGTTTCTTAAAGGCTGGGGTAAACCACCTCAACATGTACATACGTTCTCGCCTGAAAAACTTTCTTCCCTTTTGGAAAATGCCGGCTTTGCGGTTGAAAAATCGAAGCTTATCGGGAATAGAACAAAAGCTCTATACCTGATTGGGAAGAAGAAATGAGAAAAATAGCGAATTCACATCATTGAAAGGCAGAAATATTTTCCTATGGACAGGCACATCATAAGACAAGATCATCGAATCATCGACAGGCCGGTCAGTCGGAGGCAATTCATCAGGCTCACCGGGCGGGCTGGGCTTGCGGGCGCGGCCATGGGATTGACCGGCGGGTTGATCGGTTGCAGTTCTAACGCCAGCCATGCCGGTACGGTCGAAACCGAGGCCCTGCCGGGCAGACCCTACCACCACACTGCCGAAGGATTCCGCAACCCGCCCGGAACACCTGCCCACAAACACGATTTGACCTCCTGGATCTATCACATCTGGCGCGAAATCCGCCGGGTCGATCCCGAGGTTCCGGCCGACCACTTCCTTGGTCATAGCGTGACCGCAAAGGCGCTTCTCGAAAAGGGCCCAGAAAACAGGTTGACCTGGCTGGGCCACTCCTCCTTTCTGCTCCGTTTGGGCGGCCGGAACATTCTCCTGGACCCGTTCCTGTCCGACTACGCCACCTCGGTACCACCCTTCGGACCAAAGCGCTATACACCACCCGGATTGCCGGTTGATAAGCTGCCCGGGGTCGACCTCCTGGTCATCTCCCACAACCATTACGACCACCTGGACCGGGCCACCCTCGAGGCATTGCCCAACAAGGACCGCATCCCGGTCATCGTACCGCTCAAGTTGAAGGCGTTTTTATCCGAGGTGGGTTTCCGCAATGTGACCGAGCTGGACTGGCACGACACCAGGAAGACCGGCCCTATCACGGTGACCGCCATCCCTGCGGTTCACTTTTCGGCCAGGAGCCTGTTCGACCGAAACGAGACCCTATGGACCGGTTATACCATCAGCGATGGACACACCAAGGTCTATTTTAGCGGGGATACCGGCTACCACGCTATGTTCAAGGGCCTCGGCCGCCGCTATGGCCCCTTTGATCTGGGGATGGTGCCCATTGGGGCCTACAAACGGGCCTCGAACTTGAAAAGCACCCACGCCACCCCGGAGGAGGCCGTCCGATTGGGACGGGACCTGGGTGCCAAGACCCTGGTTCCCATGCATTGGGGCACTCTCGTGTTGAGCTACGAACCGCCTTTTGAACCGCCGGTCCGGTTCCTGAAGGCCGGTCTGGCCTCCGGATTTTCAGAGGGCCGCCTGTGGAAGATGGCGGTGGGGGAGACCAGGGTCCTGAGCTGAAACCTCGTTTCTCAATACTTTTTCACTTCAGCTTCATCAATCCACCAGTCAGCTGAGCCATGGCCGCGACCTGTCTACAAAAATGATCTTTATTAAAGGTATCTATTCGCGCATTTGTCGTCCAATAGGCTCCCTGAGTACCCATCGTAGCAAAGGCGGGAAGATTCATTTTCACAGCTATTTTCCCCATGCCGTACCAGACCCCTTGTGTTCCACCGTGTTTTCCTGCCCTCTCCACGCTTTGGACTAAAGCCCTGGGCCATTTGTTGTCCTTCACGGCATTAATGGCCATATCAATTAAAGCTTGATTGTTCCGGGTCCACAGAAAAGATGGTTCAACTCTGCCTGTGGGCCCATAAGCCCTATCCGTTTCACGATATTCAATCTGTCCCAGGTGCTCTGTCGCAATAAGCCCGACGATGGACTTCATTGCCTCTGGATTCTTTGCCAGCCAATCCTGTTTGGCAAAGGCCCTTTCCATTCCCGGCATATAATGGCGATTGTCCATGTAAATCATCAGAGTCCTTGGTCTTTCCTCTTTTGGGATATGTGAAAAATAAGCCACAATCCCCAAAAGTCCCAGCGCGCCATTGTCCTGAAGTAATGCCGGGCCGTCCGTGTGAGTGACCATGAGAATCTTCTCATCCTTCTCTGTGTCAAAGTCCTTTCCCGGGAGATAACCGATTAGCTGATAAGTCTCCGTCGACTCCTTTTGTGCCAGGAGTTTTATGGTCGCCCTTTTCCCCTCCTTCGCATCTTTCAGAACCTCTTTCCCCGCTGCCTTGTCCACATAGAGTGTGGGCCTATTATAGAGAGGCATAACAGGGAAGGTATATAGACCGGCAAGCCGATCAATACCCATGTTGAATACCACGATTCCCCCCGCTGCGTGGGCCTTGTTCAAGACTTTGTAGACCATGACGGTCTGGCGGAGTTGCCACCAGACATCATAGGCAACCGACTCACTTGGTGGAATCTGTGTGAAAATGGGAGACCAGTCTTCCTCCGGCGTGCGGTATTCATAATCATTTAGAGTAAACCACATCTTATATTTCTTATCCAAAGGGGGTTTTGGATGGGGGGCTGTCCTGAAAACAACGATCTTACCCTTATAAGACTCCAAAGGGGTTTTGGGATGATAGATAATCATTTCCGCTGTAAGGCCGGCCGAATCGGTGGAACCTGAATAGGCGCCGTAGTGGGCCACCTTCACGGACTTGTTGTCAGAAACAAGACTCCATTTTGAACTGTTTGGCCATTCTGAGGTATGCCACCGATCATAGGCCCATTTGTTTTTAATCATGTTCACCACACCATAGCCTTTTAACTTTTTTTCCATAAATGACATATAGGAATTCCAGGACGGACTCCCCGAGAAAGTGGGTCCGCCCTTGTCTTTAAATTCATGCCATACTTGGGCTTCATTCGGCGTTATCATAAAGTCAGGATTGATTTGGGTGAGGTAGTTTTGATCAGCAAAGGAATTGGAGATGGTTAGGATGGAAGTTGCAAGAAAACAAAGTGCTACCCAAGAAACACTGTACCTAGGAAAAAATCTTTTATTTCTCATGCTGTCCCTCCATAAAAGTAATAAAAGGTTGAACTTATTGACACCTGTTCACTCCCTTTGCCGAGCCGTCCCTTTGGCGTACAGCCGCTGATCTGATAATAGCCGATTTTTTGTCAGACAACAACCGTCGGTTCTAATGTTTTAAGGCCTGCAAAAGGCTCCACTTCTCGCGTTGAAAACGGGGTTTTGTTTTTGGAAATAGCTGTGGCAAGAGTAAGAGCCAAGCTCATGTTTTAGAAATCAGATGATGTTGAAATAGTATAACTTATTATCTTATGTACGTCCCCTATTTCTAATTCAAAAAATCAAGTTGCTTTGGAAGCACAGTCCCCTATTTCTGAACACGGTAAAGCCTTTCCTTTACAAAATTAACCGGAAAGCTAATAATTCAGGTTCTGACCCTGTTTCTCGTTAATTTGGAGGTCTAATGACCTACAAGCGCGTTATCATAAAAGAATTTGGTACTCCCGAAGTATTAGAAGTTATTGAGGAGCCAAATCTTCCCGAGCCAAAGTCAGGAGAAATCCGGGTAAAAGTCCTTGTAACGAGCGCCGCCTTCACCGATACGATGATTCGAAAAGGTTTCTATCCCGACGTTAAGGAAAAACCGCCTTTTTCTCCAGGATATGACATGGTCGGAGTGGTGGATAAACTGGGGGAAGGCACGAGCAAATTCCGCGTCGGGGATCGTGTTTGCGACCTGACCATAATAGGCTCTTACTCAGAATACATCTGCGTTTCCGAGAACCATCTTGTCTCGGTGCCGGATTCTATTGATCCAGGTGAAGCCGTGAGTTTGGTGCTCACCTATGTAACAGCATATCAGATGCTCCATCGAGTAGCCAAAGTGGAAACGGGCCAAAGCATCTTGGTGCATGGGGCCGGTGGGGCCGTTGGAACTGCTCTACTTGAGCTATCCGGATTGAAAAATCTAAATATTTTTGGTACTGCCTCCGCTGGAAAACATGAATCGCTCCAACAATATGGAGCTACACTGATTGATTACTGTCATGAGGACTTTGTCGCAGAATTAAAACAACTGGCACCTGATGGGATAGACGTAGCCTTCGATGGATTGGGCTGGCAGAGTTTCAAACGTTCATTAAAGACAATAAAGCCTGGAGGGATGCTTGTTGCCTATGGTTTTTCTGACGCTGTAAAAAAAGGCAAAGCGAATGTTATCTGGGATTTCATTCGCTTCAAGCTCATGAGTTTGGTCCCGGGATCAAAAAGAAAGACCTTTTACTCGATTACCGAATTGAGAAAGCGGCATCCGGACTGGTTTCGTGAAGATCTGGATGAGCTGCTTGCGCTTCTTTCGAAATCAAAAATAAAACCCTCTATCTGGAAACGTTTGCCGCTTTCAGACGCACGGCAGGCGCATGAATTAATAGAGCAATCCAAGCCTCAAGGGAAAATTATTTTAGAGGTTGGATAAACTTGCAGATACATGGTTCAATGCTCCGGAGTTCCGGAATCATTTTCCTATTGTTGAATCACGACCCATAGAAAGGATCGTTAATAAAATATGTGCTATCCGAGATATGAAGGTTATGCTCGACAGAGATCCTGCTGAGCTCTATGGGGTAGAGACAGGAGTGCCAAAACAGGCGCTTAGAAGGAATAAAAAACGATTTCCAAAAGATTTCATGTTTGAGCTCACAAAAGAAGAAAATCAGTCTCTAAGATCACAATTTGTGACCTTAAAGCGGGGCCAGCATTCTAAATACCTTCCTTTTGCCTTCACAGAGCAAGGCGTGGCTATGTTATCAAATGTTTTAAATAGCGAAAGGGCAATAGAAGTTAATATTGAAATCATGCGAGCCTTTGTCAAAGTTCGTGAAATGCTGGGGGCACACAGGAAACTGGCCACAAAATTAAAGGAACTGGAAAACCGCATCGAAGATCATGACGAAAAGATCCGGACTGTCTTTGAGGCGATCCGTCAGCTCATGACTCCGCTCGAAAAGACAAAGAAGAAAATCGGTTTTGAAGTAAAAGAACCAAAAACAAAGTACGCCAAAAAGATACGACCTAAAGGAAGCAAAAGCCGGAATCGGTAAAGCCACGACCACGGACCTCTCGACCCTGCGATAAACTCAGGAGCTGTACATCAAATTTGATGTTGATTAGGCATGGATTTCAGTGTAGAATTCTATGAGACTTTATCCGGGCGCTCCCCTGTTGCGGAGTTTCTAGACGACCTGAAAAATTCAGATCCAGACGATTTCGCATCTGTCATGGCAGGGCTGGCGAAACTAAAGAAAAGGGATTATCACAAACTTCCTCTGTCAAAGGTTATTGGCGGTGATCTCTTCGAACTGCGCCACGTTGGCAAGCTGAACACGAGGGTCATGTACTTTTTCGTAAAGGGCCGAAGAATTATTCTCTTACATGGCATTCGAAATAAGGGGAGAAAAATCGCAACGCGGGATCGCAAAGTAGCCCTGGAGAGAAGAAGTGATTGGCTGTCGAGGTTTGAAAAATGAAGCGCCGAACCAATTTTGATAAATATCTGGAAGAGCATTTGAAAGATCCGGATTTTGCGGCACGCTTCAAAAAGGCCGGCGAAGCCTGGGATGTGGCTTTGCAAATAGCAGCACTGCGAAGAGAATACGGGCTCTCGCAGAAAGAGCTGGCCGAAAGGGTTGGTACGTCTCAACAGCAGATCAGCAGACTTGAATCCCCAACCTATGAAGGGCACTCTTTAAGCATGCTGCGCCGGGTTGCCGCAGTTCTTGGCGCAACGGTACAAGTAAAAATTCAACGCGAGCGGCATCACGGGCAGCCTGCTGTAGCTGAGCGCAGTGCAAAATACGGCCGGAAATAGTAACAGGTAGAGTGTAGAGAAAGTCACCAATGATCCCTTGGCCCTTCGACTCGCTCAGGACAGGCCACGGACGACTGGCCCCGCGACTTTGCTCGGGGCAGGCAATTGACCCCTTATTTTTTGGAAGTATTTTCTATGTACCGATTCTGCTTGACTTTCTACCCCCATTTTCGTTCCATGAACTAGAGATTTCCCCTCCTACACTTTAACCTCTAATCCGGAGGTTACCTCATGGAGAAACACCTCAAGATGGGCTTACCATGATCCTAACGGGATATCCCAGCCCTGTTAGGATCTGTATCACATTTCCGTTTATCATGGATTCACAAGTTTGAGGGGGGGCTTCTAGGGCAGATATGAAAAGGGGGTGGTATCATGTCAACCTATATTATACTGTGCAATTACACGCAAAAAGGCATTGAGAACATCAAGGAGAGCCCTGCCCGGCTCGATGCTGCCAAACAAGCCTTTCAAGCCATGGGTGGGGAGTTGAAGGAGTTTTATCTGGTCGTCGGCCGATACGACATGGTCGTGGTCGGCGAAGTACCGGATGATGAAACGGTTGCTAAGTTGGCCCTTGCTATAGGTTCGAGTGGTGCCGTGCGCACGGAGACCCTTCGAGCATTCCCGGAGGATGAATACAGAAATATCATAGATGCTCTTCCCTAAACAGTTGGTTGGATAAACCTTAACAAAGCCCGGATGCACCTCCCTCGATCGATCGTAATGTAGATATCTCTGTTAATGCGCTAAAAGCCTAAAAATTGGAGAACCATAATTAGCGATTATTTCAAAACTACGCTTTTCGATTTTGGTTGACCTTTTATCGTTTTCTGATTGTAATTAAGCCAATTTGTATAATCCTTCCTTAACCTCAACTTAACACCCCTATGCGAGGGAGGAGTCAGATGGGGAATCCTCTCAAAATGTGCCTACCTCCCCTCTGATAGGAGATCGGCTGACCTATTCAGAGCTCAAGCAATCTTTCAATTATCCAATTAACCTTTCGGAAGGTTCCCTGTTTTTAGAAAAAGGGCCTTACTGCTCATTCGTATTGGGGAATAGAAAGGAGGTTTTTATGAAAGCAGGCATCGTTTTTACAGGAACAGGACCCATTCTTATTCTGAGCACATATGCTTCTTTTAAGGATCCAAATCTAATCTCAAAACTGGAAGCCAAGGGTATCAAAAAATACATCGCTGCTGAGCTTTCCTTGGAAAGTGTTAAGAAAAAATACGGGAATCATTTCAACGTGGTTATGGGTGATCTTAACCAAAGTGATGACCTTAGGGTGCTGGATTATAACGGCTACAACGTTTTTTATAACTTTTCGTTTTCCGAGATGGGGCAACCGGTCTATATAGAACCGTCTTGACGGATGAGGCAGTCAAAGATGATTTTAAAAAGGCGTTCTATTATGAGAACAGTTTGTCTTTCGCCACCAATAGGATGAAACCTTTGTTATTGTGACGGGGGATAGAGGTTTCTAATTTGTGATCTAATCAAGCTGCGGGTCATATTGTCTACTTTTGAGTATGTGCGATCTGTTTGTCTGTAATAGCGGGGGAGAAAAGAAATATTAACCGGGAAGGCTAAAAAGACCAAAATAGTCGAAAAACCCTTTCTACTGAAACGAAGAGTATCAAGTGGTATTAAATTAAGGAGGGAATTATGACAGCCAAAACCCTCGAGAAACAGGTCGATGAGCAGGTGAAAAAATGGGAAATAGTGCGCGTTGAAAAAAAGGGAAAGGAAAGAGGTGTTTCAGCCATAACGGTTTCCAGAGAGCCTGGGAGTGGAGGCCGAATAGTTGCCAAGAAGATCGCCGAACGATTGAATCTGGACCTATTTCACCAGGAGATCATTCATGAAATGGCTATGAGTAGCAATGTGAGTGCAAGGCTGCTTGAAACTTTAGATGAAAAAGCGCTGACGGTACTGCAGGACTGGATATCAACCCTTGTAAATCGTGACCATCTCTGGCCAGACCAATACATGAAGCACCTGATGAATGTTATTCTGACCATAGGCAAACACGGAAGAGCAGTCATAGTGGGCAGAGGAGCCAATTTTATTCTTCCTTTAGAGGGAAGATTTAGGGTACGGATTGTGGCCCCTTTAGAGATAAGAGTTCAAAATGTGGCCCGAGATTTTGATGTTGGGCTTGATGAGGCAAGGCGCCGTGTCCTTAGAACGGACTCGGACCGCAGGGCTTTTGTGAGAAAGTACTTTCATGCGGATATCACTATTCCCGTTAATTATGATCTTGTGATAAATACTGGCACCGTAAGCATTGACTCCGCCGTCGAAACTATCATAGCCGTTTTAGGACGGAGATAAGGTTACCGGGTTGTATGAACCAATAACTGCCTGCGTAAACCTTACAGGTGTTACGTTCATCACTTTTAAATAACTTATTTTTTCTCAGAAAGCGGGTCCCCTATCGATTCCCTCAAAGGTAAAATTTGGGCAATCTCCGGGGGCGATTGGAAGAAAAACAATTTAGATTTTGTTGGCCAGTCGTAAGAATCGCTGGGCGTTAAAGGACATAAGCAGCATCCTGGATGGGTCTTGGGGTTTTACTATTCAACCCCATCAAGGATAACACCGAATAGCGCGATGAAGTAACTTTTTAGAATGAAAAGACCTCTATTTGCTCGGGAGATTCGAGGACATTCTCAAGTTTTTCCATAAATGTTTTTCTTATTGGTGTTGCAATCCAATTCTCCCAATCCTCTCGGCTGGCCCACCTGCTCAACACTATGATTCTATGAGGATTGTCCTGGCTAATCATGGATTGACCGGAGATAAAGCCTGGCTGAACTGTGGCCAAGGCCCTCAGCTTGAGATTGAGTTCATTGGCTTGCTGGATTTCGATTTCGCCTTTTTTGAACTGCCTTGTAATCAATATAGCTATAGCCATTTTTGCCTCCTTTCTTAAATGCTCTTCGCCCCATTCCGCCTCAAAGATATTACCAATGCTAAGCCTATTCAGGGGTTTTTGCAATGAGGCTCTTAGATGACCACCAAGTAAAGAAATCGCTGGATTTTTGGTTTAAATGCGTTATTACAAATGAAAGCACTATTATTTCCACTCCAATCCGTCCTAATTCCAAAGAGATAGATTGAATTGCCTATTATTTATCGGTAATTTGTACGTAATTTTCGGGTATTGACTTTTCGCCCATAATTCTGCAAAACGCATAAATAGGTTACTATTTAATTCAAGACCTGATCCTGTTTTTTTCCGGAGATGATATGTCCAAGGATAGAATAGAACGATTAAAAAACGCAGTCCAAGGTTCTCGGCCAGGCGTATGCACCGAGAGGGCCTTGATTTGGACCTATTACTTCAAGAACAAAGAAAACAGGAAAAAGCCTATTTCCATTCAGATGGCAGAGGCCCTGCAGGATGTTCTTCTGAAAAAGACCATCCGGATTTACCCCGACGAGCTTATCGTCGGCAACTTTTCATCCAAGCGTGTCGGTGGCTCCATTTATCCGGAACTCCATGGTGTGGTTGTCACAACAGATCTTCTCCGGTTTTCTAAAAGGGAAACCAGTCCCCTGGATATATCCAAAAAAGAGATGTGGCATCTCCTGAAGATCTTGCCTTTCTGGATGTTTCGCTTTCTGGGATTCAAGGCCCATCGTTCCTTGATAGAAACCTTGCGCTTTGTGACGGACCAGCTTCACGCTCGTCACTACTTTATCAATGAGACCGGGGGAATCGCCCACCTGGCTCCGGACTATGAGAAGCTGATTCATGTAGGTGCGGAAGGCATCATTTCTGAGGCGAGTGCTTTTCAGAAACAGGCACCCGAGGGCTCTGATCCATGGAACTTTTACGAATCCGTAAAGATCATCGCAGGGGGGTTGGCCCGGTTCGGTAATCGTTATGCAGGGCTCTCTCGACAGATGGCTGAAAAAGAGGCCGATGCCGGCCGCAGGCAAGAGCTTCTCGACATTGCCGGGATCTGTGAAAGGGTTCCACGGAAGGGCGCTGCCAACTTCCATGAAGCCCTTCAATCGTTGTTCTTCGCCCAAATCGCCCTTAATCTGGAAAGCCTCGATAATGCCATCTCACCCGGTCGAATGGACCATTACTTATACCCCTTTTATGAGAAAGATGTGAACCGGGGGATTCTCACCCGCGAAAAAGCGAAGGAACTGGTCTCTGCCTTTTCCGTCAAGATGTCGGAGATCGTCCCGATTTTTTCAAAGACTATCACGAATTTTCATGGGGGCATGTTTAATGGCCAGGTCGTGACGGTCGGGGGCACGGATTGCGATGGTCAAGACAGTACCAATGAACTTACCTATATCTTTTTGGAGGTGATGGATGAACTCCGGATGCGCCAGCCCAACTACCACGCGAGGATTCACCAGGAGGCCCCGAAGTCATACCTGGACAAGATATTTGAAATCCTCTGCAGCGGCAGTAACTCCCCTGCCCTTTATAACGATGACGTGATAGTGGAAACGCTCGCGAGCAATGGTTATGACCTTGGGGATGCCAGGAACTATACGGCCGTAGGCTGTGTGGAACCTGTCTCCCAGGGAAAGAGTTTCGCCTCCACGGATGCGGCCCTTTTCAATGTTCCTATCCTGATAGAGCTTGCCCTGAATGAAGGGAGGCGTTTTGGAACGCTTAAGAGGGTGGGTGCCAAGACCATGCCCGTATCGAAGATGCAGTCCATGGCCGATGTGAGGCAGGCATTCGAAACCCAACTCGATCATTTTATCCAAAGGCTCCTGAAGGACCTTCGTGCAGTCGAGGAGGCCAATGCCACATACCATCCTACGCCCCTGACAAGCATGCTTTTGGATGGATGTTTAGACAAAGGGATCTGCTCGACGGCCGGCGGCGCGACCTATAATGCTTCGGGCATTCAGTGTGTGGGTCCGGCCGATGCGGGCGATGCCCTTTATGCCATTGAACAGGCAGTCTTTATTCAAAATCAGCTTACCCTGACAGAGCTTGTCAAACTGCTGAAAGAGAACCTCAGGGATAAAAGGTGGCTCAACTATCTGCACAATCTGGAAAAGTTCGGCAATGATTTTGAAGAAGCGGATGCCTATACGAATTATATTCTGGATGCCTTTACTTCAAGGCTCGAGGGCCGATTGAACGTTAGGGGAGGCAAATATACGACAGGGCTCTACTCTGTGACCGCCCACCAGTATTTTGGGGAGATCACCGGTGCGCTTCCCAACGGTAGAAGGAAGGGTGAGGGTTTTGCCTCCGGCATTTCCCCTAGCAATGGCGCAGACAAGAAGGGGCCCACGGCCTTGCTGAATTCCGTCAACCGAATCAATGCCGCAAAATTCGCCAACGGCCTGAACTTGAATGTCAAATTTGATTCCTTGATACTAAGGGGGAAGACCGGCATGCTCGCCCTGAGGAATCTATTCAGGACCTATTTCAGGCGCGGAGGCATGCAAGTTCAATTGAATGTGCTGGATCCCTCGCTCCTCATAAAGGCCCGAAACAACCCGGAGGCCTACCCCAACCTGCTTGTGAGGGTCTCCGGATATTCTGCCTATTTCAATGATCTCACCCCACAGATGAAGGACGAAATCATCTCCCGCACCTGCGCCCGGGTCTAAATTCCGCTTCTCACCATTTTCCCTTTCTTTACAACCCCGAACCCTCAATTGAATTCCTCGATCTCTAAATCCGTTTTCCAAATAATCTTCAATCGTCACTTTTCACTATTCAATTCCTTAAATTCCTCAATCCTTCAATTATCTTGTGTTTTTTCTCCTTTCCTGCTAAAAAAAACCCAATCCAATTAAAAAAAATGAACTCTAATGAAATAATCAGAAAAAAATCCTCATTCAACTAGAAAACCTTTACAAGTAACGCGCAAACATTAAAGATATTAGAAGGACAAATCCTAGAACGTTTAAAAAAATCGCGTGATGAAAGGAAAAAAGAAAGTTAATTCCCTGAAAAGGTCGGCCCTATCTGCGACACTGATATCCGATGTCCGGCAGATGATCGAGGAGGCGCGTTCAGCAGTTGCGACTGCGGTGAACGCGGGACTGACCATGCTCTACTGGCGGATCGGAAAGCGGATTCAGAAGGAAATCCTCAAAGGTAAGAGAGCCGAATATGGTTCAGAGATTGTCGTGACAATGTCACGGCAATTGGTGGCAGAATATGGCACTGGATATCAGGAAAAGAACCTGAGACGGATGATCCAGTTCGCTGAATTATTCCCAAACGAACAGATTGTCGTGACGCTGATACGACAATTGAGTTGGAGCCATTTTGTTGCCCTACTACCTCTAAAGGAACCTCTCCAGCGTGAGTTTTATGCTGAAATGTGTAGGGCGGAGCGTTGGAGTGTAAGGACCTTGCGCAAACAAATCATTTCTATGTTGTATGAACGAACTGCGTTATCACGCAAACCAGAGGATCTTGCCCGGATCGAACTGAAACGACTGCGTGAGGAAGACCGTATTTCACCGGATTTGGTTTTCAGGGATCCCTACCTGCTTGACTTCCTTGGTCTCAAGGATCAATATTTGGAAAAAGACCTGGAAAATGCGATCCTTCGAGAGATGGAGGCTTTTATTCTGGAACTTGGGTCCGGCTTTGCATTCGTGGCCCGTCAAAAACGCATGGTTATTGATGGCGAGGACCACTACCTAGATCTTTTGTTCTATCATCGCAAGCTCAAGCGCTTGGTTGCGCTGGAGCTTAAATTGGGCAAGTTTAAAGCTGCCTACAAGGGGCAGATGGAACTATACCTACGTTGGATCGAGAAGTATGAGATGGAAGCAGGGGAGGAAACGCCTTTGGGTCTTATTCTTTGTGCTGAGGGAAGCCGGGAGCAGATCCAATTACTGCAACTCGATGCATCTGGCATCCATGTGGCCGAATATCTCATAGAATTGCCGCCAAAAGAAATGCTAAAGAAAAAACTCCATCGAGCCGTGGCAGCGGCACGAAGGCAACTTGAACACCACGAAGGGAAGGAAAATTAATAAAACCTGCTCGAAACCCGTTCTATGTCTGGCAGGCAAGCCTGTCATACTTCTGGTGGACGAGTCTAACATGTAAGCAACAATTAACATCATTCTATCTAACCGTGAACCCTGAACGCTGCCCGCCTTACTTCTGGCGGGTAAAAACCCTGAACCCTCAATTCGAAATCCCTCAATTGCCTTGATCTATTTCTCCTTTCCTGCTAAAAAGACCCAATCCAAATAAAAGAAATATACTCTACCAAAATACTGTGAAGCTCCACCAGTGGGTGCTGGTGGCTTCTTCACGTGCTTCGGAGCGAAACCCTCCGAAGCGTACCCTACTACGCTCCTGACGGAGCTTCGAAGGGTACCCACTTCGCTCGGCATCCCCCGATGGGAATCGCAGACTTTCGCGAAGGAGGGTAAAATAAATCGCTCTTGCCTCTTAAACCCTGGAGGATCAAGAATGGCCTAGGTACAGCAAATGAGCCCCGTTTCTCAAATCGAGAGCGGGGTTTTGTGTTTGGGATTACCTGTGGCAAGACTAATAGCCAGGCCCACGCTTTTGAAACCAGATCTTGTTGAAAAAATTTGACTTATATTTTTATGTACGTCCCCTATTTCTTTCATATTTCCCAATAATTAAGGCGCTTGGTTAGTCTCTAATTATAATTAAGGTGTTACAAGACAATGGGGAGATTTGCAATGATACGTCATCATACCCTTTTTATAGTCATCATTGTCGCTATATTGATTTGCCCTTCCTTTAATGCGGCTTCATCCTACAGTCAGGAAGTTTACCAAGCCCAGAAGGCATTGAAGGAACTGGGTTACGATCCAGGGCCGGTTGGTGGCATATGGGGAAAGGAAACCGAAAGTGCTGTTAAGCATTTCCAGGTTGATAAGGGACTGCCGGTTACAGGGCAGCTGGATGACCAGACGAAGGAAAAGCTAGGCATTGGGCCTTCAGATAGGGGCATTAAGGCAACACCTAAGTCCTTCGAGAGGAGACTTGCCCTGGTGATCGGCAACGGAGCCTATAAAAACTCTCCACTGAAGAATCCGCCCAACGATGCTTATGACATAGCCATAACGCTGAAAAAGTTAGGCTTTGAGGTCATACATGAGAAGAATGCTAGTCACAGGGTTATGGAAAAGGCAATCCGTGATTTTGGAAAACGATTGCGAAAAGGTGGGGTGGGACTGTTTTATTTTGCTGGGCACGGGATACAAGTGAACGGACGAAATTATCTTGTCCCTGTTGACGCTAAGATTGAATCGGAATCGGATGTAAAATTTGAGAGCGTGGATGCGGGGCGGGTACTTGGTAAAATGGAAGATGCTGGAAATGATTTAAACATTGTTATCCTTGATGCTTGCAGAGATAATCCTTTTGCCCGTAGTTTTCGTACAAGCAGTCAAGGACTGGCCCGCATGGACGCCCCCAAAGGGAGTCTTATTGCTTATGCTACAGCCCCCGGATCTGTCGCGGCAGATGGAGCAGGTAGAAACGGAATTTACACAAAATATTTACTAAAACATATGGTTTCTCCAAGGTTAAAAATAGAGGATGTCCTTAAAAAAGTACGAAACGACGTTATGAATGAAACCAATGATAAACAAGTCCCATGGGAGTCCTCATCTCTAAGAGGAGATTTATATTTTAATGCACAAATTCAACCGAGCATTATCAATAGCACCAGTCCTGTTTCAGAAAACATTCTTATAAGCAGTGCGTGGGATGCGTTCTATTCCGGCCGTTACGCGGATCCTGCCGACGACAATACGATTGAGATCAGCCGAAAAGTACTCCGTGATGATCCAAACAATACACAAGCTCAAGAGTTAATCGATCGAGCCGCCTCTGCATATGAGAATCAAGCAAAAATGGCTCTCTCCCAGGGTAAACAAGACTTAGCGTTGAAAATGTATATGAGACTTTTCAGCCTTTTTCCTGAGCGAGAGAAATACATGAAAGAGGCATTGGCTCTGAAAAAGCCTGAGATACCCAATTTTGTGGGCTCTTGGCATTGGTCGGTTGCTTCCATATTTGTTCCAGATCGTACCAACAGGATTTTTGCAGACGGCACTTGTAAATTGGATAAATTGACGGGTTCTTGGCGTGTTTCTGATACAAATAAGAGAAAATTTGTTTTTTCCTGGAGTGATAATTGGACACATACCATGATCTTGTCAAATGATGGTAAGAGCATGTCCGGTAAAGATGATTGGGGCACGAAAGTAACGGGGAAAAAGATGGATTGACCATGAAGTTAGAGTACTAATAATTATGATAATATCGCCGCATTAACTCCTTGAAACGTTCTTTGGGAACATACAAAGACTTTAATTTTTTGTTCTCCGGCAACTGTCTAACAAAAGCGCGAACGGCTCGGCTTTGAAATTGGTTGAACCCTGTCTCATATTGCAGGCTTTCACCTAGTGCTATCTATGCGTAACAAATTGATTTGTTCCCCATAAATGACGTCTGACAACTGACCCGCCTTCGCTAAGAAGCTGTGGCGCGGCAGGCCACTAACTCCCGGTGAGAAGGCCCGAAAGGCATTCCACTGGGTTTGGGTTCCCTCTTGACATTTCATGTATTTTATTTAATAAAGGTTGGGTTAAATTAAGGAAAATGAAGTATATTAAATAAGTATGATACTTGCACGCCTTTGGCGTGCTTGTACGCCTCCAGCGTGCCGAAAGGGTCTTTAATGGCCAAGTAAAGCAAATGAGCCCCGTATCTCAAATCGAGAGCGGGGTTTTGTTTACGTTACTGTCAGATGACAATGTCAAAGGCACATATTGTTTTGGAACCAACGTCCATTTTTAAGAGGATGGGCAAAATCGAGAAATGCCAGTAATGATCAGGGGCGAGAATCAGAGGAGATGCCGCGCATGACATCAACCAGTTTAAAAACATCTGGCATCTGGGACAACCACCATCGTGGATCAATTGGTGAATTTCTCAAAGGGAAGATCCTCCAAGGCCCAGATCTCTCATTCGTCTCCGCTTATTTCACCATTTACGCTTATGCCGCCCTCAAGGACCAACTCAACCAGATCAATCATCTTCGGTTCCTGTTCGGAGAACCACAATTCATCCAATCACTTGACCCTGACAAAACAGAGAAAAAGACCTTCAGGATTGAGAACGACGCCCTTTTGCTATCCAACCGCCTTGAGCAGAAACGAGCCGCTAAGGAATGTTCAGATTGGTTGAAAGGTAAAGCTGATGTCAGATCGATTATCAAGCCGGGCTTCCTTCACGGCAAGATGTACCACATGGACAACAATGGCGTTCAAGAAGCCATT
>CAYWMP010000053.1:23284-24581 GCA_964459445.1 uncultured Desulfobacteraceae bacterium
CAACATCGAGCTTAATCTGGAAGTTGACAGCACCAGAGATCGAAAAGACCTGAAGAATTGGTTCGACGAGGTTTGGAACGACAAAGACCTCGTTAAAGACGTCAAGGCTGAGGTCCTGAACTACCTCGCACAGCTATATGAAAATCATTCGCCGGAGTTCGTTTACTTCAAGACGCTCTTCCACATCTTTGAGAATTATTTGTCGGAGGCAGAACGTGGCGGCCTCCTCGACGAGAGGACCGGCTTCTTCGAATCCGACGTATGGGACATGCTCTATGAATTCCAAAAGGACGGCGTAAAGGGAACGATCAACAAGATCTTGAAGCATCACGGTTGCATAATAGCAGACAGTGTTGGCTTGGGAAAAACGTTCGAAGCTTTGGCGGTCATCAAGTACTTTGAACTTCTCAACGGTCGCGTGCTCGTACTCTGCCCCAAAAGGCTGGAGGATAACTGGAAGGTCTACCGCGAAAACGATACACGCAATCCCCTCCTCAGGGATCGATTTGCGTTCACTGTGCTGGCACACACCGATTTGGGGCGGGATGCTTATGAAACTCACAATTGGGGCAATTATGATCTCGTGGTCATTGATGAGTCTCACAACTTCCGTAATAACGCACGGGGAAAAGCTCAGGAGGACGGCACTCGCAAGATTACGCGTTACGAGTTTCTGATGGAAAGGGTTCTTCAGAC
Source organism: uncultured Desulfobacteraceae bacterium (assembly GCA_964459445.1). Lineage (GTDB taxonomy): Bacteria > Desulfobacterota > DSM-4660 > Desulfatiglandales > HGW-15 > CAYWMP01. The sequence goes on from CAYWMP010000053.1 coordinate 23,981, forward strand.
GGGCGTGGATACCAGAGTGCTGCTGCTCTCGGCAACCCCGGTGAACAACAGCCTCAAGGATTTACGAAACCAGTTCCTGCTGATCACACAGGATCAGGACAGGGCCTTCCACGAGTCGCTGGGCATCTACAGCATTGCCCAGGCGATGAAGAATGCGCAGACCCATTTCACCCAATGGGCGGACCCGAAGAAGAACCCTAAACGTAAGGTCAGCCGCCTGCTCGACGCCTTGGATTCCACATTCTTCAAGCTGCTTGACGAACTCACGATAGCAAGGTCCCGTCGCCACATCATCAGCTATTACGGGACCAGGCGTATGGGCGAATTCCCCAAAAGGCTCAAACCGATAGCCCTGCATCCGGCTACAGACATCAAGGGATACTTTCCGTCCTATGATGATCTTCATGCGGCTATCTCTGAATACAAGCTGACCATCTTCAATCCGTCGGCTTATCTGGAAGACGACCATGTAAACCGTTACATAAAGGACGGCGAGCAGCTGATTCTTTTCAACGACCAGAAAAGCCGTGAGTCCTTTCTGATTGGCATGATGCGTACAAACTACCTGAAGCGACTCGAAAGCTCCGTGCACAGCTTCGAG
>CAYWMP010000053.1:24591-31710 GCA_964459445.1 uncultured Desulfobacteraceae bacterium
GAAGAAGAGGCGGAGCTGCTGGAACGTCTGATGGTAGGCAAGAAGCTCCCGATCAAGCTGGAGCACCTTAAACGCAAGGAATGGAAAAAAGACCTCAGGAAGGACCGCATGCAGCTAATTGCCATCCATGAGAAAGCTGCGGCCGTCACAGCGGACCGAGATGCCAAGCTTCAGGAGTTGAAACGTCTGATCCAGGACAAAATCAACAACCCACTTAACGATGACAATCGAAAAGTGTTAGTGTTCACGGCCTTTTCCGACACCGCCCAATACCTCTTTGCAAACTTGAAGCACTGGGTGTTTAAGGAGATGGGTCTGCACTGCGCGCTGGTTACCGGCACGGGCGATAACCGGACCACTTTCAAGCAGGTCGGCTATACCCGCCAGACCGATTTCATCTCCATCCTGACCAACTTCTCACCCCGCTCCAAGCTCCGTGAGAAGATGTCGAACATGCATCAGGAGGGCGAGATCGACATCCTCATCGCCACCGACTGCATCTCCGAAGGCCAGAATCTCCAGGACTGCGATTACCTCATCAACTATGACATCCACTGGAACCCGGTGCGGATCATCCAGCGCTTCGGCAGAATCGACCGCCTTGGCAGCACCAACAGGCAAATTCAACTCGTCAACTTCTGGCCCACTGACGACCTGAACAAATATATCAACCTCAAAGACCGCGTCGAAGCGCGGATGGCGATGGTGGACCTTGCTGCCAGCGGTGCGGACAACCTTCTCGATCCCGATCAACTCGAAGCCTTGGTTGCTGAAGAACTGACCTATCGTGAGAAGCAGCTCATCCGGCTCAGAGACGAGGTGATCGATCTGGAGGAGATGGATGACAACGTTTCACTCAGTGAATTCACGCTCGACGATTTCCGGGTTGAGCTTATGAATTTTCTGAGCAGCAACCGCAAACAACTGGAGGAAGCCCCGCTGGGCCTCTATGCTGTGACACCGACGCTTGATGAAATGAAGGGCGCGACATTGTTTGACAAGAACTGGCACGAGATCGTGAAGCCCGGTGTGATATTCTGTTTGCGGCACAAAAATCCGCCGCAGGAGAAACGCTCCTCCAACGTTAATCCGTTGGGGCGGTATTACCTGCTCTATATCCGCTATGATGGCACCGTCCGCTTCACCTTTACTCAAGCAAAGAATACCCTTTCAATGTTCCAGAAGCTCAGTGTCGGGAAGGCCGTGCCCTATCAGGCGCTCTGCGACCTGTTTGATCGGGAGACGGAAAATGGAGCGAAGATGGAGAAGTACGGCGATTTACTGGCCAAGGCTGTCAACGCTATCGTCCGCACGTTCCAGAAACGGGCGGCAGCCGGGCTGCAGTCCGGCCGCGATTTTGTGATCCCCGACAAACGGGAGCAGGCTACGGAGTCATCTGATTTCGAACTCATCACCTGGCTTGTAATTAAATCAGGGGAAACTGATGGCTGATCTCAAAGCTCTGATAAAACAGGGTGAAGGCATTTCCGTTGAATTCAAGGAATGTCGGCGCACCCTTAACCTGGATGTATATAAGACTGTCTGCGCGTTCCTCAACCGTCACGGCGGAACCCTGTTGCTTGGGGTTAGTGATACCGGTGAAATGACGGGTGTTGATCCCGACTGTGTTGAGCAGATTAAAAAAGACTTTGTAACGGCCATAAACAATCCACAGAAACTCCATCCTCCTGCCTATTTGTCAAACGATGAGGTTGAGGTAGAAGGAAAGATGATCCTGCGCATTTATGTGCCGGAGAGCTCCCAGGTCCACCGCTGTAATGGGCGAATCTATGATCGCAATGAAGACGGCGATCTCGATATCACCGATCACACCCGACTGGTTGCTGAGCTTTACCACCGGAAACAGACCACCTATTCGGAAAACAAGATTTATCAGTATGTCACGCTGAAAGATTTGCGAAACGATCTGATTGACAAATGTCGGAAGCTTGCAGGCGTCTGGCGGGACGGACATCCATGGCTTGGCATGGACGATGTGGAGCTGATCAAGAGCGCCCAGCTCTACCAGACTGACCCTGAAACGGGCAAAAGCGGTGTCACCTTGGCAGGTATACTTCTGCTGGGCAAGGACAGCGTGATTTTATCCGCTGTTCCCCATCACCGCACCGACCTTATTCTGCGCAAAGTCAACCTGGATCGTTATGATGACCGGGACCTCGTTAGGACCAACCTGATTGAAAGTTACGAGCGCATCATCGCATTTATCCAGAAGCATCTGCCCGACCCATTCTATCTGGAGGGCATTGAGCGCATCAGTATCCGAGATACCATTTTCCGCGAAGTGGCGTCCAACATTTTAATTCACCGGGAGTACCGCAATGCCTTCCCGGCCAAGCTGATCATTGAATACGGACAAGTGCGCACCGAAAACAGCAATAAACCCCACGGCTTCGGCGTACTGAATCCGGACACATTCACGCCTTTTCCAAAGAATCCCGTCATCGGGGCTTTTTTCCGGGAGATCCACCGGGCGGACGAACTGGGTTCCGGTATGCGTAAGATGATGAGATACGGCAAATCCTATGGCGACGCTGACCCCGAGATGATTGAGGGAGATGTGTTCAGAATTGTCGTGAAAGTACCGGAATTTGGGAGGATTGAAACGAAAGGAGAGGCCACTATTCAAGTTACGGGTGAAGTCAGCCCCGAAGTTACCCCCGAAGTTACCCCCGAAGTCAGCCCCGAAGTTACCCCCGAAGTCAGAAAGATGCTTTCAATCATGGCCGGTGAAATGACACGAGGAGAAATCCAGGAAAAACTGAGGCTTAGGGATGAAAAACACTTTCGAGAAAACTACCAGCAAGTCGGCGTTAAGCTGGGCTTGATCGAAATGACCATCCCCGACAAACCCAGAAGCCGCCTCCAGAAATACCGGCTGACCGATGCGGGGAAACATTTGCTGAAGGCTATGCAGGAATAGTGGAAGGATAAAAATGGAACTGAAAACACAGTTACAACCATGAACACAGACACAAGAAAACAGATCGAAACAGCGCTTCGGGCCTTTTCCGGTTCCGACCTGCGCCCCGTGTCCATTGGTCTACTCAACAGCCTGGATTACCAGAGTGAGAAGACCCTCGATCTTGGCAATACACCGGACGCCTTTCTTTCCGAATTCGACAAGCGTGACCGGAAATTCCGCAAGGACAAGGCCCTGTTCGAGCGCTGGAAGTTAGTCGAATTCCTGTTTCAGATTACGGATGACGAGGTGCGCAGGGTGCGCTATTTGATTCCGGTTATGATCACAGAAACTACCAGTCCTATCTGTTCTTCGCCCTCGACCTGAAGAAGAACCATTACACACGCACCCAGCTCGCAGACATCACGCGTGAGATTAATCTGATGTTCGACATGCCCGCCGTGCTGCTCATGCGTCACAACGGCGCGCTGACGTTTTCGATCATTGACCGACGGCTGCACAAAAAAGATCAAAGCCGCGATGTGTTGGAAAAGGTCAAGTTGATCAAAGACATCCGCCATCAGGATCCGCATCGCGCACACATCGAAATCCTGCATGACCTCTCATTCCATACGCTGATGGCGAAGCACGAGTGCCGGGATTTCAAGCAGCTTCACGAGGCATGGCGTACCACGCTCGACACCAACGAACTGAATAAGAAGTTCTACCGGGAGCTTGCGGACTGGTACTTTTGGGCACTGGATCATGCGGAATTCCCCGCTGATGTTGAGAAGGACGCGACCACACGGAACGCGACCAACGTCATTCGGTTACTCACGCGGTTGATCTTCTGCTGGTTTCTCAAGGAAAAGGGCCTGATACCAGCTGAACTATTCAGCGAACGCAAACTAGCTACCGCCCTCAAGTCTCTGAAAGATGACGACAGCACATTCTACCGGGCCATTCTTCAAAATCTGTTCTTCGGCACACTCAATCAACGCATGAATACCGGCGGCCGAGAAAACCGGAAATTCACAAGTGACGGCTCCTTCCACGAGCGAAAGGACGAGTATGGCGTCAAGAACTTGTACCGCTATCAGAAGCTGTTCGCCATTACCGAAGAAGAAGCGGTCAACCTGTTTTCCGGTATTCCATTCCTGAATGGTGGACTTTTCGACTGCCTTGATAAAGAAGATGACTCCGGCAAGGTCATCTACGTTGATGGTTTTACCCGCAATGCACGGAAGCAACCCAAAGTCCCCAACTTTCTTTTCTTCTCCGATTATCAGACCCTCGACCTCAGCGATGCTTACGGCGACAAGAAGAAAAAGAAGGAGAAGGTCCGGGGCCTGATCAACCTGCTGGACAGCTACAAGTTCACCGTTACCGAGAACACACCGATCGAAGAGGAAATTGCCCTCGACCCCGAACTGCTCGGAAAGGTTTTTGAGAATCTCCTGGCCAGTTACAACCCCGAAACCGGCACCACCGCCCGCAAACAGACCGGATCTTTCTACACGCCCCGCGAGATCGTCAACTACATGGTAGACGAATCGCTGATCGCGTGCCTGGAAGGCCAATTGAAGGCTAAGGTGCCGAAGCTCTCGAAGATGAAGGAACTCCAAAACCTGTTGCGGGAAGTCTTTGCCTACACAGAGAAAGTCCATCCCTTCGATGAAGAGGAGGTCGAAGCCCTCATCGACGCCATTGACACGTGCAAGATCCTCGACCCCGCCTGCGGTTCCGGCGCATTCCCGATGGGCATTCTGCACAAGCTCGTGTTCATCCTCGGCAAGCTCGATCCACAAAATGAACGCTGGAAGCAGAAGCAAATCACGAAGGCTGAACAGATCTCGGATGTGTCAGCGCGTGAGATTGCTGTCAGCGCTATTGAGAAAGACTTTGAGACGAATGATCTTGATTACGGGCGCAAGCTTTATCTGATTGAGAACTGCATCCACGGCGTGGACATCCAGCCCATCGCCATCCAGATCTCGAAACTGCGCTTCTTCGTCTCGCTTATCTGTGACCAACGCACCAACAAGAACAAGGCCCAGAATTGTGGCGTCAGCCCGCTGCCGAACCTGGAGACCAAATTCGTTGCCGCCAATACACTTGTTTCCTTGGACCGAGGGACGGGTCAATTGCTACTGACTGATCGCCGCCTGCCTAAACTGGAGAGGGATCTGGCAGCTGTGCGTCACAAACATTTCGCCGCCCAGCGCAGGCGGGATAAGCTCGCCTTGCAGCAGAGCGATGCTGAGATTCGCAAAGAAATAGCTGGCATACTTGCTGGTCGCGGCATGAGCGGTGAGGCCTCTCACCGGCTCGCCGCATGGGACCCGTATGATCAGAACGTTTCCGCGCAGTTCTTTGATCCGGAGTGGATGTACGGAATCCCTGGGGGCTTCGATATTGTCATAGGCAATCCGCCATACCTCAGAATTCAAGGCATAACGAACAGTACGCCACAACTGGCATTGGAGTACAAGAGGGCTTTTCGCTCCGCCACTGGCCGTTTTGATCTCTACTGTCTATTTCTCGAAGCCGGGCTCGCCTTCTTGAATCCCAAGGGCATTGTGAATTACATCATGCCTCTTAAATGGACAAATAGTGATTTTGGGAAAGGACTCCGAAGTATTGCTTCAGACGGCAAGCATGCATTACGAGTGATTTCCTTGGATGCCTTGCAGGTTTTCACCGCCTCCACCTATTCATCCCTTGTCTGGTTCTCCAAATCACCGGTTGATAAGTTAACATATGCCGAGGTGCCAGAAAACATAGCCGATATCTACTCGCTTAAACGATGGTTGGTCTCCAGGTCCATTGCCGATTCCGTTCAGATCACTTCTTCAAGACTGTCTACAAAAGCATGGGTGTTAACAGGCGCGGCGGGGTCCACTTGTATTTCTGATCTGCTAGACAAACTGGCTCGACAACCATTGACAGTTAAGAGTGTCTTCAAAGGCATAAGCCAAGGTGTCGTTTCGATTGGGGACAAGATTTACCTTCTCAAAGGGTGTATCACTGGCGACATCTTTGTGGGTTACTCTGAGCAGACAGCTTCTAACGTTGAACTTGAAGGTCAGTTGATGAAACCCTTACTCAAGGGAGATGATGTCAAGAGATATCGCCCCCTTAAGACATCCCATCACGTGTTGTATCCTCATTACGAAAATGATGGCAAAACCCATCCTATTCCAGAAGATGTCTTCAAGGCTAGATACCCGCTTGCATATGCCTACCTGAAACCCTTTCAGCCGCAACTAACTCAGAAGAAGATTAAGTATAAGACCAACCCAACGTATTGGTATAGTTTGCATCGTTCGAGGCAAATGTCCATGTTTGAGCAGACAAAGATCATCACACCTGAAATCTCTCTTGGCACAAATATGACTCTGGATACCGATAACCTCTACCATAACACCAAGTGTTAGAGTCTGGTGAAGAACAGCACTATCGCTGAAGACTACAAGTTTTGGCTGGCCATTTTGAACTCTTCTCTGATGTGGTTCTTCCTTAATTCCACTGGCTATGTTTTGCGGGGGGGATTTTTCACCTTCAAGACTAAGTACCTGGAACCATTTCCCTTGCCGAAGTTGGCGAACACAAACGATCAGCAACCCCTTGTTGCGTTAGCAGATGAAATACTGTCGCTGAAGAAGAAGGATGAGGATGCGAATGTCTCGCAACAGGAATCACAAATAGACCAGATTGTCTACCAGCTTTACGACCTCACACCGGATGAAATCGCCATCGTGGAGGGTCAGAAAGGATGAATGCCGGTACCCCCGCAACCAAGTTGGTTAACTCGGCGTAACGCCTGTAGAAGCAGAATGCCGACCTTAAAAAGGGGACCCCTAGTTAAAAAGTAAAAAGGGCACGACCACAAATATTTAAATTCATGTTTGTTTATTGTTTTACCAGGGAGTAGAAAAACATAGCCCCACCCCTTTAAAACGTCTTTGGCATGGACCTTACAGAACTACAAAAAAAGGTGATTGAATTTCGAGAAGAGAGGGATTGGGCTCAATATCACAACCCGAAGGATCTGGCTATCTCCCTTTCCCTTGAAGCTGCTGAACTGTTGGAGGTCTTTCAATGGAAAGATGCAGAGGCTGTTGAAGCGATAAAGAACGATGCCGCGGGGCGTGAGAAAGTAAAGGAGGAACTCGGCGATATTCTTATTTATGCCCTGA
>CAYWMP010000054.1:0-17121 GCA_964459445.1 uncultured Desulfobacteraceae bacterium
GGCCAGAGGCGGCGCTGAACACTGAACACTCAGAACACCTTTGGTTTGTCAACGCTTGTCAGATTTGTTTGACTCGTTTAGTCAAAGAATCGCGGTGTAAGGAGCTAATACCCCGCTGGTGATCAGGGATAGCCTGAAAGCGGCTAAATACCTTGGAGGAGCATGAATTAGTTAGTGACGATGGATTCATCACCTGAAACCCAGGCTATCGCTGCATCGGGATAATGATTTGCACACCAGCCAGTCAAGATGTTAAAGTATTGATATTCTTCAGGTAAAATAGAAACTCATGCATCTCCTCGGATCTCCATTAGCACTTGACAATGCGCGGCCCCATCTCATATAGTTACTTTGTAGCTAAATAATAGCCACTGATATCCAGGTTTGAGCTTAATAAAACCTGTAATTATTTACCTTTGAAAGGGTTTAACCTATGAGTATTATTGATGAAATAGCCGAAATTGTGGGCTCGGAACATGTGTTTGACGATCCCGTAGAGTGCCTTTGCTATTCACGGGATATGTCCGTTCATCAGGGGGTGGCGGACGCTGTGGTTTTTCCCAAGACCACGGAGCAGATTTCGGCCATCATGAAATTAGCCCATCGGGATAAGATCCCCGTGACGCCGCGAGGAACCGGCAGTTGCGTTACCGGCGCGGTCCTGCCCGTCAGAGGGGGTTTGTTGCTGGACTTGCACCTGATGAACAATATCCTGGAGATCAATCGGAAGGATTTCTACGCCCGCCTTGAACCTGGCGTCCAATGCATGCCCCTGAACAACACTCTGGCCAAAGACAACCTCATGTTTCCCCCAAACCCCGGCAGTGAGGCTATTGCGACCGTCGGGGGCATGGTGTCCACCAATGCCAGCGGTCACAGGGCAGTCAAGTACGGAACAACCCGGGATTACATCAAAGGTCTGAAGGTCGTTTTGGCGGATGGGACGGTCATAGAAACAGGCACCACGGTCCCAAAGAGCTCGCTGGGTTACGATTTGACGCATCTCTTTTGTGCCGCCGAGGGCACGCTGGGGGTTATCACCGAGGTTATTGTCAAACTTGAGCCAAAACCCGAGTATGGCGCTTTGGCCCTGGCCATTTTTGGGGACCTTAACGCGGCAGGAGATGCGGTCACAGAGGTGACCACATCGGGCATAAAGCTGGCCGGGTGCGAGGTCCTGGATAGGTTCAGTTTAAAGGTGGTTGAAGAGGCCCTTGGAAAGGACGTGAGCAAGATAGAGGCCCTTCTTATCATGGAGGCGGATGGCGCCAAAGAGGTCGTGCTCCGGGATATGAACAGGATCGAAGAGATCTGCAAGAAATTCCATGTACAGGAATTTGAATGGACCGACGATCCAAAGAGAAGAGAAGAACTGATGGCCGCAAGGGGCAAGCTGGTCCCGACCCTCTCCAGGATCAAACCTGGAAACCGGCTCATTCCCATTGCAGAGGACTTCGGTGTGCCCCCATCCAAACTCCCTGAGACGATCCGCCGCGCCCAGGCGATTTCGGAAAAACACAATATCGTCATCAGCACCTTCGGACATGTGGGTGATGGCAATGTTCATACGACCTTTGTTGCGGACGTGAGGAGTCGAGATGAATGGGATCGGCTCAAGATGGCTGTGGAAGATTTGGTGGAAACGGCCATGGAAATGAAGGGGACTCTCAGTGCCGAGCACGGCACAGGGATCACCCGAGCGCCTCACATCGAGCAAGAACTTGGCCCTGCCATGGAGGTGATGAGAAGTATCAAACAGTCCCTGGACCCTGAGAATATCTTAAACCCCGGGAAAATGGGACTTGAGAGAACGGAGAAGAAGGCGGACATATACGATTATTTTGCCTTTCAACCGCTCATAGACAACCCGGAAGGGGTCAACTCCTACGGCGTCGATGTGGACAATGAGGTCCTCGCCTGCATCCACTGCGGGTTTTGTCGTCTGGGGTGCCCCACTTTCAGTGCAACCCACAGGGAATCGAGAAATGCCCGTGGGAGGAATGCCCTGGCCTATTATTTTATGAACAACACCGTCGAACCCACAAAGGAACTCTCCGAGGCCTTTTATAGCTGCACGACCTGCCAGGCCTGCACCTATTTTTGTCCCGCTCGTATCAAAGTCGACGAAATCGTAGAAGGTGTCCGCAAAAAACTATACAGGTTGGGCTTTGTCCCCACGCCGGTCCTGGGTGTGCGGGATAATATTTTAAAGGCGGGCAATGTCTATGCGAGCGCAAAGGAGGACAGGACCGACATCTATCCTCCGGCCCTCAGGGAAAAGGCCAAGAAGGGCGAGCTTAAGGACAAGGCCGATATCCTGCTATTCATGGGCTGCGTACCGAGCTACCTGGATATGAAAATGGTCCCCAGCTTGATCAAGCCCCTGGAGGCCGCCCAAGTGGATTATACGACGATGGGTGCCGATGAGGGATGCTGCGGCCTTCCTCTCTATTTGATGGGGTCCGATGGATTTAAATCACACGCCGAGCAACTCATCGAAAGAATCAGGGCGACCGGCGCCAAGGAATTGGTAACCCCCTGCGCAGGCTGTTACAAGGCCTTCAAAAAGATCTATGCAGAAATCGGCGACCTGGGTGTGGGTGTCTATCATTCCATTCAATACCTGGAGAAGCTGCTTAACGATGGAAAAATCGAATTGGGTGGTGACCTGGGAAAGAAGGTAACCTACCACGATCCCTGCGATCTGGGCCGGGTTTTCCAGATTTTTGATGAACCAAGAAATATCCTTGAACAGATACCGGGGCTCGAATACGTCGAGATGGCCAGAAACAGGCTTCAGGCCCGCTGCTGCGGCGCCGGCGGGGGCGTTTTGGCCAATGAGCCCGATTTGGCCGTTGATATGGCAGCCGAAAGGGTTCGCGATGCCTTGGCAGTGGGGGCCAATATCATTGTTTCGGGATGCGCCGCCTGTAAGGATAATCTGAGGAAGGGTGCCAAGGCCATACCCAAGGATGAAAGAGGCAAGATCAAGATCATGGATGTTACGGAGATGGTGGCCAAAGCCCTAGCAGGCTGATGAGAAACGCTCATCTGCCGTTCGACATGCCGTTCGACAAGCTCACGGTCCTGAGCAAGGTCGAAGGACTCACGGCCCTGAGCAAAGCCGAAGGGCAGCGTTACCCTCATCCCGCGTCACTGCGACGTGAACAAAAGGCATAGGGCAAAGGGCGCAGGGCACAAGGTAAGAATATAAGACTGGACTTCTTTGGTTTTTCTTAAGCCTTGCGCCTTGAACCTTTTGCCGCTTGGCTTGTACGTCTCATTCCTCAAGATTTCATCCCGCTTGCAGCGGGATAAGCATTTTTCAGCATCCACTTAATAGCTCAACTATAGCCCAATGAGGAAAGAATGGCAGTAGAAGAAAATATAGCCAAGAGAAAGAATTTTGCGGCCGGCAAAACCCTAAAAAAGATCATGGCGGATCATTTCTACGAGCTGGACGAGGCATCGAAGACCGGTTCAAAGAAAATCGCCTGGTGCACGAGTGTTGGGCCTGCCGAGCTTCTGAGAGGCATGGGTTTTCTGGTGTATTTTCCTGAAAACCACGGGGCCATGTTGGGGGCTTCCCGAATGGCCACGGAATTAATCCCCTATGCCAATGCTATGGGTTATTCCCCGGACATATGCTCCTATCTCACCAGTGACGTCGGGTCCTTTCTTCAAAAAAAGACCCCGCTCCAAAAGGTCTACAATATCGATTCGGTCCCTAGGCCTGATGTTTTGGTTTTCAATACCAATCAATGTCGCGACGTCCAGGACTGGTTTGCCTGGTACGCGAGGGAGTTGAACATGCCCCTCGTCGGTGTCCATACCCACAGGGACATTGGCGAGATTCGAAAATATCAGGTCCAGGACATCGGAAAGCAGATTGAAGACCTCATCCCTCAGCTTGAGGAGGTATCCGGTGAGAAGTTCGATATAGACCACTTTAGAGAGGCGATAGAGTTTTCGAGACAAAATTCCGTCCTTTGGAGGGCATGTCTTGAGACCGCTTCGGCCCTCCCTTCTCCCTGGACCTTTTTTGACGCCACGATCCATATGGGCCCCGCTGTTGTGGCAAGGGGCACCAAGGCGGCGGTTGATTACTATGATCTGCTCCTAAAGGAGTTGAAGGATAGGGTTCAAGAGGGAATCGGAGCGGTGGAGGGAGAGGCCCATCGACTCTACTGGGAAGGCATGCCTATTTGGGGCAAGCTCAGGCCGCTGTCCGAGCAATTCGCTTCCCTGAAGAGCTGTGTGGTGGCATCAACCTACTGCAACAGTTGGATTTTCGATCAGCTAGATCCAAAAGAACCCTTTGAAAGCATGGGCCTGGCCTATACGGAACTTTTTATTGTGAGAGATGAACCCTACAAGGAGCAGTATATCAAAGACTGCCATGATCTATTCAATTTCGACGGCATCATCTTTCATGACGCCAAGACCTGTCCAAATAACTCCAACAACCGCTACGGCATGCCTGAAAGGATGAGTGAAAATTTGGGTATCCCGGCGCTCACCATACACGGCGATCTCAATGATCTGCGATGTTATTCCGAAGAACAGGCCAAGACCAATATAGAGGCATTCATCGAGCAGTTGGAAGAAAGGTAAGCATAAGGGAATCATAGGGTTGTGAGCTCCAAGCTATACATTGGCGTGGATGTGGGAGCTTCCCGCACGAAAGTAGCGGTTCTTGATGAGTCGAAAAAGCTGCTCGGGCACGCTGTGAAGAAATCGGGGACCGATTTCGGCCAGACGGCGGAATCATGCCTCGAATCCTCTCTGGACATGGCCGGCGCCTCTCGAAAGGATATTGTCCGGTGTTTCTCGACCGGCTATGGCCGGAAGAATGTCCCTTTCAGCGATGAAGCAAGGACTGAAATCGGGTGCCACGCCAAGGGGTGTTATCACTATTACACCATTGCCATGACCATCATTGATATAGGCGGCCAGGACAACAAGGTTATTAAGTTGGATGAAAAGGGAAGACGCTCCAGTTTTAAGATGAATCGAAAGTGCGCTGCGGGTACGGGCGCCTTCCTTGAAGAGATGTCCATGAGGCTTGATATCCCTTTAGAGGAGATGGACGCCCTGGCCCGTCAGTCGCAGGAGATGGTGGAACTGGGCAGTTTCTGCACCGTGTTCTCGGCCACGGAAGTCCTGGAAAAAATCAGGGGAGGCAAAAAAGTACCGGACATCGTAAAAGGACTCTTCTATTCGGTGATCAAGCGGATCCTGGAGATGGACTCCCTGACGGATCGGGTAGTCATGACCGGGGGCGTGGTGGAGCATAATCCCTATCTGGTCAGCATGGTGGAAGAAATCACGGGATATGGAATCCTGGTGCCGGAACACCCGCAGTTGACGGGAGCCATAGGGGCCGCCCTCATAGCGATGGAGAGCGAGAGCTCCCGCGGGACGGGCGCTCGTTGAGCTACGGCGCGGTTCGCCACGCCATCTTCAGTCGGGCCATAGCCTTTGGCAACGGCCGATCATCCCTGTAACAAGCTACAGGGTATTCTGGCGAAGGCGAATAAATGCCAATCGCGAAATAGTTTTGTCGCGCAAGTTTAACCTTTTCCAACTATGCGGGGACTCAGCAATCTCCCCGAGCCCCCGCATAATCAAACACGCTTTCATATAGAATGTTACTTTTTGTAACGACATGCAGAGGGAGGGAGTAAAATGACAGGCAGTCAATGGATGCATATGGGAATGGCCCTGAGGATGAACGCCATTAACTACCCGGACAAACTGGGGTGGCAGGACAAAAACAGGGAATATGACTTCAAGACCTGGAATGAACGGTCCTGTCGCCTGGCCAACGGCCTCAAGGACCTTGGCGTGGGTTACAAGGATCCCTATGCCGTTATTGCCTTCAACTGTGGCGAGTGGATGGACATCTATGCCAGCTGCGGCAAAGGGGGACAGATTACTGTCCCCATCATGTTCAGGCTGGCGGCTCCTGAAATCGAATTCATCGTCAACCATTCCGATTGTAAGGGCTTCATTGTGGAGGCCCCCTTCGTAGACTTGATCGACAGCATTCGGGACAAGCTCCCGGTACCCGAGGATGCCTATATCTATATGGGAGACGGCCCCGTGCCCGAGGGATACGTCGGTTATGAGGAGTTACTGGAAAAATCCTCTCCCGAGGAACCGGATATCATGGTGGATTGCAAAGACACCTGGGTGGTTATGTACACGTCGGGAACCACCGGTCGGCCAAAGGGAGTAGTGCGAACCCATGAAGCCAACATGGCCCAGTATTATCTCAACGACATCAACATGGGCGTGCGTCCGACGGACAAGGTCATGTTGGTCATGCCCATGTGTCATGTCAATTCCATTTTCTATTCCTTCGCCTATACCCTGGTCACGGCCCCCGTATTCATCTACAATATGGTCAGCTTCGATCCGGAAGATCTTTTGAGGACCATCGAGACCTATAAAATCACGTTCACCTCCCTGGTACCCACCCATTACATTATGATGCTGGCGCTGCCCGAAGAGGTGAAGAACAACATTGACGTGTCCTCTATTCGTCAGCTTCTCATCTCCTCCGCCCCGGCCAGAAAGGATCTGAAACTGGCCATCATGGAATACTTCAAGAATGCGGAACTCTGGGAAGCCTACGGCAGCACCGAAGGGGGCTTGGTCACCCTGCTTCGACCCGAAGATCAGTTCAAGAAACTGGGATCCATCGGGCGGGAAATTTTCGGTACCGACCGCATCCGGATTTTGGATGAAGACCGAAAGGAAGTGCCGGATGGTGAGGTGGGTGAACTTTTCTATCGTACACCCATGCTCTTCAAGGAATATGTGAAAGACCCGGAAAAGACCAAGGAGGCCTTCGACAATGGATGGTCCTCTGCCGGAGACATGGTAAAGCGGGATGAGGACGGCTATTGCAGCCTCATGGATCGGAAGGCCAACATGATTATCACGGGGGGAGAAAACGTCTATCCCTCCGAGGTGGAGAGCGCCGTGGGCGCCCACGAGGCCGTTAAGGACATAGCCGTGATCGGCGTTCCCGACGATAAATGGGGCGAGGCGGTAAAGGCCGTTGTGGTATTGCACGAAAATTATGAACCCGGGGAGGGATTGGGCAAGGAGATCATGGATTGGTCCCGGGATAAAATTGCGGGGTTCAAACGCCCCAAGACGGTCGATTTTATCAAAGATGAAGAGATGCCGAGAGCAGCGAACGGCAAGATTCTCCATCGTATCCTGCGGGAAAAATACGGCAAGTGGAGCGACGGATAGGCCGTGGCATAGCGCATTGTGCGCCTACCTATGGACTTGAACCTGCCGGGTTTTTAGTATACAGATTGGTGATAGTTGGGCGGATAACATTAAAGGAACTGGAGGGATAAGAATATGTTTTCAAAAGCGTTTATACCTTACAAGGGCTATTACTCATCCCCATTTTGCCGCTGGCAAGGGAGCTTGGCGAATGAGAATTCCATCGTACTCGGGGCGAAAACCGCCAAAAGATGGCTGGAGGAAAAGAAGTGGGATCCCAAGATGTTTGACTATGTCATCCTGGGCATTACCATCGGACAACCGAGTATATTTTACGGGAGCACATGGGCGGCCGCCCTCATGGGAGCGACAGGTACCCCGGGTGTGACCTTAAGCCAGGCCTGCACCACATCCACAACGAGCATTTATCAGGCTGCGTCAGGCGTTGAGACGGGTTTCTATCAGAACTGCTGTACCCTGATGACCGACAGGACATCGAACGGGCCCCACACCATTTGGCCGAATCCCAAAGGGCCGGGCGGCGAGGTGATATCGGAGAACTGGTTGATGGATAATTTTAACAGTGATCCGAACGTGGGTCTGAGGATGATAGAGACTGCCGAGAATGTGGCCAAAGAAAACGGTATTACAAAGGAACAGTGTGACGATCTAGCATTCAGGCGATATGAACAGTATACGGATGCCCTCGCAGAGGACAGGGCATTTCAAAAGCGCTATATGTTTCCGGCGGAGATTTCACTTGGCCGGAAAAAAACGAAGCTCGTGGAAGAAGATGAAGGCGTGACCAAGAGCACAAAAGAGGGCCTGGCCGCTCTGCGACCTCTCATCCCGGACGGCGTTGTTTCCTTTGGTGCACAGACTTACCCGGCTGATGGAAACTGTGCCGTGGTGGTGACCACTGAGGAAAAGGCAAAAGAGCTCAGTGCGGACGCTAATGTGCCGATTCAGATAATTTCATACGGGTTTTCGAGGGAAAAGGCGGGATTCATGGCTGCGGCCCCTGTCCCGGCAACAAAGATGGCCCTGGAAAAGGCCGAGCTCAAGATCGAGGACATAAAGGTGATCAAGACCCATAACCCCTTCATCGTCAATGATCTGTACCTGGGCCAGAAATTCGGCATCGATCCCAACACCATTAACAATTATGGTTGCTCGATGATCTACGGACACCCGCAGGGTCCTACTGCCGGGCGTATTATCATGGAAGGGATCGAAGAGACGGTCTTAAAAGGTGGCGGGTATTTTCTCTGGACCGGGTGTGCGGCCGGAGATACCGGTGGTGCTTTGATCCTTAAGGTCGGATAGGGCTGACCCTATTTCTGACCTTTAAAGGACTATTCTTGATGATCGGGAATAGTCCTTTTTTCGTTACTACTCAGGTTCTCCAGTTCAAGGTTTTTATCCTCGCTACGGTCGGGTTGGTTTTTTCAAGCCCTATCTATAGGCGTCGGTGGCAGCTCCCGCAGATGGGAGGATTCAATAGAACAGATCATTTCATGGGAAAGGGACATTCTGCCAGGGATTCTGAGGCGTGAATCCTCCCATCTACGGGAACGTTGAAGTTGGGTGGAATTCTTTTTTGAGATAGGACTTGAAAAAACCAACCCGACCTACGCTATTGCCCTGGGTCGATTTTAAAACAGTCGCCACTATGGGGCGTTGAATCTAAGCCTGGTTCTTTTGGCTAAAATTATTTTTGTTCTAACAATTCGAGCAAAACTACCAATTGAAAATATGAGCACTGCTCGTGATCACTGCATCCGTTGTGGGGAATGTTGCCTAGGAGCGAGTCCAGCACTCCACAGGGAGGATCTTCCGCTCATTCGGAAAGGGAAAATTCCGAAAACGCATCTCTTCACCCTCAGACGGGGTGAAGCCGTAAAGGATAATGTCAACGAGAGGTTTACAATTATCCAGGATGAAATGATAAAGATCAGTGAAAGGGAAGGGGAGCAAGCCGGTTGCATTTATTATAATCATAGAGAGAAAGCGTGCATGATCTATGAAAAGAGGCCTGCTCAGTGTGCCGCCCTTAAATGCTGGGACACGAGGGCTTTCATGCGTGTATTTTCAGGCCCAAAGGCTCAACGCAGTGATCTCATCGACAATGAGGTCCTGTTGAGGCTGATGGGGGAACATGAGGAGAGATGCAGCTATTCGGTCATTGAGGGTCTTGTGAAGGATATCGAGACAAAAGGTGAGGAAGCAGTTGAAAGGATTCTTGAAATATTGAGATTCGACCATCACCTAAGGCCCTTTGTTGCAGAAAAGCTCGGATTAGAAGTAGGAGAAATGGATTTTCTCTTTGGCCGTCCCCTTAACCAAACCATTCATATGTTCGGCCTAAAGGTTATCCAAGAACCCGATGGCTCCTTCCTATTGACTAAACGGTAATATTCTCTGTCAGTGGCTTATTGCCCGTTTTCGTTGGCATTTTTGCGATAGACATATTTTGACGCTCCGTTGAGGCGCATCTACGCATTTATCCGCACATAATGTAAACATGAAAATCGGCCCGAGGACATCCAACTCCCGGGCCATTTACTATTCACCAAAAGAGCTTTCTATGTCTTACCCGACCGACCGGGCCAAGGTTTCAATACTTGAGTGTTTTGATTGGATCTTGAAAAGGACAGCACACAAATGATAGAGGAATTATATGTCATAATCCTATCCTATTAGCCTAATATAGGCACGAATCAAATCCTTCAACTGGTAAAGGGCAACAAAGGACAGACCTCCTGATTGAGCATTATTACCCTCAATCGGGGCAAAGCAAAGGAGTAAATACCATGCCTTCATCCATTCCGATTGTATGCCCCTACTGCGGGGTTGGCTGCAACCTCGAACTGGCGCTGAATGAAGATGGTCGCCCGGTTAAATGTCGTGCGACGGGTCGCAATCCTGAGTTGAACGCTAAATATGCCTGTGTCAAAGGATTTACCGTTCACGAGCTCTTGAATCATCCAGAACGCTTGACCCGGCCCTATATCCGCAAAGCAGACAAACTGGAACTGGTCTCCTGGAAGGCGGCCATTGCCGCAGCCTCCCGGGGTTTCAGGGCAATCATCCAAAAATACGGCCCGCAAGCCGTCGGCATGCTCTGCAGCGGGAAAATTCTCAATGAAGAAGCCTACCTTTCCCAAAAATTCCAGCGTGCCGTCATCGGCAACAACCACGTCGACAATTGCGCCCGGCTGTGCCACGGCCCCTCCGAAGCAGCCCTGAGACAACAATTGGGGTATGGAGCGGTGAGCACATTCCTGGAAGACTACGATGCCACGGAAACGGTTTTCGTCGTCGGCGCCCACACGACCTATACCCATCCAGTGATCTGGATGAGCGTGAAAAGGCGCGCCAAGAGGGGCGGCCTTAACCTTATTTTGGCTGATCCGCGTAAAACAGATCTCGTTAAGCATGCAGTCGTACACCTGAAGGTCAAACCCGGCACGGACATCTTTTGGATCAAGGCGTTGGGGAAAATTATCATTGAAAAAGGATGGCATGACCGGGAGTTCTGTGAAAAGCAGACCATCGGTTTCGATGCCGTATGCAAGACGGTGGAAGATTTTGATATTGCGAAGGCATGTAAAAAAGCTGGCGTGACGCGCGAAGAGTTAGAAAAAGTCGCCGAGCTGATTCACGATAAGAAGACCATTTTCATTTGGGGTATGGGCCTGACCCAGCATGCTCACGGAACGGATAACGTTACTGCTTTGGTGAATCTTGCGTTGCTGACCGGCAACATCGGCAAACCCGGTACCGGGCTGTCGCCTTTGCGGGGCCAGAACAATGTGCAAGGCGCAGGTGATATGGGTGCGCTCCCCAATTTGCTGGCCGGACATATGGAAGTAGACGATGAAGCCGCCCGTCTTCATGTGAGCGCTATCTGGGGAGCTGATGTTCCTTCCCAAAGAGGCCTTGCAGCGCCTGAAATGATCCATGAGATTGCCTCACGTAGAATCAGAGCGCTCTACGTCATCGGCGAAAATCCGGCCGTATCCGAACCCCAGTCAAATTTTGTTACCTGGATGCTTCAGCAACTTGATCTATTGATTGTGCAAGACATCTTCCCGAATGAAACTTCCAAATACGCTCACATTGTCTTGCCCGCTGCAGCAGTAGGGGAAAAAGACGGCACCTTCACCAACGCCGCCAGACGGATTCAGTATACCGCCAAAGGCGTGCCGCCTCCCGGACAAGCAAAACCGGACTGGCAAATACTTATGGATATGGCAAATGCCATGAGGGCGGACTGGCAATACACGTCAACCGAAGAAATCTGGGAAGAGATTCGAAGAGCCGCACCTGAATTCAGCGGAATCAGCCACCAACGACTAAAAGGATCCCCGGGACTCTTTTGGCCCTGTTATGACGACTCCCACCCGGGAACACCCCGCCTTTACGAAGACGGGTTTGGTTTCCGGGACCGTCGGGCGCGATTTTTGCCGGTTAATTTACCCGAAACCCTGATGGAACCAACGGAAGATTATCCGTATATCTTAATCACCGGGCGCCTGTTGGAGCATTTCAATACCGGCGAAATGTCACGACGAAGCACCAAGCTATCAAAGCTTAGACCGGCATCGTATCTGGATATGAATCCTAAAGACGCCGAAACCGCCGGCCTTGCCGAAAATGACACCGTGCGCATGACCAGTCCTTACGGAACGGTGAAATTGCCTCTGAAACTTGAAGCCAGCATGCAGCGCGGTTATCTTTTTGCGCCGATTCACTTCAGTGAATCCAATTTCAACTCCCTGATGAGTGCCGTTCCCATCGATCCCAAAGCGCGGATGCCGGCGCTCAAAGTGGTGCCGGTAAAAGTTGAAAAACACAATTAGCTAGGACAATGTCCAAGAACTCGCAGTTTTATTGAGTAATAGGATAATGGCGGGATCACGTGAAGAGTCCCTGCAGCTTGGCCGCCTTCGGTGGGTTCAAGATTGAAGACCGACAAAGATCGAAGAGGCTTGGCGACTGGCGAGCGGGCACAAAAAAAGAGGGCTCATTAATGAGCCCTCTTTTTTATTTAGCTTGGTTTAAGCTCTTGCTAGAACAGACCTTTGACCTTGCCTGTTTTTGTGTTTACGTCCACACGCCTGAAGGCGGGATTAGAACTGGTCCCCGGCATCAGGCTGATGGTTCCTGCGCAGGGGCAGAGGAACTTGGCGCCTGAATAAATCAAGATATCCCGAATAGGCAATGTCCAGCCTTTGGGAGTGCCCTTGAGGGCCGGATCGTGGCTCAGGCTCAGGTGGGTTTTGACCATCATGGTCGCATAATCGTTGTACTGGGGATCGCTTTCAAGCATCTTGGCCTTTGCCTCGGCTTCGGGGGTCCAGGAAACGCCATTCGCGCCATAAACCACCTTCGCGATCTTCGCGACCCTGTCCCTCAATTTCGTGTTGATGGGATAGAGGAACTTAAATTTGCTTTTGTCTGCGCAGGCCTCTTTCACGGCCTCTGCAAATTCCACGGCGCCGTCTCCGCCGTCGGCCCAATGGGTCGAAACCGCACACCTGGCTCCGGCCTTCTCGGCATATTTGCGGACCAGGGCAATTTCCTTCTTTGTGTCTGTGTGGAAGGCATTGACGCAGACCACCGGGTTGATGCCGGCCTTACGGATGGTGTTGATGTGGTGGACCATGTTGGGGATCCCCTTCTCCACAAACTTGAGATTTTCCTTTGTGTAGGCGGGATCCAGAGGCAGTCCAGCAACGACCTTGGGACCGCCGCCGTGCATCTTCAGAGCGCGAATGGTGGTGGTCAGAACCGAGACATGGGGTTTCAGGCCGCTGTAACGGCATTTGACGTTCCAAAATTTCTCAAATCCGATATCCGCACCAAAACCGCTCTCGGTTATATGATAATCAAAAAGCTTCAAACCGATCCGGTCGGCGATGATGGAAGATTGTCCCACGGCAATATTGGCAAAGGGGCCGGCGTGCACCATGCAGGGCTGGTACTCGGCCGTGCACATCATGGTAGGATTAATAGTATTTCGCATCCAGGCCGTCATGGCGCCGTCACATTGGAGATCCTTGGTCCGGACAGGGTTTCCGGACTTATCAAAGGCCACCGTGATTTCACCGAGGCGCTCCCTAAGATCGGCAAGGTCGGTGACGATAGAGAGAATGGCCATGAGTTCGGATGAAACGGCGATGCCAAATTTGGACTGCATCGTAAAGCCGTCGTATCTGCCGCCCATACCGATGATGATGTTTCTCAGGGCCTGAGCACAGTAGTCAATAATCCATCCCATCTCCACTCGGGTTGGATCGATACTGAGTCTCTTCATTTTGGTGAGTCTTCTGAGCTGTTCGTCGTTGTAATTGCGCTCATGCTGCATACGAGCGGTTAGGGCGACCATAGCTAGGTTGTGGGCGTTCATGATGTCGTTAATGTCCCCGGTCAGGCCCATGGAAAATTCGGTCATGGGGATGAGTAGGGAATTACCACCGCCGGCAGCCGTACCCTTGATATTCATCGTGGGGCCGCCTGAAGGCTGTCTCAGGGCACCGCCCACATTAAGACCGATTTTGCCCATGCCTTCCATTAAGCCGCAGGAGGTTGTACTCTTTCCTTCGCCCAGGGGCGTGGGGGTGATAGCCGTCACCTCGATGTATTTACCGTCCTTTTTCTTCTCGAGGCGGTTCATGATTTTCATGAAGTCGAGTTTCGCGAGCCTTCCGTAGGGCATGAGCTCGTCCTTCTGGAGCCTCAGGGTGTCGCGCCATTCCTCAGGTGTGGGCATCTTTTTTTCGGCAGCTTCAGAAATCTGCCAGTCCTTCATCTTCACTGCGTTGTAAGCCATACGTTTCCTCCCTCTCTGTGATGTTGATTGAACACTGCTTGAAATGCCATTAGCAAATGTGTTTCCAGCTTTTAACTCGTCTTTTTGCCTCTGATTTAGGCAAGTTGTGACTATCAAATAAAGCGGGCTGCGTCAAGTTTAATAGGGTCGTTTTATAGGAAACGTCAAAGTAATCCTAACTGATTCAAATCGGATGAAATTGGTTCCCGCATAAATGTTAAAATCCCAAATCACAATGCTCAAATTTCAAATGGTTCGACCGGCTCACCATCCTGAGCAAAGTCGAAGGACAATACCAAAATTACAAATTCCAATGACCAAAAATTTTTCGATCACTCATAGAATGACACCATCATTCTATCTGTTTTTTATTTCGAATCCAGAGGCATTTATCCCCCGGCCACCATAGGGATGAGGAAGACCTCGGCATTATCCGGGATTGGGGTTTCCTTGAATTTGGGCTGGGAAACGTGTTTTTTATTGATGCGCACAACGGCATAGGGGTAGGGGTCCTGCAGCTCCTCGATCAAAGTTGCTACAGTCATTCCCTCTTGCCATGGGTATTCCTTTCCATTGACCTTTATCACGCATCAACACCCTGAGACTTGAGAAGATCCAGGACATCTTGAAAATCGATGCCGAGACGTTTGGCCGTCTCGATAGTTGGGATGCCCTCCTCTGTCCATCCTCTTCGTTTGTAGACCGAATCCTTGAGATTCTCATACATTTCTTCGCGGAATTTCCTCAGGAGTGCGATCTTTTCATCGGTGCTCTTTCCGTCAATATCCTCTTCGTGTTTTTCAACGAGCTGGGTGTCGTAGCGCTCTGCACGGGATTCATATTCGTCAACCGTGACGGGACCGACCGCACGGTAGGGAATATCGTCATGTTGGCGACGTCCAAATCCCATCTTTAGATTGAAGAGGCGCTGAAAATTATAGACCACCTCGCTCATGGCGATCAGGCCATCAGGAGAAACCTGGCGACCGGTGACGGCGCTGAAATATTGTGCATACCATTCCACATGTTTCATGATCTTGGAGGGTTCTAGGGTATCCTTGTTGTCTTCGGGCACAATGTCGTTCCATGGGAGCTTGCAAAGCCCGCAGAGACCGAACCAGGTTCGAAATAGCGGGAACCAGTGGAGGGCCTCCGCCTTTTTTTCAAAGGTGGGCATAAAATTATGGACCATATCAAGAAATATGAGCCATGCCTCATCGTGCTGCGGGCCCTTAAGTGCCAGACCGTAACCCCCCTGTTGGGCCAAAGATTCCTTTGTCATATATTCGGAAAATTCGAGCCCCTTTGATTCCATCCCGATATCCGCCATGATTTTCGGGTCTGCGCCATAATCCTTGGCAAAGATCACCTTCATCCTGCGGATGCCCTGACCGATGATCTTTCCAAACCCTTCGCCTTTTGCCATCTGATGGACCAATTCCAGGGCCGTTGATCTGTTGCCAAAGGACAGATCCATGCCGCCGGTATGGGTTTCATTAATCAAACCCATCTCAAAACACTCCATGGCAAAGGCCATGCCCGTTCCGACGGAGATGGTATCAAGACCATAGATATCGCAATAAAAATTTATTTCTGTGACTGTGTGGGGATCGAAGATCCCGAGATTCGAGCCGCAGCCAGCGATGGTTTCATACTCGGGACCGTCCACAAAAACTTTCATACCTTTGCATGGTCCGGAAACGGGTACAAAGTCCTTTACACCGTGCGAGCAAGCGACCGTGCATCCGATCCAGCAGCCGTCAAAACCCTTGTCAAATATTCGCCTGTAAACTTCTTGCCCCATATTGGGAGCCTCGTTGTGACTTCCGTAGCGGAAGTTGTTGGTCGGCAGCAGGTCGTAATCATTCATGATGGTCACGAGATGAGTTGTTCCCACCCTGGCCATCTCGTTCTGTTTTGGATCCAGTTCAACGATTTCATGGGAATAGAGCTTCCCGACCTCCTTGAGAGCAGCAGGGTCTGCCGGATTGTTGGTGCCGGCTGACACGGTGTCCCATCGCGCTACGATGGCCTTAATGCCTTTATCAGCGAAAACGGTTCCTATGCCGCCGCGGCCGGCCTGTTTGATCCGGGCATACTTGCGTTTGTTGTCATACCAGGAAAAATTGAGACAACCTATGAGTGTATTCTTGGCGCCCGGTCCTGCTGAGACGACGGAAATATTGCGGGGTTTGCCTTTCCCAAAATGGTAGGTGAGCCGGTTTGTAATCTCATGGGCTTCATCAGGCACCCCTGATACTTCCAGGATTTCAATTCTGCTCTCGATCCCGTCGATAAAGATAACGACCTCTTTATCGGCTTTACCTTGAATCTCCATCGCGTCGAATCCAGCGAATTTCAGGTATGGACCAAAATACCCGCCCACATTGGAATCGATCACGGACCCTGTGGTCGGTGAAATAGACGTGACAATGCTTTTTCCCGATCCGGGGTAGACGGGCGTTCCACCTAAGGGACCGCAGGCAATACAGACTTCGTTTTCGGGGTCATCCCATTTGGTCGAACCCTTCACCGCGTTCCACAATAGCCACAGATCAAACCCTTTGCCCCCAATAAATAGATTTTTCATCTCTTCGGTGACGGGCTTGATTGAGATCTGTGAATCGGAGAGATTGATGTGGAGTGTTTGATCGGCATATCCTTTTTCTATAGCGGGTCGCTCATAGGAAAATTCCTTGATTTTCTTTGTATTTAATTCAGACATAGCTACGCTCCTCTGCATATAAATTTAGCTTAGGGGCAACGCCCTAAAATTTTCAGGGTTCAAAGGTTTGACAAAAACTCAACCTTTGAACGGGGAACCTTAATAAAGAGGCAAACACATCAAGCCTCTAAAGCCCTATTAATCAGGGTATGTTGTAGAAATATTGAGAACTCCAATAGGCCTTAATTCCAAAAGTGTAAGTAAAAATGCAAAATGTATTTCTAAAGGGTAAATGTCAAATGATTTCTTTCAATAGGATGGCTTTTTAATTTTGGGAATTGGCTATTAGGGACAATAGGCTTTGCAACTT
>CAYWMP010000054.1:17221-31494 GCA_964459445.1 uncultured Desulfobacteraceae bacterium
GGATGGCTTTTTAATTTTGGGAATTGGCTATTAGGGACAATAGGCTTTGCAACTTTACCTTCAAAGGGCACAATTATTTCAGGGCTTCTTCATCCTGGAATTGCCTGTAAGGCGAGAACGCTTCCAGGATCGTTTTGTCGGTCTCGTTCGTCTTCGCCAGCACCATCCTTGCGATTATTTCACCCAGGCCCGGACCCAACATGTAGCCCTGCCCGCACATCCCTGTGGCGTGGAGAAGGCCTTTGAACAACCTGCTCCAGCCGACCAGGGGAGAGCCATCAGGCGTCATGGGATAAAGGCCGCGCCAGACCCTTCGTACTCTGAGGTTCCTAAGTCTGGGTATGAGACCCACCATCCTTGCGCATATCTGGGGCAGGAAGGCTGAGGTCTCCCCTTTGTCCATGCCGACGATCGCGGGGTCGGGTGTGATGCAGCACACAATCTGGCCCCGGTTGTTCTGATAGAAATAGTAGTTCTTGCTTCCAGGGCCAGGCCTGAGATCCACTACCATGGTTTTGAAGAAAGGATGGACAGGCTCGGTAATGGCTGCCTCATGGGCGTCCGGTATCACCGGCAGATCCACTCCCAGCGTATCCGCCAGGGTCTTTGAAAAGGGCCCGGCAGCGTCAATCACAATGGGTGATTCGTATTGCCCCTTATCGGTATTTACCCCTTTGATTTGTCCTTTATCGGTCTTTATACCCGTTACTTTTTCCTTGAACCGGAATTCAACGCCGAGTTCCGTGGCCTTTTTGTAAAACGCGTTGATGGCGAGTAGGGGTGAGGCCGAGCCGTCGTCCGGGGAAAGAGTGCCTCCGACGAGGCCATGGGGGCTGATGCCCGGAACAATATCCCGGATAACCTCGGGATCGACAAAATCGATATTCAGCCCGTATTGTTTTTGAAGGGGCAGAAAGCCTTTCAGGGCATTTTCTTCAGTCTGTCTATAGACAGGGAAAGTATATCCGCCCTTGAGCCATTCGATATCATCCCCGTATTTTTCTTCCCAGGTGGAAAAAATCTCTAGGGATCTCAAGCAGGTCAATATCTTGGCAGGATCGGAATGGGTGGCCCTGATGCCCCCAATGGCATGTTTGTTCTCTCCCTGTCCGGGTGAGGGGTGCATATCAAGGACAAGAGTCTTGATGCCCTTTTCCCCGAGAGAAAGCGCAATGGGCGTACCCAGGGACCCGGCGCCGATAACGATGACTTCAAAGCTATTCACCCGAATCACCTCCCCGGGCCCCGGCCAGGACCCCCATGGGGACTTCAATGAAAAGGGGTCTGTCCGTCCTGTCGGTGACTTCACCCAAATCAACGCCTTCCTCTTTGAATAGTCGCCAGATCAGGGGTCGACAGGTTTTTGAACCGCATGATCCCATGCCGGCACGGGTCAAGGCCTTGAGCTGGTTTATGTCCCTCAGGCCGTCTTTTATCGCCGCCCTGATTTCACCGGCCGTCACCCTCTCACAACGACAAACAATGGCTTCATCCGGCGGCGGCGCTTTCTCATATAGAGGAATAGGCTCAGATTTCTTTTCCTGCACCCAGATGCCGGCGGCCTCTTTAGCAACGGCCCCATCGACCTCCAACTGAACCAGGAGAGTGCCGGGATACTTCTTTTCATTGGTGATGACCTTTTTGACCGGGTAGTAGCCCAGTATGGCGCCATCCTCGTCCGTGAGAGGGACCTTTTGGTCGACCTCGACCTTGTCGCGCCATATTTCGTAGGGCAGTGTGACAATGGGTTTTTTCCCTTCCTTGCCGTAGTCCACCATGGTTACGGCCAGGCCGGGGCAAACGGCTACACAGCTCATACAACCCTTGCATTTATTCACATCTTCCATATAGGGGAGTCCCATAATGTCATCCCTTTCTGTCCGGATGCCGCCCACAGGACAGACCGATGTGCAGGGATTGCAGGGCACTTCCTGATAACAGTGAAAAATGGGCATGACGCCTTCTTCCTGTTTCGGCTTTTCCCTAAGTTCTGTTGGACCCGATTTGGACTTGAGCAGGTTGGCCTTTTCACCCCAGGATTCGGGGATGTCTTCCCCATAAAATCCAAGGGATTTGGCGATTTTTAATCCTTCAATCTTACCGGAGAAAACCGCGGCCGAGGCTTCAGCAATCTCCTGGGCATCCCCGGCGGCGTAAACATCCATGCCCCAGGCTTTGGCCTTGAAATAGAATTCGTTCACCTCTGCCAGCCCGACGGCAATCAGGACCGTGTCCACTTTAAAGGCTTGGTGTGTCTCGGGTATGATGTTCCAATCTTCGTCAAGCTCGGCGATGGTTACGGATTCTACTTTATCGTGGCCATTGGCCGAGACAACGGTATGGCTTGTATAGATGGGGACGCCCAATCGTTTGAGTTTGTCGGCGTGCACCTTGTATCCGCCAATATGGGGCAAGGCCTCTATCAGGGCAACGACTTCGATCCCGGCCTGGATGGCGTGATACCCGGCAATAAGGCCCACGTTGCCGCCGCCGACAATGAAAACCTTCTCAGAGGATTTTACGAGATCACGATTGACGAGGGTCTGAAAAGCGCCGGCGCCGTAAACGCCCGGCAGCGTGTTGCCCGGAAATGAAAGCATTTTCTCCCTGGCGCCGGTTGCAACCAGGATTTTGGAGGGTGTAATTTTTCTAAAGAGATTCCCTTTGACAACCCCGACAATGCCGTCGGAGAACACCCCGACCGCCGTGCTATTGAGCCAATAATCCAAAGAGTCCCATTTCCCTACCTCGTCTTCCAAGATGCGAGCAATTTCAAAACCCCGGGTTCCCGCATGGGAATCATCCACCGAACCGAAGAATTTGTGCGTTTGGAGCAGCAGTTTCCCTCCGAGCTTGGATTTGTCATCGATCAGGAGGGTGTCGACATCGAGCTTGCCGAGTTCAATGGCGGCCGAAAGACCCGCAGGCCCGCCCCCAATGATGAGAACCTCTACCTCTCTTGCGGGCGCCTCTTTCATTGCCGGAACGCTGTCATCTTCAGGGAGCTTGGGAAGCCCTTCAACACTCTCCACCATCATCCCCGGTTTCAGGAGATTCATGCAGGATTTGACCGGCCGACCATCGGCAAGGACAAGGCATTGGGAGCACTGGCCGTTGGCACAAAACATGCCTTGGGGGCTGTTATCCTTAGGGTGGTGACCAAATATCTGAATGCCGTTTGCGAAGAGGGCTGAGGAAATCACCTCGTCCTCATATCCCGTTAGTTCCTCATTGTTCCAAAGGAACTTGATTTTTTTCCTTTTTGGAATATCCAATATGGGATGTTTCTTAATGCGTTGATCAGTCATTAAAACTCCTTAAGACCTTTTCTTCGGCGGGAATCCGTTCACCCTTTCATTCTCTTCCATGAGTCTGTTGAACCGAGAAACGTGATTTTGGACCAATAGATGAACCTTGGCAGCCTCACGGCCTTCCACAGCCTCAACAATGGCGCAGAGGTCCTTGTAGTTTTCCTTGATGACCTTTTCCTCTCTGGCAAGAAATTGATCAAAGTAGCGATGGACGTTGTCATAAATGGTCCGGAGGACAGACTCATAGATGGGGTTCCCGGCGATGTCGGCCAGGGCCATATGCAAGCGGTTATCAACTGCTATGAAATCATCCCAACCAGAAAAACCCGCATCCAGATGGGCCTTGGCCTCTGCCAGGAGTTCTTTCAGGTACCTGATATCCTCCTCCCGGGCGCGCTCCGCTGCCAGTCCAGCGACAATGCCCTCCACACCCTCTCTGAATTCGGCAAGATCCCGCAAAGAGACCTTTTGGTACCGGATGAGCAGATCAAGACTCTGGCTCACCTGATCGGTGGTGAGGTCGTTGATCATGGCGCCGCCTTTGACGCCGGTCTTGATGGTGATGAGACCCTTTTGTTCCAGGACACGGAGGGCCTCCCTCAGCGTCCCCCGGCTGGTTTGGAAAAGCTCGACCAGTTCCCGCTCTGCGGGGAGCTTGCTGCCCGATTGGAGTTTTCCCTGAACAATCGCATCCTCGATCTGATTGACAACATCCTGGAAGATTCTGTTTTGTTTGGCTTTTTGGAACATGATCCTCCTAATAGTATAATGGTTTAACCATTATACTATTTCCATCGTCATTTTCAACCAAAATATTGAAAATAATTTGTATCAATTTCACTCTCTCCAACAAAGCGAGGACTCGGCAATCTCTTTTCCATCCTCCGTAGCAGTGCTACTGCGGAGGACGGGCCGGGGACGAAAAGGCTTCGTGGTTGCGCATAAGACCTATAGACGAGCGGGCGGTGGGGTTTCTAAAAGAAACTCATAGATAACCCTAGGGAAAGCAGTTGAGCTAGTTCGCCGCCCGCCAAGCTAATGCGCGATGCAAATGGCGGCGCACTGAACCGAGTTCGTCTCTTCCAAGAGATCCCCGAGCCCCCGCTGAAAAGCCTAAGGTTGTAGGACAAATGATTGTTCATCGGCAAAAAGCCCTGAAATCTGCTTTAAGCTACTGTATTCTGGAATTTTTTGCTTGACTGAGAAAAGGGAAACTATAGAATGCGCCTTTGTCTATTTTGCCAAGTTCTTTGGGAGGTAAAAAAGGTACAATTCGCTCAAGGAGAACAGAATCTATGTTGAAAGGAAAAAAAATAGGCGTCATCGGCACGGGAAACATGGGAGAAGCCCTTATCAGTGGACTCGTTCATTCCCGAAGCGCCGCACCTAAGAATATCATTTGCTCGGACGCGAGGAAGGACCGGCTTAACTATATCAAGAAGACTTATGGCGTAACCACGACGAGGAACAACAAGGAAGTCGTCAAGGCTTCAAAAATTGTCATCTATGCGGTAAAGCCCCAAATCATGGCTCAAATTCTAAATGAGACATCGAAATACCTCGATATGTCAAAGCTCATTATTTCGATAGCAGCTGGGGTGCCTATGGCCGCCATTGAAGCCCTTTTAGACAAGAAACTGAGGCTCATCAGGGTCATGCCCAATATTGCCGCTTCGGTAAAAGAAGGGGCCGCCGCTATTGCTGCGGGCCCTCATGCCACAAAGAGGGATATAAAGGAGGCCATGGCCATCTTCGACTCGGTTGGAAAAAGCATCTTCATTGAGGAAAACATCCTCATGGATGCCATAACGGGGCTGAGCGGCAGCGGCCCTGCCTATATCTTTGTAATTGTGGATGCTCTTGCAGATGCGGGCGTTAAGATGGGCCTTTCCAGAGAAGATTCCCAGTTCCTAGCTATTCAAACCGTCCTGGGCGCGGCGAAGCTGCTTCAGGAGACAAGGGAGCATCCGGGGCAACTCAAGGATAAGGTGACTTCTCCCGGGGGGACGGCCATTGCCGGGCTCCATACCTTAGAAAAGGGCGGGCTTAGAACGACATTAATCAATGCCGTTGAGGCTGCCACAAATCGATCCAAGGAATTGGGTCAGTTAATGATTAAGAACTTTGCTGAAAATAATCATAACATGACCAAGTCAACTAAGTAGCCGAAAAAGAAACATTAGCCACTAAATCACGAAGACACGAAGATTAAAGAATTATTCTTTTGATACCTTTTCATTCTTTGTGTCTTGGTGCCTTGGTGGCTATCCGAGTTCATATCTTCGAGTCCTTCACAAAGGCCGCAAGGGTCTCAAAGTACTTCCTTCCTCCAACCTCATAAGTGTCATTGTGTCCCGCCCTTTGAATGGGATAAAAATATTTCGGGGATTTTGCCACTTCAAAAAGCCTTTCCCCCATTGAGAAAGGCACAATCTCATCGTCCGTCCCATGCACAATCAGCTTTGGCGTCTGGATCTGCTCAATCTTTCCTAAGTTATTATAGTTTGCGGGCAACAGGGGAGAGAGCAGGCTGAAAAGGACCATCGTCTTTGCCATGCCCTTGGTTGAAGTGAAGGCACTCTCAAGGATGATCGATTTGACTTTCCTATTCAAGGCGACCTCAACGGCGGTTGCTGCCCCAAGGGAACGGCCGAACAGGATGATCTGATTATGTGGAATCCGTTTTTTTTGAGCGAGATAATCATAGGCGGCAAGCCCGTCTCTATAAACACCCATCTCTGAAGGGCGCCCTCGGCTCTTTCCATAGCCTCTGTAGTCAATAATAAAGACCTGGACACCTATCTCCAGGAGGAGCCGGATATTGTCGAGACGGTGAGATATGTTTCCTGCATTTCCATGAAAGAATAGAAGGACAGGTCCTTTTTCCTTGAGCGGAAAGAACCAACCGTGGAGCTTTTTTCCATCTACGCTATTAAAGAAGACATCGCGATAGTCCAGCCTCATCTCTTCCGGCGTGAAGTCAAAGGAGGTGTCCGGAAAGAATATAAAAAAGTTCTCAACCTTGGGATAAAAGAGGTAGAAGGAGAGCCCCAGGAGGAGTATGAAACATAGCAAATAAAGCCCTTTTATCGGCATACGAAGTACCCGCAACAATCGCGCAATCGGCTCTTTCATGGGATTATAGAAATGAATTGCACCTAATCTTTATAGACTCATTGTCTATAGCATAGGCCATGTTCGAAATGAAATCAAAGGCTACTGATGGATCATCGCATATGATATTCGAGGCAATTTTAATTCATCCGGCAAATGAGTGTGTTTATTGTGAACGAAGGTAATCTTAAGCACGAAGGAGAAATAGTAAACGTGATGTCATTTTTTCCTCGTTCGAGGCCTCCCGACAGTCACTCCGAAAAGACGCCAACACGTTTACTACCCAAGCTTGCTCACTCCGTCAGCGAACTCATTTGCTTCATGAACAATAGTTTCAATCTGAGGGTTTTGAAAATGCCTCAATCAATTGGATCTTTACAATGGACTGTTTGGCTAGGATTTTTTGGCGGGCGGTGAAATGCTCAGCCGGTCGACGACGTTGATAATTAAGACTTCCTGTAAACGCTGGGTTGGATATATTTGAAACGGTGGTCAATGCCGATCAGGCTCTCTGAGTGCCCTACAAAGAGATAACCCGAGTGCTTGAGCCCGTCATGGAATTTATTGATCACTCTCTCCTGTGTAGTCTTATCAAAATATATCATCACATTCCTTGAAAAGACCAAATCGAAAGCCTGTTTGAAGGGGAGGGGCTCTATGAGATTCACCCTTTCGAATCGGACCAGACTTCGAATTTCAGACTTCACCCTGAAGTATCCATGCCATTTGTTGTTTCCTTTCTGGAAATAGCGCCGCAGCCAGGGATAGGGAATCTTTTTGATTCTTTCCTTTTCGTAGATGCCCTGCTGGGCCAAATTAAGGACCTTGGTTGAAATGTCCGTGGCAAGGATGCTTACTTCCCACTGAATTGGGTCCGGGAGGGACTCCATGAGTGTGATTGCGATGGAGTATGGTTCTTCCCCGCTGGAGCAGGCAGCGCACCATACATCGACTTTTTTTCTAGCCTTGTTTTTTTGCTGGCGAGACAACTCGGGTGCAATGGATTTTGAGAGAAAATCAAAATGCCTTGGTTCCCTAAAAAAGTACGTGAGATTGGTAGAGATGGAATCGAGCAGGGGAATGAAGTCGTCGGCCGTGGCTTTTTTCACCAAAAAGTCATAATAAGCTCTGGGCGATTGAAACTTTGATTTGCGGAGAACCTTGGCGAGCCTTGCCTTCAAAAGCTCCTTTTTACCTTCATGGATATTGATCCCGCATTTTTGATAGATCAGGTCGCTAAATTTTTTGAAATCTCTTTCTGTAAGATCAAGATGCATATCCGAACCCTGTCAGGAATCAACATATCTATGGAGCTTTTGGTTTCAATGGGTCTGAAGGGGCAGTCCCTATACTTGCGCTACGATATTAAGGGACGCTTTTGCGATGTCCGGAAGACTCACGACTTTCTCTGCCGCGCCGGCCTTAATGGCTTCTTTTGGCATTCCGAAAACGACACAGGACTTTTCATCCTGGGCAATCGTCTTGGCGCCGGCCTCTTTCATTTTCAATAGACCGTCTGCACCATCCGCCCCCATGCCCGTTAGAATGATGCCGATTGCATTTGACCCGGCGTAATCGGCAACAGACTTGAAGAGCACATCTACAGAAGGACGTTGATGGTGAACCATGGGGCCTGTCTTCACCTGGACATAGTATCTCGCGCCACTTCTTCTCAACAGCATATGATAATTGCCAGGAGCGATTAGGGCCTTGCCATTCACAACAGAGTCGCCGTCCTCGGCCTCTTTGACATTGATTGCGCACAGGGAATCCAATCTGTCCGCAAAGGAGGTAGTGAATTTGGCGGGCATATGTTGAACAACGATAATGCCGGGTGAATTATAGGGCATTCTCGTAAGCACCGCTTTGATGGCTTCAGTGCCGCCGGTCGATGCGCCAATCGCTATAATTTTATTGGTCGTAGCAGCGAGGGCGGAAGAGGCCAATTCCAGTTTTTCAGGGGCTTTTTCACTGACTGAACCCAATCTGGAGCGGACGTCAACGCGGGCCGCCGCCCGGATTTTGTCCGCGAGTTGAACACTCATATCACCGACGGAATAGGCAGCGGAGGGCTTTGATACCACCTCAACAGCTCCCAGGGAAAGGGCTTCCATGGCCAATTTCCCTCCCTTTCTCGTCAGAGAGCTGACGATGATTACGGGGAGTGGGTGGTGCTTCATCAACTTTTTAAGAAATGTCAACCCGTCCATGCGGGGCATTTCGATGTCCAGGGTGATGACGTCCGGTTTAAGCCGGACGATTTTGTCTCTGGCAACATAGGGATCGGGCGCCGTACCTGCGACCTCGATTCCCCGTTCACGGGACAGTTCTTCGGTAAACACCTTCCGAACAACTGCGGAGTCGTCAACGACCAAAACACGGATATTGTGATTCATAGATACCATTATGTCATTACTCAATCATAGGGTCCTGTTAAGCATGTTTGGATTGTTCAACCCATTTCGAACCTATCCGTTTCATTCGGTAATGAGCTTTACGGCAAGATAATCATTAAGCGTCTTAACAACGAAGCCAATTTCCCCATCGGCATTCCTATCGGAATTCTGGATAGGGTTCGAAGGGGCTGTTTGCGGAATCCCAAGGCTAAACACGGCCTGGTCATCATAGATGGTGAAGGTGTTTCCTGCGATCATGTTCAGAATTTCGGCGATATGACTTCCTCTTCAGAAGTTTCATTCTCTTCCTTTCCCACAAAACTGGCAGCCAGGGACCGGCCCAATTTAGGCGGCGTCAATAGGATGAATTGCCCCTTGAAAGGACCCTCAAAATCCAATTTTGCGGCCAATGCCAAGTTGTCCCCATTCTGAAGAAACGCTTCCGATTCCTGGGGGTTTTGAAATTCTATCGGCAGAAAAAACATGGTTTCGAGAACTTCAGAAATCGAGGTCTTCATCGCCTTCGTCAATGCTGTCTTGTCCATTCTCCGGATCTCCTAAAACAAAATTCAACTTGTTCTTGATCTCCTCGGGGGTAAAGGGTTTCCTGATATAGTCCGATGCACCCATTTCCATGAAGGCCTCGACCCTCTCCTGACTGCCTTCCGTGGTGATCATAACCACCGGTATGGTACGCAGTATTTCGTCTTTCTTCATTTCGGAAAGAAGTTCCATGCCATCCATATCAGGCATGTTGTAGTCTGAAAGGACCAGATCAAGCCACTCTTCCCTCAGGATATCTAAGGCCTCTTTTCCGTTGGATGCATTAAAAAGTTGTCCCACTTTAAAGCCGGAGGCCTTAAGGCTCTTTTTAATAACCGTTCTCATGGGAGGAGAATCATCAACTATCAAAACGTTGTATGCCATTTCTTTTAGCCCCTTAAAGAAACTCTTCTCATTTGCTCTCTGTTTATTTCCTTGTCTGTTGTTGTATATCTCAGCTGCAGATACGCCCCTTAAGTCATCAATGAACGCATCTTATCTAGATGGACACTAAGTGATCTGTATGAGCTCTTCCACCTCTTTCATTTTTTCCCCAAATCCCATCATGGTCTCCTGAATATCTTTTTGAGAAAACCCGAGGTGTTTAATCACATGATCATGGAACCTGTAGGCAAGACCATCGGCCCCAACGCCGATCCCCATCATCATACACAATGTGTCTGCGAGATAGACGATGGAGGTTTCGAACTCATGTCCCTTTGATTCCCCGTTCGGGTTGTGGTGACGGCTGATGATACCGATCATCTTGGGACTGAACTCCCAGGATTCGGCGACTTTCCCCCCCAATTCCGCATGATCGATGCCGAACACCTCCCTTTCGGCTCTGTTGAAGGAGTAGCCCTCCATGAAGACCAAATCGGCGATCTTTTCGTAATCATCGGCCACAAATTGGCTCAAAATGAGTTTCCCGATATCCTTGAGGAGCGCCGCTGTGAAGATAAGGTGATTGTTTTCGGATCCTTTCCTTTCGGCCAAATCCCGGGCGATAAGGGCCGAGGAAACCGAATATTTCCACAGCTCTCCTTCGTCCAGATCATACCCCTCCTGCTTTCCTTTAAAATTTTGGGCGCCGCCGCTCAGTAAAACGATATCAGCGAGCTGATCCATACCCATATAGACAAGTGCCTGGTGGAGGGAATCGATTTTGTGGGGCAGTCCATAGTAGGCCGAGTTACAGATTTTTAGAATATTGGCCGTCAGGGACTGATCGTACACGATGACATCCGATAGGTCGGATATGGAGCTCTTGGGGTTCTCAATAATGGACATAACCCGATGCGCTACTTGCGGGATGGGTCTGAGATTGTTGATCGAACCAATGATTTCCTTCAGATCCCTCATAGCTCCTTAATCCCTTTTCCCGATACCTTTAACCAAACTCCTCCGTCTTTGACGGCAAGTTTGACGGTCCGGTTCGAGCTTCCACCCACATCTTCAAAATCGACCATCACATTATTTTTCCAAAACATCTTTCTCACGGCCATGTGATTTCTTTTGCCAATGTTAAAGAATCCTTCCTGATCAAGGACCTGTGCCCCACCCACGACAACGACTTTCATTCGTTGCTTCTTAGCACCAAATTTGTATGCGGATTTGAATAGGGCGGGGATACCGGTATCTGCAAACATAAAGGGGTTTTTTTGGGCCTTTGCAGGATCGAGATTGGAATCCGGCAGCATATAATGCAGCATCCCACCGACACGGGCCACGCTGTCATAAATGGCAATTCCGATGCATGATCCGAGAGAGTAGGTAACAAGCGTCGCACCCTTTTCGTTGCTGACCTTCATATCTGAGACGCCGACAACTATGTTCACTTCAGTACCTTTCCTTTAGCTACACGCACACCGCGTTCAGTGCATCATCATTTTGGGGCATAGGCGCCCTCCCTAGGCCGCCTTTTGGGTCATGGACTGTTTATTGTCTCCAAAATCGCCCCTCGCGACCTGGAAGATTCCCAGGATGTCAAGGATGAGTCCAACCCTTCCGTCACCGAGTATGGCTCCTCCCGCGACGCCCTTGATGTTCTTGAAGGTTTCTCCGATACTTTTTATGACCACCTCTTCTTTGCCAAGGAGTTCGTCGAAAAGCATGCACCCCTTTTCCCCGTCATATTCCACGGTGACGACGAGTCCATCCCAGGGTTCTTCAGCATTCCCTTTGACCCCGCATATTTCGTCAAGTCTGATGAGGGGCACCAATTCACCCCTTGTCAGGATCATCTCACCCTTCCCCTCAACGGTGTTGTACTGATCTTTGGTTGGACGGAAAGATTCGAGGATTGCTAGGGTCGGGACGATGTATTTCTCCTGCCCGACCCTGACCATCATGCCCTCCATGATGGCAAGGGTAAGCGGCAGACTAATGACGAATTTTGATCCCACGCCGGGTGTCGATTGGATTTCAACACGGCCTCGAAGCTTTTCAATGGCCCTTTTAACCACATCCATGCCCACGCCACGCCCGGATATGTCGGTCACCACCTTTGCGGTGGAAAAGCCGGCATGAAAGATTAGATTATAGAGCTCCGAGTCCGCCAACCTGCTTTCATCCGTCAAAAGATTTCTGGACTTTGCCTTTTCAATAATCTTCTCTTTGTCCAACCCGCGTCCGTCATCCTCAATCTCGATAATTATATGGCCGCCCTGTTGATAGGCCTTTAATAGGATGGTTCCCTTCCTCTCTTTTTCAGACTTTTGCCTCTCGTCAGGGTCCTCTAGGCCGTGATCGACGGCATTGCGGATCATGTGGACCATGGGTTTATAGAGTTCCTCCACCACATTCCGGTCGATTTCCGTATCTTCACCCGACATCTCTAGACCTACTTCCTTGCCCGAATTTTTGGCAAGGTCTCTCACCAGCCTGAGCATCTTTTTGAATGTATTGCCGATAGGAACCATTCGCATGGACATCGCGGTTTTTTGCAAACTAGAGGTAATCTGATTTACCTGATTAATGCTATGGTACAGTTTCTGATCTGAATTTGAGACTATGGTCTCGTTTTGCTTCAACATGGACTGGGCAATAACCAACTCGCCGGTTTGATCCACCAGGTTGTCAAGCTTTTCAGTATCCACTTTGACCTGAAGGTCAATACGTCCTCGATTGAACTTTCGCTGTACCCGCAGGGCAGAAAGGACTTCCTTAGGCTCGGCTTTTTGCTCTTCAATCAGGATTTCCCCTATTTTCTTTTCTGGATCCGCTTTCTGCTTTGCCAGAACCTTTTCGAGGTCTTCCTCTTTTAGCGATCCATTTTCAACGAGAATCTCTCCAATGGGCCGGTCGGTCCTTTGTTCAACCTGGGAACACATCATGTCGATCCGATTCTTGAGCGGCTCGGGATCAACTTCATGGTTTACGGGACTTCCGGTCTCCAATGACATTTTTACATCCTGGATCATCCTCTTAAGCATATCCACGGACTCAAGAATGATATCAACGACCCCTCCTTCAATCTTGAGTTCACCATCTCTGGCCTTGTCGAGGAGGTTTTCCGAGCTATGGGAAAGCCTGTTTATTTTATTGAGGTTCAGGAAACTGGAAATGCCCTTGATAGTGTGGAAGGGTCTGAAGATGGCGTTGATTATTTCAAGATCCGAAGGGTTCTGTTCAAGGTCGATAAGACTGATTTCAATGGTACCGAGATTTTCAAGGGATTCGACGACAAACTCCTCGAGTATCTGCCGATCTTCTTCGTTAAGGGACAGGGCCGAAGGTGGGTCCTCTTCTACTTCGGTGC
The DNA here is from genome assembly GCA_964459445.1 of uncultured Desulfobacteraceae bacterium. Classification (GTDB taxonomy): domain Bacteria; phylum Desulfobacterota; class DSM-4660; order Desulfatiglandales; family HGW-15; genus CAYWMP01. Next base: position 30,346 of record CAYWMP010000054.1, read on the forward strand.
CTGCGGGCGCCTGAGCATTTCCTTCAGGGGCTTCAGTCGCCGCTCGAGCTTTTCCCGAGAAACCGAGCATTTCAAGAATCGCCGAAATATCCTCTTCAAAGGGCTGTTCATTGCTCAGTGCATGATAGCCTTTCTGAAGGCAATTAATACCCTCCTCCAAGGGGACAAGGTCGGATGCATCCCCCATTATCAATTTCTCCAGGTATTCTTTAAGGGCTTCAGTGAGCTTAAGGAATTCCGGTTGTTCAATCTCTTTGGCATGCTTTTCCAAATCGTACACAAAGTTCATGACATTGCCTAAAGCAGCAACATCTCCGCTCTCAAGGGTCACGACTTCAAGTGCTATGGTCTCAAGATCAGTTTGTATCATTTCCATGGGATCAGGCATTGTTCCATTCCTTTCCGCAGACAAGGCCTTTCACGCTGAAAAGCATCGATGGCGCGGCGCGCATTTCAATAACGAATCCAAATGTTGTGGGATTTTTTTGAAACTCTGCAATCAACTGAAGACCCTTTGCAGCTTTGCGCTGAAGGTCTCCGGGGTAAAGGGCTTAATAATATAATTGCTCACACCGGCCCTTGCTGCCTCGATGACGCAATCCTTCTGCCCTTCGGCGGTCACCATGATGAAAGGAATGCTTTGAAATTCTTCGTTCGCCCTTACCGCCTTAAGGAAATCCAGCCCATTCATGTTCGGCATGTTCCAATCGGAGACAATGAGGCCGACTTCGTCCTTATTCAACTCATCTAGGGCCTGTTTTCCGTCTTCCGCCTCAATGAAGTTTTTGAACCCGAGCTGTTTGAGAACCCCTTTCACGATTCGCCTCATACTGGAATAATCATCAACAACCAAGACTGTCATGTCATAATTCATTTCAATCCCCCCATTAGGCCTTTCTCCTGTTCTCTAAACAAACTTCGATGGTAAACTGGCCCTCCGAGGTCTTGAAAGGGACCGCTATGATGGCCTGACTTGAAATGTGCGTCACGGTATGATCCTTGCCCATAATAACGGTTGGAATGGCCGCTTTCAGGCTCAATCCGCCCTGTTCCAGCTTAATCCTGGCCTGACCGGATATCATGTTGGCAATTTCACCCACGGCATCCTTTACCTCGCCATTCAAAGAACCCATTGTTTCACCGAACATC
>CAYWMP010000055.1:0-3594 GCA_964459445.1 uncultured Desulfobacteraceae bacterium
ATAATGATCAACGTTGATTCAAAGTTGAAACAAATTTCAAATATTTTTGGCTAGGTATCAGTTCAACTATTATCAGACGGGATAGACATGATTGACAGGATGATTTGTCTCCTACAAAAAACTCAAAGCATTATTATGGGCGCCCGGTTATTTGAATAGATCGTCTAAATGCGTTATGTGGAGCACTGAATAGCAATAATAAGTTCACTCATTATTGCTATTCAAGCTCTCCACATTGGTTCCGATATGACTATATCGGAACCCCGCTTTGCGCGGTGCTTTTAGACAATTCCCGGATTCGTACCTGAAATCGCTTGTTAATCCCTGGCCCAGACCTGTTTTGGTTAGGTCCGGAGCTCCACAAGTTTCGGTTCCCGACTACCACAATTGCTTCATCCTTATCAGACGAGTCGCGCCAGGGCGGGCCTGTTATCCTGTCAAATATTCTGCCCGAAGAAGTATTACGTTTTTAGAGTATGATCCTCGTTGCTGCCGCGATTGATAGCATGAGAACAATAGCTATATAGTCTATTTTGGACATATGCAACTGCATGAGATAGGTTCGTGGCCCTTTTCTATACCCTCGTGCTTCCATGGCCTGGCTGAGTTCTTCAACTCTGCGGATTAAATTCATCACAACCGGGGTTAGTAAACCGAAAGCTGTCTTTGCTCTCTGAAGGATCGAGCTTGTCTTGAAATTTGCGCCTCTGGCCATTTGTGCGTTTTTCATTCGATCGATTTCTTCAAGAAGTGTGGGTAAAAACCTCAAGGCAATGGATATCATCATGGCAACATCATAGGAAGAGATCCCGATGATCCGGAGAGGTCTTAAAAGCCTCTCCAAACCGCTAACTAAGGCTGCGGGGGATGTGGTCATCATAAGGACTGCGGCGGCTATGAGTAGAAGTGAGAATTGCCAGGTTACATAGGCCCCTTTGATGAGCCCCTCTAAAGTGACTGTGACAGGCCAGGCTGGGAAGGGTGGAATTGGTTCGCCATCGGTAAACAGGAGATGCAGGAAGAATAGGAGACCCAAGATGAAGAGCATCGGCCTGAGTGCGTTTATCACACGTCCAAAATGAATTTGAGATATGGCGATGGCCATGGCGAGGAGACAACTGAATAGAAAGAGGGAAGTTATTGAGCCGGCCAGTATCATGGCGCTCAACCCAATCACGGAAAGAACCTTTACCCGGGGGTCTATTCTGTGAACAACCGACTCGCCTGGAATGTATTGTCCTAGTTTGTACATGTGCCAAAAGAAACAACTGGAGTGTTGGAGTACTGGAGAATTGGAGTGTTGTTTTCGGAGAAGATTACCACTTCTAGCAGAATCTCACATTTATATCTCTAAGCGAAGCATATGGAATCAGAGAAGTTCCATTACTCCACCGCTCCATCACTCCATTACTCCTTGAAAATCGTAAAAACTCTCTGTGAGCTTGGATCCAATTCAAGAACCAAAAGCAAGCTGTCCATGATTTCGTTGGTTGAATCTATTTTAATGCGCGAATGGGTGACTCAGTCTTCGATCCATTGATCAAAGTCATTAGCTCACGAGAGGCATCCTCCAGGGTTAGAATATCGGGACTGATGTCAACGCCAAGCTGTCTCAATTGTATAATGAGTTCTGTGATCCTCGGAATGCCTAAGCCCAAGTCCCTTAGCCAATCATTTTTGCCGAAAACCGTGCCGGGGCTCTCGTCAGCTAGTATTTTGCCTTCATTCATTACTAACACTCGGTTCGCAACCACAATCTCATCCATATCGTGCGTCACATGGATAACGGTGATCCCTTGTTTGTGGAGTTCCTTGATCACCCCAAGGACCTTTTCTTTGCCTGAGGGATCGAGGTAGGAGGTCGGTTCATCAAAGGCGATGTATCTCGGATTCATGGCCAATACACCGGCGATGGCAGTGAGTTGTTTCTCGCCGCTGGAAAGGGAATGAGGCGGTCTCTTGATCAGTTCGCTGATGCCCACGATATCAACAGCCCTATCAATCCGCTTCTTTATCTCCTTTGACGGCAGGTTCAGGTTCCCCGGCCCGAAAGCCACATCCTCCTCAACAGTCATTCCCACAAGCTGATTGTCAGGGTTTTGGAAAACCATACCGACCCGTTGCCTGATCTCACCAAGGGCCTTTGGATCTGTTGTATCCAGGTCATCTACGAAAACATGTCCTTGAGATGGTAAAAGAAGGCCATTTAGATGCCTCAAGAACGTCGTTTTACCGCAACCATTTGGACCTACGACGGCTATGTATTCCTCTTCTGAAATTTCGATACTCAAGCCAGATAGTGCTTCAGGTCCTTTTAGATCATATTGAAAGGAAATGTTATTAACCCGGATCATGACTCACAATCTCCGCAACGCACCAAACTGCTCGGTGGCGTAGTTAAGCTTTTCTTGCTCAACTAATCTTTCAACTATCTCACACCCGCTATCCTTCGATTATGCTCAGGATCGCTAGAGTGCGCAAAGGACGCTGAGAAGATCCGTTTTTGACCTGATTTTTTGAGAGGAAAAATCAGGTCAATCAATTCGCCCTTCGGGGTCACTAATAATATTGCTCTGCCCACATTAAGAGAAATAACGACGCTTTTAAAGTATGCGAAGCGTGGCAAAATGATCTGAATTCCCCTCTCAGGAATTCAGATCATATGCTCTGTGTCTCTGAGGTCTCTGTGAGAGATCATGAAACATCCATGAAGGTTTCCCTCCAAACCATAAACTCAAATGACAACTCTATCTCTAACTTTGATAGTGACCAGCCCAGCAACAACAATCTTGACCGCATCGCCGATTAGAAACGGCAACATGCCCACGGAAATGGCTTTTAGTAGCGTGAGCTTTGCGACCAGGGTGAGCTGGAGAATCCCAAGCAGATAAATGATAAGTGTTCCAACCACCATTGGGATGAGGAGCCAAGTCAGATTGGCGCCCTTTTTCATTTCAACCAGTTTCCCGATGACAAAGGCTGCTACGAGGAAACCTATGAGATAACCGCCGGTTGGACCAAAAAGAACCCCTAAACCGCCCTTACCCCCTGAAAAGACCGGAAGGCCGATCACCCCAAGGAGGATATATATGAATTGGCTAAGGGCGCCTAGGCGTCCTCCCAAAAGCGCGGCAGCCAGGTAAACGAAAAAGGTCTGAAAAGTTATGGGGACCGGGGGTAATGGAATAATGATATAGGCCCCTGCGGCCGTGGCCGCGCCAAACATTGAAGCGTAGATCATGCCTTTAACAGGTAGTGATTCTTGTGTCATGCTATGCCGCCATCCTATTGTTTGTATAATCCATAGTATCTTAACAGTATCTGAATAAGAGAACCGCCCGTTCATTCCGCTCCGAGCGGAACTCACTCGACCCACACAGACTTTAGCCTCCGCGACTTGCGGAGGCTAAATGCGCCATCGCTTCGCGAGATGGATGAATTAATCTGCTAAATGAAAGAGTTGAAAGTACGTCTTCTCTTTGCCTGAGGGCGTGCCGTCTTATATTTTCAGAACCCTATATTTTCTACAAAGCGCGATCTCAACCCATGCTAATGTCACCCGAAAAAACCCTGTGGGTGACGCCTTTTTTATCT
>CAYWMP010000055.1:3694-26266 GCA_964459445.1 uncultured Desulfobacteraceae bacterium
TCAACCCATGCTAATGTCACCCGAAAAAACCCTGTGGGTGACGCCTTTTTTATCTTCCAACAACAAAACGCCATCTTCATCGATATCAACGGCAGTACCCTTGTATCTTTGATCGATGGTTTCAACAACGATTGGTTTCCCCAAAAGGTCGGTGAGTTTCCGCCATCTTTCTCTAATGTCACTCCAATGCCCCTTTTTGAACTTTACATAATAGTCCTCAAAGGTCTTAAGGTAGCTTTTTAGGAGATCAACCCTGGACTTTTCTTTTCCCGTTTCAATAAAGATGGAGGTAGCCCTGTGCTGGACATCCGAAGGAAACGCCTTCGTGTTTACATTCAATCCTGTTCCCACGACAATATAGTTGATAGCGTCCATTTCCGTGCTTATTTCAGTGAGGATACCGGCCACCTTCTTTCCCTTTACAAGAATATCATTGGGCCATTTGATAGTGGCCTTTACCAATGTTGATGTAATCAGGGTTTCACAAAGGGCCACAGCCGCCAAAAGGGTTATCCTCGGCGCTTCAGCCGGAGATATGCCCGGTCTAAGGATGAGGGAGAAGTAGATCCCTCCCTCCTCTGGGGAGAACCAATGTCTGCCCATGCGACCCCGGCCTTTTGTCTGCTTCTCCGCGACCACGATGCTGCCTTCGGGGGCGCCCATTTCTGCAAGCTCTTTGGCTTTGGTGTTGGTGGAGTCTATTTCCTGGAAATGCTTAATCTCTTTTTTCCCGAAGGCGTTTGTATCCAATCCATCAGTGATTTCCTCCGGGAGCAGGATTGAGGGGGTTTGCTCCAATAGGTACCCTTTCTTGGGAGAGGACTTGATGATATAGCCGTCTTCCCTCAATCGGCTCATGTGTTTCCAAATGGCCGACCGAGTCACCTTCATTCGAGAGCTCAGGTACTCACCAGAGATCCAAGTCCCCTTACTATCCTTTAAAATGCTTAAGAGTTGAGTTTTCGTAGACACTCCCATTTCATACTTCCAATAGGCAAAACCTAGACAGGATCACAGGATTACATGATAGATATAGATAAAAAATGCTCAAGCCCTAGGGCGAGAATCTTGAGCAATCCATGATCTTGTGAATCTAGTTATCTTGTCTAATAAAGATAAGTTGCTTTGTGATGGACTCTGGATTCAGCAATAGAAGGGCGTGGTAACATGAGGGGATTTTATTGTCAACCAATATTGAGATGATGGTTGACAATGAATGTTGGTTCTCTTTTCCGAGCGTACTTTTTCTAATATTTATGCTAAGAGGTCTGAAAGGGGAGCAGGTATTCATAGATCAGGTAATTGATGTTCTACGTTTTTGTATGATCTTGAGGTTTTATATCACAAACATGTAGAATATGAAAATGCACATGATTTCTTTGATGTGCTATAACTGTTTAAAATTTTAAGATAAATCGAATATGCTGAGTTTTGGCATTGCCTTTGCTCATAGAGAACATTCATATCCAATCGGTTGTTTGATGGACCCTGAGGACAATTTCAAGGATAAAGCTCCTGATTCCGGGGCCGAAACACCCAATGAGCAGATAGAGAAAAAAAGAACTAAGGGCTTCGCTTCAATTAGAATGTTGGAATGATGGAACACTGGAATAGTGGGTGTAGGAAAATAGGATTCGAAGGTTCAGGGTTTAAAGTTCAAAGGTTTAAAAAGCTTAAACACTGAACGGGGAACCTAAGGTGTGAGGAAAAACTGCCAAAACCTAGCAAATATATATAATTTCAATAAATTATAGCACTTTGAGAACTTTCAATTAAAGGAGGGATAAGGAATATGAACTGCCAAGGCGCTGACGATGTGTTGAAAATCGTAAAGGAAAGAAATATCAGTTTTATTCAGTTCTGGTTCACAGACGTTTTGGGGGTCTTGAAGAGTTTTGCGGTAACGCCCTCCGAACTGGAAGAAGGCTTGACAGAGGGGATGGGTTTCGACGGATCTTCAATTGAAGGTTTTGCGAGGATTCAGGAAAGCGACATGATTGCCAAACCCGATCCCTCAACCTTTCAGATTGTCCCCTGGCGGAGCGGAGAACGGCCGGTGGCGCGCATGTTCTGCGACATCTTGAATCCGGACGGCACATCCTATGAAGGTGATCCCCGTTATGTGCTCAAACGGCTTCTGAACAAGGTCTCTGAAAAGGGCTTCACCTATTACACCGGGCCGGAATTAGAATATTTCTATTTCAAGGATGACAAATGCACTGAAATACTTGACGCCGGTGGCTACTTTGATGCAAGGCCCCTTGATTTGGGGAGCGATCTTCGAAGAGAGACCATTTTTGCCCTTCAGTCCATGGGGATTCAAGTGGAATACAGCCACCACGAGGTGGCGCCCAGCCAGCACGAGATTGATCTCCGCTACGATGAAGGCCTGAGAATGGCGGACAAGACCATGACTTATCGCGTAATCGTAAAGGAAATCGCAAGGCAGATGGACGTCTACGCCACTTTTATGCCTAAACCCATGTTTGGCGAAAACGGGAGCGGCATGCATACCCATCAGTCGCTCTTCCAAGGCGACCGAAATGCCTTCTATAATCCGGATGATAAATATCATCTTTCGGACATTGCCAAACACTACATAGCCGGCTTGATAAAGCATGCTCCCGAACTGACGGCTATTACAAACCAGTGGGTCAACTCCTACAAGAGATTGGTCCCTGGTTACGAGGCACCTGTTTATGTATCATGGGCAAGGAGGAACCGGTCGGCCATGATCCGCGTCCCCATGTATAAACCGGGCAAGGAGATGGCGACAAGAATCGAATTCAGATCCCCTGATCCGGCATGTAACCCGTATCTGGCCTTTGCGGTTATGTTGGGGGCCGGCATGGATGGTATCGAAAACAAACTTGAACTGCCGGAACCCATTGAAGAGGATATTTATGAAATGAATCCTGCCGAGAGACGCGCGCACGGCATCACGGATTTGCCCGGGAATCTTTATGCGGCTATCATTGAGGCGGAGCGGAGTGATCTGATTCGAGGCGTTCTTGGGGAGCACATTTTCAATAAGTTTATCGAGAACAAAAAGATTGAGTGGGATGATTACAGGACCCATGTAAGCGCATACGAGCTTGATAAGTATCTGCCCACGCTTTAGAGGCAACAACAATAACCCTAACGCCCCACATGGCTTAGTGCCGTGCGGAGTGTTTTAAAAGATGAACGTCGAACATTGAACATCGAACATCCAACGTTGAATTAATTATTGAAATTCAAATACGAAACACTAAACGGCTTTTTGCGCCTCTTTTCTGCCAATTTTAAGCTCATAACGAAGATCCAAATTTATTATACCGCTTTATAAAATATCATTTTCCAATTCAGGTAATTAGTTAGTGACACATTCCAAATATCCTTCAACTACCTCCCGGTTCCCTATGCTTTTCTTAATGAGATTCCCGCTTTTTTGTGTTTTATTCATCATTCGATGTTGGACGTTCGATGTTGGACGTTCATTTTTTCAATGAACATTTCACGATAGCTAGAAAACTCACAGTATTGGTGGGCTAGGGCAGCAGTTTCTTATTGAGCAATTCCCCCACTTTTTTGGGATTGGCTCTCCCCCCAGTCTTTTTCATCACCTGACCGATAAGAAATCCAATGGGTTTGGTGTCTCCACCTCTTATCTTTTCAATAACCTCGTCGTGTTCCGACATCACCTCAGCCATAAGTTCCTCAAGGGCGCCGGTGTCCTGTATCGGTCTAAGGCCTTTTTCTTGGATGATGGATCGTGGGTCACTCCCGGTATTGAACATCTCTTCTAAAACGGTCCTGCCTATTGCGTCCGTGATATCACCGTCAGACATGAGGTTAATCAGGCTGGAAAAATGTTTCGGGGTGATGGGACACTTCTCGATAGGGAGAGATGCATCGTTAAGAAGTTTGAATAGATCTTTGATGATCCACCGGCCCAGTTTTTTTGGATCATTGCACAGGGCTGCACAGGCGAGAAAAAAATCGGACACACCCCGCTCCTTAGTCAAAATGAGGGCGTCGCCTTTTTGAATCCCGTGGTCATCTATAAGGCGGTCTACCTTTTGGTCCGGCAATTCGGGCAGGCCGCTTCTGACATTCTCGATGAATGCATCGTCAAGTTCGACTTCTAATAAATCAGGGTCGGGGAAATACCGGTAATCGGGGGCGTCCTCTTTACTGCGCATGGGCAGGGTGACCTTCTTTTGCTCATCAAAGAGCCTGGTTTCTTGGACGATCTCTTGGCCCGATCGAAGGATTTCAGACTGCCTTTTGATTTCAAACTCCAGGGCATCCAGGATAAATCTGAAAGAGGCCATGTTCTTAATTTCAGCGCGATTGCCGAACTCCTGAGATCCCTCAGAGCGCAAGGAGATATTCACATCACACCGGAACTGTCCCTGCTCGATAATGCATTCGCTTACACCGATATACCTCAAGGTCTGTCGCATTTTTTCCAAATAGGCGCGGGCCTCCTGCAACGAGCGGAGAGGATTTACCTCGTGGTCACACACAATTTCAAGGAGCGGCACACAGGCCCGGTTAAAGTCAACAAGGCTGTAATCCGCCTCTTCAAAGGAGCTGGAAGAATGAACCAATTTGCCGGCGTCCTCTTCCAGATGTATTCGTTTGATACCCACAGCATAGGGTTGTCCATCATCCCCGGGGATTTCCATGTACCCGTTCTCACAGAACGGTCGCTCATACTGGGAGATCTGATAGCCTTTAGGAAGATCCGGATAGAAATAGTTTTTTCGGGCAAAGCGGGATTGCTTGTTTACGGTACAGTTGAGGGCCATGCCGGCCTTAATGCAAAACTCCGCAGCAGTTTTATTCAAGACGGGTAGGGCGCCCGGCTGACCTGTGCAGACGGGGCAAATGTTGGTATTTGGCGGGGTGCCGTGTTTTGTGGAGCACCCGCAAAACAGCTTGGTCTTGGTATTCAGCTCAACATGCGTTTCAAAACATATGATCGGTTCAAATTCCATAAGTTTCGTTCCAATGATTGACTCAGCAATTCAATCTGAGATCTCTCGCCCGCTCCCCCATTGTCACGGGTTCGCTAGAGCCCTCAGAGGACACTGTGCAGAAGAATTGTCTGATTTTCTGTGAGGGAAAATCAGACAAACCACTCGGCTACTATCGCAGCGTTTATTATCCCGGCAACACTGCCGGAGTCCATGAAAAATGCCATGCGTGAATTATCCGCGATAGCGGGATAGGGCAATTGAGCTGAATTTCCCTCTCAGGAATTCAGCTCAAATTCTCTGTGACTCTGTGCGCTCTGTGAGAGATATTTAACCTTCAACCCATCACACACTACTCAACTGCTCATAGGCATGGCCGACGCGGAGGACCATTTCCTCATCAAAGGCCTTGCCGATGATTTGCAAACCCACGGGCAGGCCCTCCACACGGCCGCAGTTGACACTCATTCCGGGAAGACCGGACAGATTCAATGAAACCGTGTAGATGTCAACCAGGTACATCTGCAAAGGATCAGCGATTTTTTCACCGAGCTTAAAGGGAAGACAGGGTGAAACAGGGGTCAACATACAATCCACACTCTCAAAGGCCCTCTCAAAATCCTCTTTGATGAGGGTTCTGACCTTTTGCGCCTTCAGGTAGTAGGCATCATAATAGCCTGCTGAGAGCACATAGGTGCCGAGCATGATTCTTCTTTTGACCTCGATGCCGAACCCCTCGCTTCTCGTTTCCTCATACATCCTTATTGAGTCGGCAACGTCATCCGAGGCCCTCACGCCATATTTGACGCCGTCATACCGGGCGAGATTGCTGCTCGCCTCAGCCGTGGCAATGAGATAGTAGGTGCTTATGGCATATTTTGTATGGGGTAAAGAGATATCAACGATTGTGGCCCCGTTTTTTTCATAGAGCGCCACCGCATCCATGATCTTGCTTCTAATCCGCGAGTCTAATCCCTCAACGAAATATTCCTTGGGAAGTCCAATCCGAAGGCCTTTGATTCCTCTATTAAGTGAGCGTCGAAAATCTGGTTTTTTTACATCAGCGGACGTGCTATCCAATTTATCGTGTCCGCAAATCCCATTGAGCAACAACGCACAATCCTCGACAGAGCGTCCAAGGGCGCCGATCTGATCCAAAGAAGATGCATAGGAAATCAGCCCATACCTTGAGACCCTGCCATAGGTCGGCTTGATGCCCACGTTTCCGCAATAGGCAGAAGGGAGACGGATTGAACCGCCGGTGTCCGATCCAATGGCAAGGATGGCTTCCCCCGCAGCCACAGCCGCGGCCGAGCCACCGCTTGAGCCGCCGGCCACGCGCTCGGGATCCACAGGATTTCGAACAGCACCAAAGGCACTGTTCTCATTCGATGAGCCCATGGCAAATTCATCCATGTTGGTCTTGCCGACAATCACGGCACCACTTTGCAAAACCTTTTTTACGGCCGTGGCATTGTAGGGTGGGACGTAATTGGCGAGAATTTTAGAGGCACAGGTTGTTTTGACCCCTTTGGTGCAAAGTAGGTCTTTGACCGCAATGGGTATACCATTCAGAAGGGGAACTTTTTTTCCTTGTTTGAACTTCCTATCCGCTTCATCGGCTTGTTTCAGTGCCGAATCACGGGTGGTGGATACATAGGCATTGACGGTTTCTTCTCTTTCGTCAATTCTTTTAAAAATCGATTTTGTGATTTCCCTCGAGCTTGTTTCTCCCCGTCTAAGCAAAGCGGCCAGTTCAACGGCAGTGTGATCGCATAGTTCTATCATTGTAACAGTTCAGCACCTTTTAGACAGGATTAACAGGATAGACATGATGGTTTTTTCTTATCTTGTTAATCCCTTGTTTCAAATCCTTGATTTTAGTTTTTTTAAAATTCTTTGTGTTCATTATGCCCATAGGGCCGCCCACTGAGGCGGCAAGAGGAACCTTGTCTATAGGGCATTTTTCCCTCCGACGGGCACGCCCGCTGCTACCTGTGGAACGTGAAGTCTGTTCCTCTGCGTTGGTCCGCCTGCGCGGGTATCATTGCAATTGCTTCTTTTGTATGAATTTAGGTCTTTGAAACGCGATCTTGTTATTGGGCACTGGGGTCTTTTTTCAAGACCACCACCCAAATAAAGCCCTTGTTTTTTACCCGCCAGAAGTATGGCGGGCAAGCCGCCCCCATAATTCGGCTTGTGGTTCCGGGAGAGGCACAAAAGGCTCTTTCCGCAAGAACGAGATGGCTCTGTGGGGCTACTGCCATAATATGTTGGATGTGGGTGCCGTTCCACGACCTCCGGAGAAATGGTGGCGGTCTTGAAAAGAGACCCCAGTGCCCAATGATCACGCCATTTCATAAATCTAAACTGTTACCTTTTTTTAAAAGGCTCAAATCTCACGATTCAGCCGATGAAGCCAATAAACCAGCTCTGGGCCAGGGTGGTGATAAACCTTTTGATCAACTGGATTGTATGGGAATTTTATTATCTTATAAATCATGTTCATCCTGTTATCCTGTCAAAAATGTTTTCCACCGGTGAACTATTACTCATCATTAACCTTCTAAGATTTTCGGAACCTTGAAATAACGGTTTTCTTCAGCGGGGGCATTAGATAATAGTTTGTCCGTTTCCTTTGACTTAAGGGGCTTGTCTTCCCGCCAGACGTTTTTCATTTGAAGCACGTGACTCATGGGAGAAACGTCCCCTGTATCCAATTCATTGAGGGTCTCGACATAATCCAATATGGCATTAAGGTCCTTTTGATATAACCCGATTTCAGAGTCATTCATTCTAAGACGCGCCAGTTTGGCAACATGCCTGACTTCTTCGATGCCGATCTTTTCTGTCTTTCCAATCGACGGCTCTCTGTAACCATTCCGGTCGGATTCCTTCAGGGTCTTTAAAAGCCTTTTTGCCTCCGCACTAAAATCCAGTCCCAGTTCTGCAAGTTGCGTTTTATCCCCAGCGGAGGGCGCCTTGGTCAATGGGCAGTAGGCGCTGCGATTTTTCGGAAAGGCAATGACATCACGGATAGAGTTTGTCTTGAGGATCATGGCAATAACCCTGTCCAGGCCAAGGGCCAGACCTCCGTGGGGAGGGGCGCCATACTCCAGGGCCTTGAGGAAGAATCCAAACTTGGCATTTATTTCTTCTCTGCTCAAACCGAGGGCCCGAAAGACCTTCTCCTGAGTATCCGTATTGTGAATACGGATGCTTCCGCCACCCAACTCCTCGCCGTTCATCACCAAATCATAAGCTCTTGAATTGAGACTGAGCAGCTCTTCTCTATTTTCAGGATCGAAATCGGTTCGATCGGGCATGGTAAAGGGATGATGTTGGGAGCTGATTTCGTCATCCTTGAGTTCAAATAGGGGAAATTCAACGACCCAAACCGGTGAATAGGCGTCCTTTGGAATAAGCCCCAGTCTATCGGCTACATGCAACCTAAGGCTGCAAAGCACCCTGTTGACCAAGTCCACAGACATGTCGGCAATAAACATGAGAACATCGCCGTCTTTGGCCTGAAAACGTTCCAAGAGATTCGTCAGCTCGGTCTCAGTGAAGAACTGGGCGATATTGGATTCAAGTTTTCCGTTTTCGACTTTCATCCAGGTCATTCCCTTGGCGCCAAAAGTCGGGACGATCTTAAGGGCATATTCGTTCTGGAGGACGTTTTTACTCAGTGAACCGGCCTGTCCCCTCACGCAAAACCCTTTCACCAGCCCTCCGTCATGAATGATTTGTTTGAAAACGCCGTACTTGGTTTCATGAAGAACGTCCGTGACATTTTGAAAGGCCATACCAAATCGCAGATCGGGGCAGTCCGTTCCATACCGATTCAGGGCCTCTTTATAGGTCATTCTGGGGAAGGGCCTGGGCAGGGAGATGCCGCCCAGTTCAAACATCCGGACTGTCAACTCTTCGATGGTTTCATATATGAACTCTTCATCTATGAAGGAGGCCTCGAGGTCCATTTGGGTGAACTCCGGCTGACGATTAGGCCTTAAATCCTCATCCCTGAAGCACTTGACAATCTGAAAATAGCGGTCCATCCCGCTCATCATGAGAAGTTGTTTGAATAATTGCGGAGATTGGGGAAGGGCATAGAATTTTCCGTGATGGACACGGCTCGGCACCAGATAATCCCTGGCGCCCTCGGGGGTGCTCTTGGTGAGAACGGGGGTCTCTACCTCGATAAATCCAAGCTGATCCAGATAATCCCGGATGCATCTCATAATCCCGTAGCGTTTGACAAATACTTCTTGGAGCGAAGGGCGACGAAGATCAAGATACCTGTATTGCAGGCGGAGATCTTCGTCCACATGGGCCGGGGTCGTCATGAAATCTTCACCAAAGATCATGGCCTTTTCAGAGATCAGAAAAGGCAAGGTCTTTGATTTTGAAAGACAATCCAGCCCGGAAGCGAAGACTTCTATTTCTCCTGTTTCAAGATTCGGATTCTCGTTTCCCCAGGCCCGGAGGGCCACCTTACCGATGACCTTGATAACAAACTCTTCCCTCAATTGGGCGGCCTTTTCGTAGCTCGCGTCACTGATTTTCGGGTCGAATACGACCTGCACGATGCCTCGGGTGTCTCTCATATGAATAAACAGGAGGTTCCCGTGATCACGGATGGCATCCACCCATCCCATGAGGAGGACCTCTTCCCCCTCGTGGGATTTCCTTAGATCACCGCAATATATTCTTTGTTTCCATTCCATTGGTTTTCGTTTGAATTACGCTTTTTGGCCGACTTCAAAGAATCAAGTAACAAATCTTGGCATACTGATACAATAATGAGTTTGAACATATACTTGAAAGATTATTTATAATCAACAATCTCCTGCCCTAGAATATTACTTTTGCGCAATCGGGCAAATAATTCAAGAACCATGCCTAGGGCCAATTCTCGCACCGTGATATCCAGGGTATTACAGATAGGACGGACGATTTGACGAATTTATAATGATAGGTTGTGCGAACTTTTTTGTAGGGGGCTTGATCAAAATCCTACATAAATGTATGTTTTATAAAGCCTCCGCCCTGGGAGACAAAACTGTATCTGATTGAAAATCAATGCTAAAATGCCTTTTATTCCCTTTGGCACTGATTTTGCCATAGGGGACTGAAGGGCCAAAAGAGCAGCAGTCTCCTGAACCATTCAGAAAGCAATTTCTGTCATATTTCTCAATCAACAGGATTGATTTCGTCTATAATATATTGTTTAGGCGCCTGAAGAATGATAGGAAGCCCCTCAACCCTTTAGATTGAAAAGGAAAATGGAAAAGATTGGTAAAAGACGCATGGTAGGCCGATTACCTCGGGCACGAGGACTTTATGATCCCCAGTACGAACACTCTAGCTGTGGTGTAGGTTTCCTGGCAAACATTGATGGGACGAAGAGCCATGCCATCATTGAAAAAGGAATAGAAGTCCTGAAGAATTTGCTTCACCGGGGCGCCATTGGTGGGGATTTGATGACAGGAGACGGCGCCGGCATACTATTCCAGGTCCCGGACGTATTTTTCAGGCAAGAGTGTGAAGGCCTAGGGATCTATTTGCCCGATCCGGGCCATTATGGCGTTGGGATGTTATTCATGCCCCAATCCCAGAATCACAGGGAAAAATGCCAACAACTCATCGAGAAAACGGTCGCCAAAGAAGGTCTCAGATTTCTCGGCTGGCGCGAAGTGCCGGTCGATGACACGGTTATCGGGGGGCAGGCTAAAGAACAGCAACCCTTTATTATGCAGTGCTTTGTCCAAGGGAACGGACTGTCCTGGGCGGATTTAGATCGTAAACTCTACGTGATAAGACGCCAAGTAGAGCGATTTTCGGAAGAGGTCATGAAAGAGGGCGATCCCCTGTACATTCCAAGCTTCTCTTCCCGGACCGTTGTCTATAAGGGACTTCTCATGGGGACACAGTTGTCCGGGTATTATCGGGATCTCAATGAACCCACCTTGATTAGCGCCCTTTCCGTGATCCATCAACGGTACAGCACAAATACCTTTCCATCCTGGGAGCTCTCACAACCTTTCCGATATCTCGCGCATAATGGCGAAATCAACACCCTGAGAGGAAACATGAACCTCATCCGAGCGCGGGAATCCTCCCTTGAATCGGATCTTTTCGGAGACGACATCAAAAAGCTTTTTCCTATCATCGATGAATCGGGCAGCGATTCTGCCTGTTTGGACAACGCCTTAGAGCTACTGGTTAGTGCCGGTCGAAATCTCCCGCACGCCATGATGATGCTGGTACCCGAGGCCTGGGGAGTTAAATATCCCATGGGGCCCGATCAAAGGGGTTTCTTCGAGTATCACGCCGGTTTAATGGAACCCTGGGATGGCCCGGCCGCGCTGGCTTTTTCCAATGGTACCCAAGTGGGCGCCATGCTTGATCGCAATGGGCTAAGGCCCGCAAGATATACCATTACGAAGAGTGGTTTCATTGCCTTTGCATCAGAGGCCGGTGTTTTGGATTTTCCTCCTGAAGAGATCGCGGCAAAGGGCGCCCTCCGGCCGGGGCAAATGATTCTGGCCGATCTTCCCAAGAAACGGGTACTAAAAAACGGGGAAATAAAGACACTTTGTGCGAGAAGCCAGCCCTATCGAAGGTGGGTTGAGGAAAACAAAATCAGCATCCGCGGGTTTTACGGGGATATCGCTTCCATACAACCTGATGTTGAAAAGCTTTTTTTTCGCCAAAAGCTGTTCGGCTACACCCGGGAAGATATGCAAATGATCATCGGACCCATGGCCTCAAAGGGGCAAGAGCCCGTGGGCTCCATGGGCGCAGACACACCCCTGGCGGTTTTCTCGGAGAACAGCCAGCTTCTTTTTCACTATTTCAAACAGCTTTTTGCCCAGGTCACCAATCCGGCTATCGATCCGGTTCGAGAGGACCTGGTCATGTCGACCATGACCTTCATCGGAAACCCCGGCAACATCCTCTCGGAAACGCCCCAGAACAGCCGCCTCATCAAGTTGCGCCATCCCATCCTGGCGAATGAAGACCTGAGACGGATAAGGAACCTAAATACTATGGGTTTCACACCTAGAACGTTGCCGATAGGATTCCCCGTGGGCGGGTCCGGGAAAAAACTCGAAGCTGCACTCGATGAACTCTGCCGGAAGGCGGAAGAGACGATTAAACAGGGGAATTCCCTTATCATATTAAGCGATGAGGATTTGGCGGAAGACCTCGTTCCAATTCCTTCTCTCTTGGCTGTCTCGGCGGTCAATCAATATTTGGTTCGCAAGGGCCTGCGAACAAATGCGGGGCTTATCATCGAGACCGGTGAAGCCAGGGAAGTCATGCATATGGCCCTTTTGCTCGGATATGGGGCTACGGCGGTAAACCCATACCTGGCCTTTGAAACCGTGGCCTTGATGGCCCTGGAGGATAAGCTGCACGAGAAACTCAGTGTCTCGGTGGCCTTGGAAAAATACATCAAGGCACTGATCAAAGGCCTCCTCAAGATCATGTCCAAGATGGGCATCTCGACGCTGCGCAGTTACCGAAGCGCCCAGGTCTTCGAGGCCATCGGCCTGAATAGTGACCTGGTCAATAAATACTTTGTGGGAACCGCCTCACGGGTTGAAGGGATTGGATTGGAAGAAATCGCGGCCGAGGCCAACAAAAGGTATGGAGAAGCCCATCAGCCTTCTGTTCAGGCACCGCGCCTTCTGCCCAGCGGGGGACACTACAAATTCAGGATGGACGGGGAGCGACATCTCTGGACACCCGAAGCCATCAACAAGCTTCAGCTGGCCACCCGGAATAATGACAAGGATCATTTCAAGGCCTATAGGGAATTGATCAATGACCAGAGCGAGCGGGTATTCACCCTTCGTGGCATGTTTGAATTTAAAGATGTAAAACCGATTCCAATAGAAGAGGTCGAATCCTCTTCTGAAATCATGAAGCGATTCGTCACCGGCGCCATGTCCTTTGGTTCGATCAGCAGGGAGGCCCATGAAACCATCGCCATTGCCATGAATCGTATCGGCGGTATGAGCAATAGCGGGGAAGGCGGAGAAGACCCAGCGCGCTACAAGCCGTTATCCAATGGGGACAGCTGTTCAAGCGCCGTAAAGCAGGTGGCAAGCGGCCGTTTCGGCGTTACGGCGGAGTATCTTGCAAACGCAAGGGAAATCCAGATAAAGGTAGCCCAGGGTGCGAAGCCCGGAGAGGGAGGGCAGCTTCCCGGACACAAAGTGAATGAAGAAATTGCACGGGTCCGCCACTCCACCCCGGGGGTAACCCTGATTTCACCGCCTCCCCATCACGACATCTATTCCATAGAAGATCTGGCCCAACTCATCTTTGATCTCAAAAATGCCAATCCCGAGGCGAGGGTATCGGTAAAACTGGTATCTGAGGTCGGCGTCGGCACCATCGCAGCGGGCGTTGCCAAGGCCCATGCGGACATGGTTCTCATAAGCGGCTATGACGGAGGCACAGGCGCATCGCCCCTCTCATCCATCAAGCATGCAGGTGCGCCCTGGGAGTTGGGTCTTGCGGAAACTCAACAAACCCTGGTTTTAAACAGATTGAGGAATCGAATCAGGGTTCAGGCGGACGGTCAGATGAAAACAGGCCGTGACGTCGTAATCGCTGCCCTGCTCGGCGCCGAAGAATATGGATTTGCCACCACCGCCTTGATCGTGCTCGGTTGCGTGATGATGAGAAAATGCCAGAGCAATATGTGCCCGGTAGGCGTCGCAACTCAGGATCCGGGCCTTCGAAAATTGTTTAAGGGCAAGCCGGAGTATTTGGAGAACTTCTTCCGTTTTATCGCCGAGGAAGTGCGCGAATATATGGCACAGCTCGGATTTCGTAAGATGGACGATCTCATTGGCCGATCGGATATGCTTCAAATGAATAAAGCGATTGATTTTTGGAAGGCCAAAGGTCTGGACTTTTCCAGGATCTTCTATCGTCCAAAAATGAACGGGGACGTCGCCTGGCGGTGCATGGAGCCGCAGCAGCACGACATCCAAAATGTCCTGGACAGAAAACTGATTTTGCGCGCCAAAGAGGCACTTGAGGCAAAAAAGAAAGTCAGCCTGACGTTACCCATAGGAAATGTCAACCGGACAACCGGTACGATGCTTTCCGGAGAAATCGCGAAACGATACGGTAACGAGGGATTGTCGCCTGATTCAATTGTCTGCAATTTCCATGGTGCGGCAGGGCAAAGTTTCGGTGCGTTCGGCGCGAGAGGCTTGACGCTCATTCTCGAGGGCGAGGCCAATGACTACCTCGGAAAGGGACTGTCGGGCGCCAAAATCATTGTAAAACCCTATCCAGGCGTCGACTTTGAGCCTTCGAAGAATGCCGTCGCAGGAAATGTCCTTCTCTATGGGGCAACATCCGGCGAAGTCTACATCAGCGGTAAGGCCGGGGAACGCTTTGCCATCAGAAACAGCGGGGCCCATGCCGTTGTTGAGGGTGTCGGAGACCATGGATGTGAATATATGACCGGGGGCCGGGTGGTTGTGCTTGGCGACACGGGTATCAATTTCGCCGCCGGCATGAGCGGGGGCATCGCCTATGTCTATGATCCGGCACAGAAGTTTGACGACCGCTGCAATCTGGATATGGTGGACCTGGAGCTCGTTCTGGAGGACAAGGATATTGAGGAGTTAAAAAATATGATCGGCCGTCACCTGGAATTTACGGGCAGTAAAAAGGCGGCAGAAATACTCGACAATTGGGAGGCCTGCCTTCCGTTCTTCGTCAAGGTCTTCCCCATGGAGTACCGAAGAGTCCTTGGGATGATGAGCAAAGAGGACGAAGCAACGGAAAGGGAAGAGGTGCAACATGGGTAAGGATACAGGTTTCCTGGAATTCGAACGAAGGGATCCAGCCTATCGGCCTGCTGAGGAGAGACTCAGGGATTATAAGGCCGTTGAGATGTCTTTGAGCCATAGGGAAATAAACATTCAAGCGGCACGCTGCATGGATTGCGGTACGCCCTATTGCCATGCCTTTGGCTGTCCGGTTTCAAACCTTATCCCGGAGTTCAATGATTGGGTTTATCGTGAGAAATGGCGGGAAGCCCTGGATGTGTTGCTTTTGACAAATAACTTCCCGGAGTTTACTGGCCGCATCTGCCCGGCCCCCTGCGAAGCCGCCTGTGTGGCCGGCATCAACGGAGACCCGGTGACTATTCGGCAGATCGAGTTGGCCATAATTGAGAAAGGCTTTCAAAACGGCATTATAGAGGCCCAACGGCCCAATCCCAGACATGACAAGCGGGTGGCTGTTGTCGGTGCGGGTCCTGCAGGCATGGCTGTTGCCGATACCCTCAACAGGGCTGGATACTGGGTGACCGTGTATGACGCCGCCAAATCACCGGGCGGGATTCTCAGGTACGGCATACCTGATTTCAAGCTGGAAAAATGGGTGGTGCAACGCCGAATCGATCTGATGACTGAAGAAGGCGTCGTTTTCGAGACCGGCGTCAGGGTCGGGGACGATATTTCTTACCGTTATCTCAGGGATCGGTATGATGCGGTTTGTTTGGCCTGCGGAGCGAGAGAACCTCGGGATCTCAATATACCGGGAAGAGATCTCGGTGGTATACATTTTGCTATGGATTATTTGTCCCAGCAGAACAAAAGGGTATCGGGCGAATCCCTCTCCGACAAGGAAGAAATCTTGGCCGAAGGAAAAAGGGTAGTCGTCATTGGGGGTGGCGATACGGGTTCGGATTGTCTGGGTACCGCACTTAGACAGCGAGCCAAAGAGGTTCACCAGTTGGAAATTCTACCGAGGCCCCCTGAAAAAAGACCGGATTCAACACCCTGGCCCACATGGCCCAATATTTTGCGAGATACCCACGCCCACAAGGAAGGGGGAGACCGGCGCTGGGGCGTCATGACAACGCAGTTTACCGGAGAAAACGGTATGGTCAAGACGCTCCACTGCGTAAAGGTTGAGTGGCAGGCCACGGAAAACGGGGGCCTTCCATCACCCGTTGAGAAGCCGTGGACCGAATTCAAGGTTGAGGGGGATTTGGTGTTTCTTGCCATGGGCTTTTTAGGTCCTGAAAAGAACCCGATTATTGATGATCTCGGGATTGAGAAAGATGCGAGGGGGAATGTCAAGGTAGACAGTAGCCAAATGACAAATATTCCAGGTGTCTTTGTTGCCGGAGATATGGCAACCGGGCAGTCCCTGGTTGTTCGGGCTATCGCAAATGGGAGAAAAGCGGCGGAAGGGATAATGGTATATTTGGAGGAAGGGAAGAAGGAAGGATAGGAGGCAATCCTCAAAAGTCAAAGTTTGGTCTTGGAAAATGGCCTGATTTGTTTTATGTAAGGGCGGTGTGGTGATGGACCAACAAAATAATTACAATCTGGAATGAGAAAAGAGACCCCTTTTTAAGGGGTCTCTTTTTATGGAGGAAGGGTTAGGTTGGGGTCTTTTCAACAAAAAATGAAGGCGCTGTTGGCGCTTGAGGATGGGACGCTGTTTTGGGGGCGGTCTTTTACCGGGCATGCCGAGGCGACCGGAGAGGTTGTATTTAACACCAGTATGTCGGGCTATCAGGAAATACTCACCGATCCCTCCTACTGCGGCCAATTGGTGACCATGACCTATCCCCTCATTGGCAACTACGGAATCAATGAAGAGGATATCGAATCGAGCCGCATTCAGGTTCAAGCCCTCCTCGTAAAGGAATACCAAGAGTTCCCCAGCAACTGGCGATCCCAAAGAACCCTCGCAGATTATCTGAAGGAAAGTGGGATTCCGGGACTTGAAGGCATAGATACCCGGGCGCTCACAAGACATATTCGATTGGCGGGGGCGATGAAGGCTGCCCTGTCGACCCGGGACCTGGACCCCGATTCCCTTTTGGAAAAGGCGAGGCAGTCTCCCGACATGGTAGGGCGGGATTTGGTGAGTGAAGTCACCTGTGAAAAATCTTACTTATGGCAGGATGGGAATCCCGTGGTCTTGGATGAAAGCCTGGATCAATTTCAATGGCCGGAGACAGGGGAGAGCTGGCGGGTCGTGGCTGTTGATTACGGTGTAAAATACAACATCCTCCGGTCATTGGAGGAGAGAGGCTGTTCCCTTCTCGTGGTCCCGGCAAGCGTGAGCCCGGAGACCCTAGATAGTCTCAATCCTCACGGTCTTTTTCTCAGCAACGGCCCCGGCGATCCGGCGGCGGTCACCTATGCGGTCGATACCATTCGCGATCAAATAGGCAAAAGGCCTACCTTTGGCATTTGTCTGGGTCATCAATTGATTGGATTGGCGCTGGGGGGTGAGACCTTTAAATTGAAGTTCGGTCATCGGGGCGGAAACCAGCCCGTAAAGGATGTTGCAACCGGAAAGGTGGAGATCACGTCTCAGAATCATGGCTTTTGCGTGGACATGGAATCGCTCAGGGACGCCGATGTGCATTTAAGCCACATCAACCTGAATGACAATACCCTGGAGGGCCTGAAACATAACCAGATCCCCCTTTTTTCGGTTCAATACCACCCGGAGGCATCTCCCGGCCCCCACGATCCCACCTATCTGTTTGACCGATTCGTGGAAATGATGGAGAAGTATCACGATCGTCCTTAAAGCCAAGGGACCATCAGAATATCGAATAGCGAACAAGGAATAATGAATGCCGAAGGAATGTAAGACAATATGCCTAAGGATAAAAAGATAGATTTTATTTTTCGAATAATCACTATTGCAGAGTCTTTGAAATATAGCTCTCCGTTCAAGGTTTTCTCCGAATCCGTAACATGCAACCCATAACGAGCAACCAGCAACACGCAACGAGATATGCCCAAACGCACTGACATCAAAAAGATCCTCATTATCGGCTCGGGCCCTATTGTCATCGGCCAGGCCTGCGAGTTTGACTATTCCGGGACTCAGGCCTGCAAAGCCCTCAAGGAGGAGGGGTTTGAGGTGGTGCTCGTAAACAGCAATCCGGCAACCATCATGACCGACCCGGAGACGGCCCACCGAACCTATATCGAGCCGATCACCCCCGAGATCGTAGCCAGCGTGATCGAACGGGAACGACCCCAGGCCATTCTTCCGACCCTTGGGGGGCAAACCGGCTTGAACACGGCTGTCAAGGTGGCCGAGAGTGGGATTCTGGAGGAACTTGGGGTTGAGATGATCGGCGCATCCATACCCGTCATCCAGAAGGCCGAGGATAGGGAGCAGTTCCGCGACGCCATGGAGAAAATCGGTATGCGGTTGCCCGAAAGCGGGATAGCCAGGGACATGGGTCAGGCAAGAGAAATAGCCGAAAAGATCGGTTATCCGACCATTATCAGGGCGAGTTTTACCCTGGGGGGTATGGGGAGCGGGGTGGCCTACAATCCGGACGAGATGGAGGTTATTGCAAAAAAAGGTCTTGAGGCCAGTATGATCTCGGAAATCATCATGGAGGAATCCCTCCTTGGATGGAAGGAATACGAACTCGAGGTCATGCGGGACTTCATGGATAATGTGGTCATCATCTGTTCCATCGAAAATTTCGACCCCATGGGCATCCATACAGGGGACAGTATTACCGTGGCCCCTGCTCAGACGCTGACGGATAGGGAATACCAGGTTATGCGGGATGCAGCCATTGCCATCATTCGGGAGATAGGGGTGGAGACGGGCGGTTCAAACATACAATTTGCCATCAATCCCGAGAATGGCGAAATGGTGGTCATTGAGATGAATCCCAGGGTTTCGAGAAGCTCCGCCCTTGCCTCCAAGGCCACAGGATTTCCCATCGCCAAAATTGCGACCAAACTTGCCATAGGCTACACCCTGGATGAAATCACCAACGACATCACCCGGGAGACCCTCGCCTCCTTTGAGCCGACAATCGACTATTGTGTGGTCAAGATTCCGCGCTGGACCTTTGAAAAGTTCCCCGGATCCCGGGACAACTTAACCACCTCCATGAGATCCGTGGGCGAGACCATGGCCATTGGACGAACCTTCAAAGAATCCCTCCAAAAGGCCGTTAGATCCCTGGAGATTGGCCGATACGGCCTGGATGGAAATTTCGGAGAATCAGAAGAACAAAGTCCTGGTCGGAAGGAGTTTGAAGATGGTCTTATTAATCCCAATTCAAAGCGTCTGTTTTATGTCCGTGAGGCCTTTGCCAAAGGCATGTCGCCAAAGGAGGTATTTGAACTGAGTCACATCGATCCCTGGTTCCTGCATCATATTCAGCAGATCTACCAGATGGAGACAGAGCTGAGAAACGCAGCTAAAGGGGGCCGGCAGCCAGGGGATTGGGATTCCGATTTTTTAAAGCAGGTCAAGGAATATGGATTTTCCGACAGGCAAATCGCCCTTATTTGCAACAGTGACGAGGAGGCGGTCAGAGCGGCAAGAAAATCAAAGGGCCTCGAGCCGGTATTCAAGTTGGTGGATACCTGTGCCGCCGAGTTCGAGGCATACACGCCCTATTACTACTCTACCTATGAGCAGGAAAACGAGATCCGAACATCAGACAGAAGGAAAGTGGTCATCCTCGGGGGAGGTCCCAATCGGATCGGGCAAGGCATTGAATTCGATTATTGCTGCGTGCAGGCCTCCTACGCTTTGAAGGAAATGGGAATCGAGAGTATCATGGTGAACAGCAACCCTGAAACGGTCAGCACTGACTATGATACCTCTGACAAGCTCTATTTCGAGCCTCTCACCAGGGAAGATGTCCTCAATATCATGGAACAGGAAGGCGCAGAAGGCGCCATCGTCCAATTCGGCGGGCAAACTCCATTAAATATCTCCGTTCCACTGGCTGAGGCCGGGGTGAAGATCCTGGGTACCAGCCCGGACAGCATAGACCGGGCGGAAGATAGAGAACGTTTTCAGGCCCTCATAAAAAAGGTAAACCTCCTCCAACCGAAAAACGGCATTGCAACCCATGAAGAGGAAGCCGTTAGGGTGGCGAATCAGATCGGTTATCCTGTTGTTGTCAGACCCTCCTTTGTCCTGGGCGGCCGTGCCATGGAAATTGTCTACGACCAGGATGATTTGGAAGTCTATATCAGACACGCCGTGAAAGTCTCTCCGGGTAAACCCATCCTCATCGATAGCTTCCTGGAACATGCCACGGAGATCGATGTGGATGCCATCTCTGATGGGGAAGACACGGTCATCGGCGGCGTCATGGAACACATCGAGGAGGCGGGTGTACACAGCGGAGACAGTGCTTCCGTATTGCCGCCCATATCCGTAAGCCCGATTACGATGGAAGAGATCAAGGGATACACAAGGGCCCTTGCGAGAGAGCTCAACGTGATTGGTTTGATGAATATTCAATACGCGATTCAGGATGGGATTATTTATGTGTTGGAGGTTAATCCTCGGGCTTCTCGAACCGTACCCTTTGTGAGTAAGGCTACCGGCATCTCCCTCGCAAAGCTCGCCACCAAAGTGATCATGGGAGTCACCCTTAAAGAACTTGGCTTTGTCTCGGAGGTCACGCCCTCACACATTTCGGTCAAGGAATCCGTTTTTCCCTTTGTTCGATTTCCTGGGGTAGACACCCTTCTGGGTCCTGAAATGAAATCAACCGGCGAGGTCATGGGCATTGACGAATCCTTCGGCCTGTCCTTTGGAAAGGCGCAATTGGCGGCAGGCCAAAGGTTGCCTACGACCGGAGGCGTTTTTTTGAGTGTGAGGGATGAGGATAAGATGGCGCTCTTAGGCGCTGCCTTCCTCTTTCTTGACATTGGCTTTGATATCGTAGCCACCGAAGGGACCTCAGCCTTTCTTACACAACACGGGATTTCTAACAGACGCGTGAATAAGGTCAGGGAAGGCAGGCCGCATATTGTGGATATGATGAAAAACGGTGACATCCAGCTTGTCATCAATACGACAAGTGATAAAAAGGCCATTTCCGAGTCCTATTCAATTCGAAGGACGGCCCTGACTATGGATATCCCCTATACAACCACCATGGCGGCTGCAAAAGCGACCGCCCTCGCGATCAAATCCATGAAGGCCGGAGATCTCGGTGTAAAGACCATTCAGGAATACCATGGGAAATTGAATATTGAAGATTGAAGATTGGGGAATTTAGGGATAGCGAATTTAGGGATTTAGGAATTAAGGAATTAAGGAATTGAATAACTGCAGTACTTTAGAGTGTGCCCTATTATGTGGGGGCTCGGGGATCTCTTGGAAGGACGAACTCGGTTCAGTGAGCGTCCATTTGGTCGCCGCCTTGGTATGGCGGGCGGTGCACCATTGCCACGACGTGCCGGAATGCGATCTATGAGTTCCCTGAAGGGATCAACCCGCCCGCTGGCTTGCAACGTCAATTGCACAACTAAGAAGCCCTTTCGTCCCTGTAAAGAGATTGCTGAGCCCCCGCATAGATAGAAAGGGATCAATTATTAGGAATGTTTCTGTTGTTGCGGATTGCGGGTGAAGCATCAAACTGCTAAGTTTTTGTTTACTACGCCGTTCCGCAATAATTGCATCCTTAAAACGAAGTATTCATGATGAACATGACAGACAACCATAATCGATTCATGCCGCCCGACCGCCCCAAGGAGGAGTGCGGCATCTTTGCCGTCTATGGACATGAAGAGGCGGCCAAGCTGGCCTATTTCGGTCTCTATGCCCTTCAGCACAGGGGTCAAGAAAGCGCTGGCATTACGGTTTCGGACGGCCAACGGGTTGTTGAGCACAAGGCCATGGGTTTGGTCCCTGATATATTCAATGAGCAAATCCTTGAAGATCTTAAAGGAAATATGGCCCTGGGACATGTGAGATACTCCACCACAGGTTCTTCCCTTCTTGTCAATGCCCAACCCTTTAGAATCCGGCATTCAGGCAAGACTTTGGCAATAGCCCACAACGGCAACCTGGTCAATGCACGTCAGATTCGCGCTGACCTGGAAAACAGCGGATCTATCTTTCAAACAACTATGGATAGTGAGGTTGTCCTTCATCTCATAGCAAAAGGCATGAAAGACGGCCTGGAGGCGGCCCTGGTCCATACAATGGGTCAGGTCAAGGGGGCCTTTTCCATGATTTTCATGACCGAAGATGCCATCATTGCCATGCGGGATCCCCACGGTTTTCGTCCCCTTTGCCTCGGCCGACTGAACTCGGGATATGTGGTTACATCCGAAACATGCGCCCTGGACCTTATCGATGCAGAATATGTGAGGGATGTGGCGCCTGGTGAGGTGCTGATTATAACCGAAGATGGCGTGAAAAGCGTCCTGCCCGAAACGACCTCGCGCAAGGCCCATTGCATATTTGAACTCATCTATTTTGCACGACCGGACAGCAACGTTTACGGTCAAAATGTGTATCTCTTCCGCAAGAAATCGGGGGAATTGCTGGCCCAAGAGTATCCCGTCCAAGCGGATATCATGATGCCTTTTCCCGATTCAGGCAATTACGCAGCGATAGGGTATGCGCAACGCTCCGGCATCCCCCTGGAGATGGGCGTCATTCGGAACCACTATGTGGGAAGGACCTTTATACAGCCCTCACAGAGTATGAGGGATTTCGGCGTCAAGGTGAAGCTCAATCCTGTAAAAGAATTGCTGGAAGGAAAGCGTGTATTGATTATTGAAGATTCGATCATCAGGGG
>CAYWMP010000055.1:26366-31452 GCA_964459445.1 uncultured Desulfobacteraceae bacterium
GAATCCTTGCTATAAACAATCCCCAATCCCGCTAATCCCCGATCACCGTTTGATCACTATTATTAGCAGGATCTAATCCTCTTCGAATCCCTGGCTTGTGAATTTGAGTGTTCTGCAATTCTCCGTTACAATGCGCACGACATTTTCCGGGGCTCCGGAAGCGATGTCTGCATCAATTTCCAAAGCCACAGTAATCTTCGAGTCTACAAGACCGGCCAAGTGTGCAATCACCTCATCGGCGATACGCCCGGCGTCGCGTCCCACACGAGTCGGATCCAGTTTCACGCTGCCGTGAAACCGCTTCGGCTGAACAGGTTCGGCTGGTGTCCCTGGCCGGGTTCCCGCATCTATTACCGTTGTCGATTGGGGCTGGGTTCCCGCTTCTTCAGATTTTGTTTCTTCTAAAGACGATTTCTCGGCTTCATACTGTATGAGAGCGGGTTCCGGCTTGACGAGCAGGCCAAATAGGTTATCTTCCGAAATGGTCACGACCTGTCCAAACCGGAGTCCGCGATATCGCTCCGCATCTTCGTCATAGCTCTCGGCATAGGCGAACGCATCCTGAGACCATGTCAGTAGGGCGACCCCTTCTCGAACGGCATCGACAAGAACCGATGCCTTTTGAAGTCTCGGTAAATAAATATACCTAGCAAAATCTTCGGCTAGCTGCCGAATGTTAACGTGATTGGCTTGTCCGGCTTCGGTAGCCCGCCAAAGTGGGATTCGGTCGAGTTCCAAGCGCAACCGCGTTGGAGCGAATTGAGTGATCAACAACTCATCATTTTTGAGTTTTTTCGAAGCGCGAACGGCAAGGGGCGCCTGCCCCATCAAACGGAAGGTTTGCCACTCGATTTCGCCCCGTGGTGATTCCTGTACCGGCACGATAAGCCACTGATAGGTTTCGGGCAGACGCGCATTGACCGCATTATCGGCTGATATCCTTCGATTTTGTGCCTGCCGTTGCTGGTGAGGGGACAGGTCCAGTTCCACTGCCTCGGCCACTATGGAACTCCACGCAAGATAGATTCTTACCGCCTCGTCCAGATTTTGAAGCTTGGTTTTGTCCGGCGCCAAGAAAACAAGGACATTGCGGTAGAGCCGGGGTGCGTTGCCCCTTTTTTCCAACATGGCCTTGGATGCTGACAGCGCGGGGCTACTTGTGCCATTAGCATGGGGATACTCGATTCCTTGGATGACAAGACGCGCCTCCATGCTGTCTTCCACATCGGCGGATGTCGGGGGCATGGGATGCACGCCGCAGAAGTCGCCCCTGTTTTTCTTGGCTTCATCCACGCGGACGCGGATTTCCGCTACTACCGAGTCGGGGTCGCCTTTCAACTGTTCGGCACGGTCCTCTGCCAATTTTGTTACAGTGGGTTGCGTTGAATACCAGTAGCGCGCCTGGTCATGATAAAGGTAGGTAGCTGCCTCACTCAGCCGCCGCAGTGCATCACCGAAGACTGCAGCCGATTCGCCGGGCATAACGCAGCCCAGCTTGACCCAGCGATCTTCCAGACCCCTGTTGGCAGCCTTGGCGGTCGGCGCCGACCCCAGGTAAATCGTCCGGGCGACTCGCCGGCTGGCGGAGAATTTGCCGAGATTGGGGACCTCGCCGTCTATCCGCAGCGGCAGGGAGTTAGGCCCATCCACATCTTTTTCAATGACGGGTGCCCAGTTGTCCGATAGGTAGCGCGTGAGTTCGAACTGCACTCGGGGATCATCTATTGGCACATTTGAGGGCAGGATTAGGGGGTTGCTGTCTCCCTTTTCCCAAAGGCTGTGGATCACAGCGGCCATGAGACGCAGCACGCCCCTTGTTCGTTGGAACTTTGCCAGCGTTGACCAGTCGGAGTAGAGCCTGTTGAAGACTTCCGGATGAATGGGATAGGCGGCCTTTAGGCGCTTTTCGTAATCTGCCTCCCGGCATTCGGGGGGGAACTCCTGATGCTGAGTGCGGTAAAGATCATAGAAGGATTTGGCCGTGTTATCACGAGCAACAAAATGAGATTGCTCGACCAGCGGTTCAAACAGACGCCTTCGTACAATCTCAAAGCTCTCCTCGGCGCTGGCCGGCCGCCAGGATGTATCCACACGCCCCACCGCATTTCTCAGCCGGTCCAGGGCAGCGCGCCCGCGCTCGCCGCCCACCTCGATATCATCCGCCTGTGTGTGGGGCGAGCCGCCGGTGTCCGATGCCGGCAAGCTGATCACCACCAACGTCTTTTTCGCCGCTTTGGCCGCCTCGGTGAGGGCCTGGGCAAAGGTAAAGTGGGTCTCGAAACTTCCGCCGGGCAGATCGCTCTGGTCGTGCAACTGGCGGGCGTAGGCCACCCACTCATCGATCAGGATCAGGCACGGCCCGTATTCATTGAAAAGCTCCCTGAGCCTATCGCCGGGGCTGGTTGCCTTTTCATCGTCGGCCCGGATACGTTCGTAAGCCTGCTTCCCTCCGAGCTGCCAAGCCAGCTCACCCCAGAGCGTACTCACCACCGTTTCGTCAGGCTTTTTTGTCGGATTGCCCGGTGAAAGCTTGTTCCCCACCAGTACGACGCGCCGCACATCAGGGGTCTTCTCGATGGTGACGTTCTTCAAAATGCCTTCAACGCCGGCAAGATTGGATGATTGCGTGCCGGAAAAGAGATGATACAATGCCATCATGGAATGTGTCTTGCCGCCGCCGAAGTTCGTTTGAAGTTGCACCACAGGGTCGCCGCCGTGCCCGGAGAGGCGCTCCACCGCGCCGGCGAGCAGATGACCAAGGCTCTCCGTAAGAAAAGTGCGACGGAAAAACTCGACAGGATCGCGGTATTCCGGGCCGCCCTCCCCAAGATATACTTGCCAGAGGTCGGCGGCAAACTCGGCCTGCTGATAGCGCCCACTGGCCACATCCTTGTGCGGGTTGACCACCTCACGCCAGGGTTTGAGCCCCTGTGCTGCGGCGACTTCACTTTCAATAGAGGAGGTGACTTTACGCCGCTCTGTCCGCACCTGTTCGTCGAAGCGGACCCTCAGAAGCTCCATCTTCATCTTTTCAAGCGCATCGGCCTGGGCAGCGGCAGATATGGAGGAAAGGAGTCGAGCCCCGCTGTCAAGGGCTCGGTAAGCGTCATCCGTGGAAAAAGGCCGCTGGTGTGCCCACCGGTTGCGCGCTTCGCGCAGCTCGCTCACCATGCTGCGCTCTGCGTGGCCCAGGATCTGCCGGAACACGTCATTCCAGAGGTTCCACATGATCATCAGGATGGCTGAGGCGTCCCACTGTGGCTTTTCCGAAGTTCCCGGAAGCTGGAGTTGCGGGTCCCGGATCGCTCGCCTGACCTCCTCGAACCAGGAATCCTGAAACCTGTTTTTTAGCTCTCTTTCCACGAAGGGTTTCAGGCCCGAGCAGAGAAGGTCAAGCATTTTGCCGACGCGTTCATGATTGGTGATGGCCATTTTTCAAACCCCCTAAAACATCTTCGTTTGTTCCGGTGTAGAGATCTGCTTTTCCTGCGCCAGCCGGGCGATTTCAGGCCAGACGGAAACCAGGGTATTATATCCCTGGGCCTCATGGGAGAGTTTCATTTTTTCGCATAGATCAAAAAGCTGGTAAGCGAGGTCGCGGGCCGTTTCCCCTTCCGGACCGAGTATACGCAAGAGTTCTGCGGTCGCCGGTTCACCCTTCTGTTCCACGTGGTAGAGACGGATCAAGTGGTGGGTCATTTCCCACACCGTGGGGCGGTTGTCTACCGGGTTCCAGTTGTCGCGGAGTTCGTCCGGACGCAACAGCCGCACCTTGCCGCCCTTTGACGAAAGAATACCGGCTTGTTCCAGGCTGGCCACGGTAGTGACCTTGGCCTTGCTCAGCACCTCCGCCTCTCCGTATTCACCTTCGCCAAAACCCTTCTGCTCGAACCACGCCAGGGCCCAGCGGGTGTCGTTGTCAAATTCGTCCTCTTGCTCGCTCAAAACCTCGGTGAGCATCTGGTTGATCAACCAAAGGGCCGTACGAACGGTCATGGGCTGTCCGTTCGATTCGAGAATGCGGATGTATCTCGAATAAATAGCCATGCCCGGGCCGATGGCTGCCTGGGCGAAGTCAACCGGGGCCACGTTTCCCTGCTGGAGGTGATGAAGCGCCAACGGGAGATCGCGCTTGAGTTTGTTTAAAAAATCCCGCCTACCGCACTGCGGCGCGCCCGATGGACGCGGGCGACAGGCCAATACGATGTAAGATGCCAAAGCGTTTGTCCCCATGGAAACCATCCGCCACTTCTGGGACGCGCGCACCGGCCAGGTTGCGGTGATGCGGAATCCGCTGGAGATGAGCGCCTCGAGCAACGTCTCCCAACCGGTGGTCAAATCCACACTCCCATTTCCTTCCGCCTCATAACGCCCGCTTTGTTCGTCATCCTGCTTAAAGGCATAGTATACAGTAAGAGGAAAACGCGGGTCCATTTTGTCGCGCAGGGCGGTGAAGGTCTTGCGGAAGCCGGATTCGAAATGCTCTCTGGCCCTGATCTTATCGCCATCGAACCGTTCGGGCGAGGCGGTCAGCTCCGGCACCTTGGGCACGAGCATGGTGGCGAACAGATCGGGGTAGAGACCATTTAGAGTGCGCCGAAGCCAGACATAGAAGAAATCCGAGAGCACGGCGTAACCGATATTGTCATAATAGGGCGGATCAGTACTTACAATAAGGTTGTCAAAACCGTTCGCACCTGTTGCGGCATCGATTTGTTGAGCTATCCCTGCTTTTTCTGAACCAATGGAGATGGTTTTGATTGCATCAGCTGTAATATCTATGGCAGTCTGCCAGCAAACTGCTTTTTCACCCATGATATTGGGCTCAACAAAGTCCCAGACCATTGGAATAGCCGGACGAGCAAAAAGTTGCATAGATTGTTGACCACTTGCTTTCCAGCGGCATAGGGCATTGCTGAAATCCGCGCATCGATCCACGGCTAGGGTAAGAAAGGTGATCACGGAATGGGCAAAAGTATTCGCATCCTCAGAAGAAAGGCCTACACTTGCAGCATCCCGCCGCACATCCTCTCTAATTGACCCATGATAAACCCCCGGGTATACCGGGGGACTCGTAAAGTTTGAC
>CAYWMP010000056.1:0-8519 GCA_964459445.1 uncultured Desulfobacteraceae bacterium
AGAGCCTATGGGCTCTAGGCGAACCCCTTCCCTATGGCATATATCGCTGAGCAACTCCATAACGGTCTCTTCACACCCGGGCGCGATCAGGAGTTCTATCAAGGCGGTATGGGGGTCAATCGTCCTCACCACTGCCATGCCGTCATAGGATTCAACGGTCAGCCTTATATAGTTGATCTCTTGTCGATCCACACAAAAAGTGCGCCTGATAGTCTCCATTCTTCTATGAATTGTAGGTAGCACCGCCCCACATTAGTTTGGCTCTCAAAATCTCAAAATAGCTTTGATCCGGGGATTTGATGAGTTGAATTTCCTCTTTCGACTTTTGAATGACTGCCCTATCCCCATAATAGAAATCAAACCCGACCTGGCCGTCAAAGGTGAGGCTTACTTTCTCTTCGCTCTCATTGCGAAGCCTTATATTGACCCTGTCCTTATCGGGAAGAATAATCGGACGATTTGTGAGGGTGAACGGGCAGATAGGGGTCAGCACAAAGTTTGTGAGACTCGGGTAGAGTATGGGCCCGCCGGCGGAGAGATTATAGGCTGTTGAACCCGTGGGGGTTGAGATGATCAAACCATCCGCCCTGAATGTCGTGAGGAACTGATCATTGATGAAGGCATCGAGATCGATGATCCTCGCCAGAGGCCCTTTGTTTATCACCACATCGTTGAGCACAAGAAATCGACACTGCTCTTTTCCGTCCCGAATGATCTTGGTTTCCAGCATGAGCCTATTTTCGACCACAGGCTTTCCTTTGAGCATCATTTCCATGGCCGGGTAGAGCCTCGCAAGGGGCACCTCTGTCAAAAAGCCAAGTCCGCCGAGATTGACACCGAGTAACGGAACGCCATATCTTCCGACCTTCCGCGCAGCTGCAAGGAGGGTTCCGTCTCCTCCGAGAACCACGACGTAATCAACATTGCTGGGAATAACAGATGGCTCTTCAAGACACCCGTCGGCTTTGGCCTCGGCGCTCATCTCTTCGGAAAACACGGTGGCGCGCCTGTCCTGTAGCCAGCTCTCCAGCTTCTCCGCCTCTATCCTTGCCGCCTCATAATTGTGCTTATATATTATGCCGATGGAATGAGCCATTGCACTGTGCTCCCGGAATAAGGTTGGTGATTTCTGTTTCTCGCAACACTACTCGTCCTCCACAAAAAGGGAAATCACGGAAAACTTGTTGACATCCACGAGCCCCATGTCCGTCAGTTTCAGATCGGGGATAACGGGAAGTGCCAAGAATGAAAGGGCCATGAAGGGGTCCTTTACCTTGCAGCCTAAAGAAACTGCCGCCTCATCCAACGCTTCCAGCTGTCCGACCAAAGGATCCACCGATTCCATGGACATGAGTCCGGCTGCCTGGAGCGGCGTTTTTGCAATAGGCTCACCGTCCCTAACCACAACCATGCCCCCGCCCATGTCCCTGACCGTCTCAACGGCCCGGCACATATCTTGATCATCGACGCCAACAACGATTACATTGTGGGAATCATGGGCTACCGATGTGGCCATGGCGCCGCTCTTGAGTCCAAACCCTCTCACAAGCCCCAGGCCTATCCGTCCCGTTCCCCTGTGTCTTTCAACGACCGCAAGCTTCAGGACGTCCGATTTTGTATCCGAGAGAATATACCCATCTTCGGATGTGACGTTTTCAACATGGATACCCGTCAAAACCTGACCAGGAATCAGATCGATGATCCGGACACGTTCTCCCTCCTTCTGGATACGAAAACGGTCGGCAGTAATCGGTCCGATATTGAGGGGCCTGGAATCGAAGGAATCTACAGGTCCTGAAGGGAACGCCAGCAACTCACCCCCTTCAACGACAAGCCGACCGTCCTTAAAAACCTTCTCAACGACAAATTGTTCAAGATCCCCGAGGACCACGACGTCGGCGCAATAGCCGGGCGCGATCGCGCCCCTATTCATTAAGCCAAAATACTCGGCCGGATTCAGGGTGGCCAATTGGATGGCAATCTCGGGTTTCAGCCCGAGAGTGACGGCCCTCCTGATCACGAAATCCAGATGACCTCTTTTGATGATAGCCCTGGGGTGAAGATCATCCGAGACAAAACAGACCTTCCGAGTGTGCCCGGCCTTTACCAAGGGCAGAAGATCTTCCAGATTTCTGGCTGAGGTTCCTTCGCGAATCATCAGCGTCATGCCGCCCTTGAGTTTTTCGAGTCCCTCTGAGGAATCAGATGTCTCATGATCGGACTTAATGCCAGCGGATAGATACCCCTGAAGATCAAAACCATTTAGGAATGGGGCGTGTCCGTCCACAATTCGATCAGCGAAGAGTGAGAGTTTTTCTAACACGTCTTCCTCACCATCGAGAACGCCAGGGTAGTTCATCATTTCTGCGAGGCCAAGCACTCTGGGTTCTGTTTTGAGCTCGGAAAGGTCGGAGGCGCCCAGGCGGGCCCCTGAACTTTCAAGGGGTGTGGCAGGCACGCAGGAGGGTGCCATAAAGAAAACATCAAAGGGAATGCCTTCGCTCTCTTTAATCATGAACCGAATGCCATCCATACCCAGGACATTGGCGATTTCGTGAGGGTCAGCAATAATTGTTGTGGCGCCATGGGGCAGGAGGGCTGCAGCCAGTCTTGAAGGCAAGAGCATACTGCTTTCGATATGAATGTGGCCGTCAATCAGACCCGGCGTGATCCATTTGCTTGAGACATCTATTTCCTTTTTTCCGTGGTAGTCGTTTCCCACCCCCACGATAAAGCCCTCAAACAGGGCCACATCCTGTTCTTCAATCGTCCCGGTAAATACGTTTAGGACCCTTCCCTTTTTCAAGACAATATCCGCCGGTATCTTACCTCTTGCTGCAAGGATTCTTTTTCTCAGAGTTTCAACGCTGCTAACAGATTTCAATTTCGGTCCCCTTCGATTCAAAGGATTCCTTAACGTGTGACCTGACTAATGACCAACCACTCGTCCACCAGATCAGATGTTGTATCAATCACAAGGTGCTCTATGTTCAAGGATGAAAAGCGTTTTTTTAGATCCTCAAGATCTACGGACTCAAATTTATTCACGTTGTTCATATAGGCCTGCTCGGTTAAGGCGTTGGACTGATAATTCTCTTTAGTTCTCCTTGAAATCCGCGTTAGGGATACCTCCTTGGGGCATTGGGTCTGTTGAATAACAAAGGTTTTGTTGTTTTTTTCGGCAACCTCTGCCGCCCTTCTTCTCAAAGACTGGGTCACAAATGTGGCATCGAGGATGATGCCGTTTCCCTTTCCTGCGAGCTCATCCGCCATGCCGAACATCTCGTCGTAGACAAGCTTCCTTTTGTCCATATTTGAAGCCACTTTCTCATCGAAAATATCCTCGCCCCGGAGGACCTCCAGCCGAATCATGTCCGTCCTTAAGACCTTGAATCCTTTTATCTGGGCAATCACTTCCGTCGTTTCTGTCTTGTATGAAGCAGGAAGACCGCAGGCAATCAGTACGATCTCTGATCCCAATTCGCTTTTCATGAAATCAACAAAGGGTACCTTCATGTATTCCTCCTCTAGGTTCACTGGTTGAGTGGTTCAGTTGTTGAGTTGTCTGTAAAATGCCTGTCTTAATCCCACCCGACCATTCGACCGCTCAACAACTCAACGAATGTAAGATCTTGCGAGCATAAAATATTTACTGGCCGTTTCGGATATGAATCTTTTATCATCGTCCGCGATATTTGGGTCGTCGAGCTGGAAACTATTGACCTTGCCCCGAATATATGCGCGATAGACTTTATAAAAAATGAGCAAGTCATCAACGCCCGATTCGCCGGTGACCTCATAGTAAGACTCCCAGAGTTCGCGGGCCAATTCCCATCCTTCCCGGTAATCAAGATCCATGAGAAGAAAACCAATATCAACGAGCGTATCCATATAACGGAAACGGTCGTTGAACTCTATGCAGTCAATGATTGAAATGGGTCGGCTGAGAACAACATGCTCCATGTGAAGGTCCCCATGGATGTCCCGGATTTTCCCATCCTCAACCCGTTTTATAAAGAGACTTCCGTTTTCACGGAAAAATCGATCCGTCCACTTTTGGAGGGTCTCATAGTCCTGTCCGTCTATGGTTAGGTCAATATATTTCTCTGTTTGTTCAAAATTCTCATCCGTGTTGATTTTGACTTTCTCAGGCCTTCCGAACACATCTATTTCAGGAGATCGGTCGGCACGAAGATGAAATCGACCGATGACTTCCGCGATGTCTTTCAGATGTTCGAGTTTCAGTTCACCTTTTTCAAAAAGGGCGCGCATCAGGGTGTTCTGCGGTATCTTCTTCATCTTCACCGCATAATCAACGATTTCCCCGGCACCCTCTCCGATCCTATAATGTGAGCCATCGTGGGTGACCGGTAGTACCCCGAGATAAATTCCATCAGACAACCGCTTATTCAACTTGATTTCTTGATGGCAGTAGAACTCTCTTTTTTCAAGAGAGGAAAAATCCAGGAATCCGAAATCCACACCCTTTTTAATTTTGTAGACGTACCCATCCGCAATAAAAACCATTGAAATATGAGTCTGAACGAGAGACACAGTCTTGGTCGGATCCGGTAGGGCTTCCGGTCGCAAGAGATCATCAATCATCGAAGACATCTATCAAAGAACTCCTTCCTTTGGCGGTTTATCAATTCGCTCTCCCGATTGAGTCAAATTGATCTGCAACATAGGAGGGGACCTTCACGATCCCTATTCGAACAGGCTGTTGGTGGCAATCGGAACCGCCCGTCACCAATAAGTCGAATTCCTTCGCAAATTCGAGATAAGCTTCCGTGGTTTCAGGATTATAACTGGCGTGCCAGCATTCTATGCCATCCAAGTAGGGCAGCATCGTTTGTTTGATGATCTCCAATTGTTCCTTTATTGAAGAGGTAAAAGAAATCAAGGACGTGCCCCTGGGATGGTTTGGATGGGAAAAAACCAGCTTCCCGCCGGCATCCCTCACAAGGTCCGAAGCCTCAGCTAGGGAAACGGGCATCTTAGGGACATTGCATTTCACGAGATATCTATCAAAGGCCTCCTGCTTGGTTTTGACCAGGCCTCTCTTAACCATATAGCCGGCAATATGGGGTCTCCCAAATGTACCGTCTACAGACTCCTCAATAGCTGCCATATCTTTATCGGTGAATGGACTCCGGTTCTCCCTGGCCAATTCCACGTTGATCTTTTCGAGGATTTTTTCGGCCCGCTTTCTTCGATACCGGCGCAGCTCAATGAGCTTCTCGGAAAGGGGTACATTGTGGATATCGTAATCGTAACCCAGAAAATCAAGAGAGATCGGTTTTCCCTTTCGATAGTCGGGGTGTGGAAAGGAAACGTTCAACTCAAGTCCCCGCAGGTATCTCATTGAATGCCGTTCGGCAAGGACTTCGGCCTGCTCTTGGCAGTCTATGGAATCATGATCCGTAATCGAGATCATCTCAACGCCTCTGCGTTCTGCCGCTTCAAAGATTTCTTCCAGGCTCATCCGACCATCGGAACATTGGGAGTGAATGTGCAGATCAATTTTCATGTCGACGAATCAATTCTTCTCCTATCTCAAGGGCTTTGTTGTTGGCCTCAAACTTAGATTCAGAAAATAGAACTCTGTAGACTTCCTTGAAGTCTTCGATTGCTAAAGGAAAATCCGAAAGCGCACTGAGGGAGCCAAGCAGTATGGTGTTTAATAAAATTGGGCCGCCCAGTTCTATTGCCATTGGCGTCGCATCAAGCCAATATAATCTGCCTGCTGACGTGCTGAGTATGGACCTGATTTCATCCACATCAGGATAATCGACATCGCCTGCAATAACATTTAATGGATAAATGGGTCTGGCGTTCACAATCAAGGTCGTTTTCTCATTCCCGTATTCCCTCAATATCCTCAGGGTTTCGAGGGGTTCGAGTCCGACCATGATATGGCACATATTCGGCGGTATCAGCGGCCCGTAATTCTTATCCTTTGAAAGCCTAATGTGACTCATAACCGGCCCACCCCTTTGGGACAAACCGAAGGTTTCCCCTATAGTCACTTTAAATTCACTGTTTACCGCAGCCCTGCCGACAATCTGGGAAGCCAGCACATTGCCCTGACCACCGACACCGTTGATAATGACATTTAAAGGCATTCATGTCTCCTGGTCTAATTGTTGAGTCGTTGAGTGGTTGAGTTGTCGAGTATATCTATTCTACTAAAGAACGGATTTTTCCTCCTTCTTGCGCTTAGACAAGTATTTGATATATCCATTGAGAAGCCGAATTGCTGCCGTTATGTCTCCAATCACTCTTTCAATCACCTCGCGATCCAAATACTCACATTCCTCGGCAACCAGTATATGATCAATCAATTCGTAGAGAGACCACGCGCCTGTCCGCAGAATTGAATATTCTCCTGAAAATGAAAACGCCCATATCCCTCTGCAATATTCGCTGTGGAAGACCGGGATGCTCTAATCATTTGATCGGCCAATCGGAATTTTTCTTCAGATGGGAATCCTTTACTAAAGCTCCATATTAATATCCGGATACTCCGACACTTCTTCCATACATCAAGATCCCTGAAGTCACTTCCCATATCATGAGACATGTTAACCTCCCCGTTACTAATCAACAATCCACCCACTCAACGACTCAACGATCTCTTCACGCACAATCGCCCTCTGCGGACAAATATCCGTACAGATGCCGCAGCCCACGCAAATGACTTCGTCAATTTTGGCTTTTTCCTCAGCTTTATCCCAAATCAAGCCGGGACATCGAAATATACGCGTACAGTAACGGCCGCAGCCGCATTCTTCCCCAAGGCAATGCTCGGTGTTCACATGCATCTCGTAAGGGAACCCGTCCTCCCTGCCCTGTACCAATGCGCATTTCCTCCGAAGGACAAGCACCCTCGGACCACTCTTCTGCATGAGTTCATATATGGTCCTGGCTGTTTTTTTCATGTCGTAGGGATCCCCTACATAAACATCTACACCCAGGGATCGACAAAGAGCCTCCAGGTTTACAGGCTCGCTCTGGGTGCCCATGGCCGTTGAACCCGTGCCTGGATGAGGTTGAAATCCCGTCATAGCGGTTGCGCTGTTATCCAGAATGAGTAGCAGGATGTCCGCCTCGTTGAATTTAGCATTGATGAGGCCCGGTATGCCCGCATGGAAAAATGTTGAATCCCCACAGACCGTGATAACAGGTTGATCAAAACCGAACTGTTTCAATTTCCCGTACCCTGAGGCCAACCCCAGTCCTGAGCCCATGGCGTGGACCGATTTTACCTGATTAAAACCCGTAGGCCATATCCCCATGGTGGAACATCCAATGTCCCCTGAAACGAAGCCTTCCTTATCATCCCAGGTGAGGGCAAACTTAATGGCATAATAGGATCCCCTATGAGGGCAGCCCGGACAGAATCCAAACTCCCTGGCAGGCACCCTATCCTGAACAAAGGGATCGATCTTTTCACGATAATTTTCATTTCCCCACTGAATATGGAATAGATCGCCGAGCACACTCAAAATGCTTTCAGGTGTTTGTTCTCCTACATCACATATGTGACCTGAGGCCTTTCCCATGAAATGCTTCAGACCGATTTCCTTGCCCAAATCGGCTGCAAAGGACTTCACGTTTTCCTCGAGGAATGGATCGATATCCTCAACAAATAGAATGCGATCGCATCTTTCAAGTTGGGTCTTCATGAATTTCTTGGGTAATGGCCATGTTGTCCCCAACTTGACAATTCCTACTTTTTCGCGAAGGGCTAGGATATCGACGGCTTCAATGACGTAATTCCATGAGCAACCGCAGGCTATGATCAAGAGTTCAGGATTTTGGGGCCCGTCATACCGATTGAAGTTCGAGTCGTCATACATGAGGCTGGTTTGCGACAGGTTTTGGTGTCTCTTTTCGTGCTTAGGCAAGATAGGATAAGTATGGAAAGGGTATTCCAAATCAAAACGGGGCATGGGCGTGATGTTGGGTAGATCATTGATAAAGACATCGGTTCTGGTGTGTGACAATCTGGATACGCTTCGAATCATGACCACATTTTTAATCATTTCAGAGAGCTCAAATGCCCATTTGGTCATCTCCAGGGCCTCCTGGGGCGTGGCAGGTTCGAGCAATGGAATGTCGCAAAGCTTTGCA
The DNA here is from genome assembly GCA_964459445.1 of uncultured Desulfobacteraceae bacterium. GTDB lineage: Bacteria > Desulfobacterota > DSM-4660 > Desulfatiglandales > HGW-15 > CAYWMP01. The sequence goes on from CAYWMP010000056.1 coordinate 8,137, forward strand.
TATACTCTGGCATCTTCTTCATTGGTACTTGAGATCCCCGCAGGGTCATCACAGCTTATCAAGATCAGGCCGCCTTTGGTTCCTGAGAGGGTGAGATTTGTCAGGAAGTCCGAGGCTACGTTGACTCCATTTTGTTTCATACTGACCAAGGCCCTGCATCCCGCGAATGATGCAGCGGTGGCCGCTTCGACCGCTACCTTTTCATTAACCGACCATTCTACATAAATCGGCAAATCCTTTGATGCTTCAGCCAGGCTCTCTATAATTTCGGATGATGGATTACCTGGATAGCCCGAACAGAAGAGCACCCCACCCTCCAATGCACCCCTTGCAATGGCTTCGTTTCCCTGAAGGAGCGTGCGAACGCCACCCTTTCGTTGACT
>CAYWMP010000056.1:8619-30042 GCA_964459445.1 uncultured Desulfobacteraceae bacterium
TCCTCGCATAGGGCACAGCCCTTTTGAACGAAAGGACGAATCTCGGATAAGGGTATCTCCTTCGTACCTTCCTCGGTTTGCAACTGGAAGATCTCGGAGGGTGGAGGAGGAATATCATATTTCTTGATGTCTTGTTTGAAACCTTGATTTTTTAGAAAAGACGACAGTTTTCGATAGTCGAGGGCCCAGGTGCAAAAGAGCCCGAGTCTGAGATTGATCCTGTTTTCTCGCAGCTCTCCGTCCTGCTCCATGGTTTTCATCCTTGCCAGGGCCTCCATCTGGCAAGGAAGACCGACAACAGACAGCTTTTCTCTGTTGTCTTTGATCGCCTGGTTCAGGGACGCCAATCCCCCTGAGCCGGAATACCTTGACCCGGCGCAAGCCAGGATATCTGATTCATTCCCCGCCAAAAAACCTACAGGCGATAGGCCATTACCCCGGTCCGTTAAAACAGCAGATTCAATCAAACCCTTGTCCATGGCGTGAATGAGAAGAGCCGAGATGGTTCCTCCGTATTGAGCGCGATCCCTGATTTCTTCATCCTTGGCTCGGACGATTAGGATCTCTTTGTATATACCTATAGGCTCTGATCGGACCTCTTGCCCTGATTTTTCCTCCGGGTGAGGCATTTCTTCCTCGATCCTGGGGCAGAATTGGTAGCATCGGCCGGTCTCTGAGTGGCACTCGTCCATCACGACGACCTTTCCATCATAGTACTGAAAGTATGGGCAAAGACCCACACAGGCGCCGCAAGCCACACAAATGCCTTTATTGATCACTTTTTCGACAAGATCACACTGCCCTATGCATTTCTCACTTTCCATGGTTATCTTAAACCCCTTTGTTTTTTAAACCCATCTGCAGAAACATTCGCTGGCCAAAACTCCATGAAAGTCTAGCAGAACTTCAATTAAATTGATAGGCTGGGGTTATAATAGCGTGTCTATCATTGCTAAGAATTTCCGACCTTTAATCGACTTCCCTTTGGAGGATTTATGCCCTATTCGAGGCCTGACATGTATAATAGGGTCAACAGTGAGGTCAAGTCCAAAGAACCTAAGCCGGAGGCCTAAATCTGCCCTCTAACATAGTGTCAAGACTGAAGTCGTTAGGTTAGAAATTGTCCCTGATCACTAGCAAGGTATTGGATGCAAGGCGCCAAGGAGCGACAACTGAAGCGTATGAAACAATACGCTGCAAGGAGGAGCGAGCGAAGGCAACGCCGCAGATGATGCCTTGGTGGTGATCAGGGGGCACTAACCGCTTTTAATAATCTTGCGATTGTGGTAACAAATTCTCACCTTTCCTAAAGCCCATTACTAAAATCCCCTTTATGGAGTTGAAGCGATGAAGAAACAGATAGAGGATACCGTCGGCTTTCTGAAATCAAAAATAAAGGCTCCTCCAAAATTCGCTATGATCACGGGAACCGGATTGGGTGATTTAACCCAGGCCATGGAAATCGATGTTCGGTTGTCCTACGAAGAGATACCGAATTTCCCAAGATCAACCATCGAAGGACACAAAGGCACTCTGGTGTTCGGCAACTTGGCTAAAAGGCCTGTGGTCGCCATGGAGGGCCGTTTTCATGTCTATGAGGGTTATTCACCAGCGGAGATAACCTTCCCCATTCGGGTGATGTCTAAATTGGGCGTCCACACCCTTCTGATTTCGAGTGCCGCAGGGGGTCTGAACCCGCTGTTCGAATCAGCGGATATCATGCTTGTGACCGATCATATCAATCTGACCGGTAGAAATCCTCTTATTGGCCCTAATCTTGATCATTTCGGTCCTCGTTTTCCTGATATGTCAAAGGTGTATGATCGTGAACTTATCGAGCTGGCACGAAGCAAAGCATTGTCCCTCGGTATCCAGTTGAGGGAAGGCGTTTATATCGGCATTGTGGGCCCTAGCCTGGAGACGCCGGCTGAAACCCGATTTTTACGGATGATCGGGGCCGATGCTGTGGGTATGTCCACGGTGCTTGAGGTCATTGTCGGTGTGCATTGCGGCCTTAGAATAGGCGTGATTGTGGCCATTTCAAACGTCAACCTGCCTGATTGTATGGCGGAAACATCGATTGAAGAGGTTATCGCCAATGCAAATAAAGCGGGCGCCAACCTGTCAAGGCTTTGGGAGAGCATCATCAGCGATCTTTAGCTGCAAATGATCGGTTCAGGGTTCACAGGTTAAGAATTCTTTAAGGTTCTTGACTAGTTAAGACCCTTCTTTAATTATCAACCCTTGAACCTGGAACGGGGAACCTTTGAACCTTCCAACCATTGAGGAGATAGACATGACATCGGTCGATATGGTCATTGAAAACGGCATGATTCTTACCATGGATACACAGAACTCTGTCTTGGAAAAGGGCTTTGTGGCGATCAAAGGTGATTCCATTTTCGGAATGGGCACCGATGAACAGAAAAAACCCTCTGCCAAAAAGGTCATAGACGCAAGCGGCGGTCTCATACTCCCGGGCCTCATCAACGGACATACCCATGCGGCCATGTCCCTTTTCAGGGGCCTTGCCGATGATCTTCCTTTGATGGAATGGCTCAACAATTACATCTTCCCGGTTGAATCCAAAATGGATGAGGACTTTGTACATACCGGAACCCTCCTCGCCTGTGCCGAGATGATCATGTCCGGAACGACCACCTTCTGTGATATGTACCTTTTTGAGGAACAGGTAGCGCAGGCTGCTAAGCAGGCCGAATTGCGATGCATCGTGGGTGAGGTCCTTTACGATTTTGACTCTCCCAATTACGGCAGTATTGATAAGGGGCTCCAATATAGCGAAGATCTGATTAATCGATGGGCGGATGATCCCCTTGTCTCCATTGCCGTGGAACCCCACTCCCCCTTCACCTGCAGCCCGGATCTCCTTAAAGCCACAAACGACCTGGCCTTGAAATACGATGTCCCGCTTATTATCCACGTGGCAGAAACCCTTGCCGAATTGGATGAGGTAAAGAAGCGCTACGGCAAAGGACCCGTCCAACATCTCCATTCCCTCGGACTTCTTGGTCCCCATCTCATAGCCGATCATTGCGTTCATATGGAGGACGGGGATATCAAGCTCTTCGCCGATAACAGCGCCAAGGTTATCCATAATCCGGAAAGCAATATGAAACTGGCCTCGGGGATTGCCCCGATCCCAGAGATGCTCGAAGCGGAAATCGTTGTTGGACTAGGAACTGATGGGTGCGCCTCGAACAACAATCTTGATCTTTTCACGGAGATGGACATGGCGGCCAAGCTCCACAAGTTGAACAAGATGGATACGACGGTAATGGACGCCTTGACCGTGATGAGAATGGCGACCATAGAGGGGGCACGAGCCCTTGGATTGGAAGAGATTACAGGGTCCCTCGATGTGGGTAAAAAGGCGGATATCATTGTCGTGGATTTAAGGAAACCGCATCTTACCCCCATCTACAACCCCTATTCGCATCTCGTTTATTCGGCAAGGGGAAACGATGTGAGTCATACGATCATCAATGGAAAACTGATCATGGAAGACAGGCACCTACTCAACCTGGACCTGGATCAGATCATGGAAAAGGCCAAAGAGAAATCCAGGGCTGTGCTGAGTTGGCTCGCGAAACCTTCCGATTGAAACATCCCTCCTTCCTTCTTCACCAATCTGTTGAGACCTCTTGCAGGCAGAATTATCGTGAATAGCTTAGACTAAACGGTCATTTTGGGATCCGTTCTGTTCATTTAGTTAGGCCCTTATTGTTAAGGGAAAGGAGGGTTACGCGATGAAAGATAAACAGAGTTTGCATTTAAAGGTTCAAGAACTGGCGGATTGCTTTGCAACCAATGACCCCCTAAAAGAGATGTCCATTCTGGCAGATGACAAAGATAAAGATGATGCAGCCCTGAAGTGGCTGGCCCTGTCAGCCCTCCACGGGATCAATGGGAATGCCAAAAATATTTCAATTACTCAAACACCGAACGGTGATGTCAAAGTTGTTGCTGAATATCGCAGAACCGAACTCCCCTCTCCCGGGTCGGAAATCGGCAAGAGAATCATCGATGATATCAGAGCCATCACCCATCTGGAGGGCGATGAGGGAAATATGCCTTTGGCATTGGGCATACGCGATGGGAGTATTGAAATCAACGTTGGATTAAGAAAGGGAGATGAAGGGGAATCGGTAACACTGGAGTTTCCTGAATAGTCTCGCAGAGTATTTTCAAATAGGGCCCTCTCTTTGGAAAAAGGCAGGGCCTTTCATTTCGTTTTTTTCTTACCAGTGTCCCCTATTGATCCTCTGAGAAATTGCCGCTTGACATAATGGGCCTGCAAAGTTAATCTTAAGATGAACTTATCAGGTCCCATCACTGTTTGGATGGGATTTGAAGGAGGTTCCGAATGGAAAAAATCATCAACACCAAAGAGCTTCGGGCTTCTCTTCCGAAAATCGTCGAATGTGTCAAACAGGGAGAACAATTTACCGTCTTGTACAGGAGCCGGCCTGCTTTTCGGATTGTTCCGTTAGGGGATGAAGACCGGGTCTCTCTTCCTCTGTCCAAAGACCCTCTTTATCGTGCCGGGGCCGTTGGGGAATCACGGGATGGTTTGACTTCGGTTGATCATGATTCGGTATTATACGGGAGATATCATTGAGAGAACACTTGTTTGTCGATACAGCCGGATGGATGGCCATGGCGGATTCGAAAGATCCGCTCCACCAGAAATCACTTGATGTGCGCGATCATTGGCTCGAACATGGCGGTATTCTGACGACCTCCAACTATATCCTGGATGAAACCTTGACACTGATTCGAATGCGCATCGGGACCGAGGCCGCACAAAAGTGGTGGACACAACTATCAGAAAGCCCCCGATGCAGAGTGGAATGGATCAGACCGGATCAAGCAGAAAAAGCTGTCCAATGGTTTTTCGGTTGGAAGGATCAAGCTTTTTCGTTTACTGACTGTACCAGCTTCATACTCCTGAAGGAGTTGAGTATTGAAAAGGTGTTGACTGGGGACCGTCATTTCATAACGGCAGGTTTTCAAATACTTCCCTGATTTAGCCGGGGATTCCCCCCGTGCCGCCGCTTGCAGTATTCATAATAAACCCCGACTACGATCTAAAGTTCATCATTTTCGTGTCAAGATGAGACATTCAACCTTCCAACGTGTAATGTTATCCCCGCGCAACGCTCAACTTTCAACGAACATCCTGAAAAAGCGTGGTATTCTTCGCAGCCCTGACAGAAGGTAATGCAAAAGTTCCAAATCGCTATGGACCCTAGGTCCGCTTTGACACTTGTCAACTATGTCCCCTAAATCTTAAATCCCTTTCCTTAAAGGGGAAAAGGCTATCGCCGTAAAACAGGTACCGGGTTATTTAATTGAATATTTTTTTGCATCTAAAGCAGCGGTCCCTTCAACTCACAGAACAAAGCGCTACGCAAACTTACTTTTCGACGAGCGTCCCGCCTTTGACGAAGGAGGCAAATTTTCCTGCTGATTTTATAATTGTGGATAAAGCTCCATGATTGGAAAGATAGTTTTAGCGGAAGGGAGAATAGAGTCTCCTGCTAGTCTGATTTGTTAGGAATGCCCCATTCGGAGATTTGTTCGGCAAGTCGCGCCGTTTTCCCTCCGGGAATGGTATTGACAAAGTGAACCTCGTCCGCCAGGGCGGCGACCAGTTTATTGCGCTGTTCAGATAGTGCAGCAGTGATGCGGCGTTGAGAGGAATCAAAGGGGGATACCAACAAAATGCGGTCCGCTTCGATGCCCTCGCGCCATTCCTTGGGGAATCTCATCCCTTCAAGACTGCGGGCAGGGCAGATGATGACCGGTTGAACGCCGCGCAGCAATATCTTCAAGCATTCTTTTTCAATGGGTGAGTGAAATCCGCTGATGATGCAACGGCCTTCGTCGCGCCATCGTTGGGCCTGATCCATGGCGGCAAGAATGGCATCTCCAGGGCAACTTTTAGAGCAGAAAAGCGCGGTTTTCGAAACATTGAGCAGATCCAGACTACCCACTGCCCAAAGTCGCGAAGGAGCATCTCTTTTCAGCCGTTTGGTCAGCAGTGTTGGGAAGAATTGGCTTTTGCGATCAATGACTTGCAACGGATGGGCTAAGGGCCGGATCGTCATTTGCCGGATTCCGATTGATCCTTCTCGACAAGAGCCGCTTTTCCTTTTGCAGTCAGGCGATACTTCTGTGTTGGGCTTTTCGGTGATTCGGGCTGGGTCATTTTCACTAGCCCTGCATCTATGGCCGGCTGCAGGTAGTCATAGATAAACGTGGGGCGGTGGCGTAATCCAAGGAATTGCATTGTTTCACGAGTGCCCAAGGGTTCATTTTTCAGACAGTTAAGTATGCGTCTTACTTGTTCGGTTACTTGTTCGGTTACTTGTTCGATGGTCTTTTGAATCGATATTTGTTCAGCAAGCGTCACGGTAAAACGCAGCCGCATGCCGATTTCCATAATTTGCAGTTCCGGCAGTCCCATCTCATTCGCTTCTCTGATAATACGGGGAATGCCGCTGCCCCACTGTTCAATCAGATTCAGTTCACGAAAAATACGGGCGATGACATGATTGCGGATTTTGGAAACGCCCTGACGCATATCATCAATGGTCATGCCCGGCAGCAGGATGCCGGGATTTTCGATTTCGATACGATCATCGAAAAAGGCGATGCGGTAGGCGCTCCACGCTGGGAGTAGTCAGCGTGAACCAGGGCGTTGATGACCACTTCGCGCAGGATCCCGAGGGGGATGCTCCAAACATCCTTTCGCCGGATATCGGAGAAATCGGCGCCGCGCATGGCGTGCTTCCTGAGAAACAGCATGATGCTGTCCACTGCCTGAGGCAGATGATCGTTCAGTTCGATATGGTCGAAGATATCCGCCTTGTCCCTGCCGATGAAGCGTCCGCACTGCACCCATGCGTCAGGGAAATGTTTCTCGCGCTTTTTTCCGAAGAGCAGAACCGCCCCCTTTGTCGGCACAAGCCGCCCCTGTTCATCCTTGAGCAGTCTTAGCGTGAGCAATTCGTTTTCGCCGAGGTCGCGCAGGTCACGGAACAGGGTTTCCAGCGCCGCCAGATCCAGATCATCGATAGTCAATCCGGGCATGGGCAGTTCATCAAAAGCGACGCCTTCGTTTGGACTACGGCGCGACAAGATGGCACAGCAAACAACAAACAATTTTCAACGAACATCATGATAAGGTTTGGTATTGCTTGCAGCCCCGACACGAGGAAATGCCAAAGCTTCAAATTGCTTTGGAACCAACGGCCCATTTAATGGGTTCGTACCGGTTACTGCACAGGAATGGAAAAAGGGAATCCTCAAATTGCTGAATGCTGAAAGCTGAGCGCTGAACACGCCGTTTCCCTTCTGCCCTTCCCCCCGGCGCCTTATGCCTTAAACCCTTTCTAACTAGCGGAAATTGCCCGATTTCCGGGCTTCACAATCTCATTGTTTCACGAGGGGAGTCTTATCAGGCAGAGCCGATAACAAAAAGATATCATTAGGATTTGTGAACGCTCTGCATAAATGTCCCCTATCAGTGACGCGGTGAGTTTTAACGACGGCGGAAGCTTCAGCAACAGTGAGGTACGCTCGTCAACCATCTCCCATGAATCATGGCAGTTGAGGGAGATCATCATCATTCAAGGTCAATGCATCATCTTTTTCAAATTCTATCCAGCGCTTAGCGTCGTGGAAATCAGTTTTTTCAGCCAGTTGCATATACTGAGCGAATGATTCTAGAACTTTCTTTTTGAAACCAGCAAGATCATTCAAATGGGCATAGCGAAGAACAGTCCACATAACTCTAGTTCCCGAGGTTATAATTTTCATATTCTTCCGATATTTAATACCGTCATAAGTCAAGCATTCTCCAGCAGATACCCCTAAGTGCAAGCATTCTTCCTCTTTCTTTGAAAGTTTTTTTTCAGAAGGACATACTAGGCTCACTGTCGGAAGAGCCGCTATAACCAGAATTGAGATTTCATCTGCGACTTTTGGTGGCATAGCCATCCTTGTCCGTGAAGCCATTGAGTAAAGGATATCTAGCATAACAGCCTTGACTCTGGGGCCAAAGTAATTCAGCGAATAAGCATGCAGTTGGCTTAGAACACGGCCACTCTTGCGCCAATCTCCACATATCAGCTCAGGCTCATGCCTTCTTAGTTCATGGCAAGCAACAGCATCGATCAACGTTTGATGAAATTGATCTGAATCAAAACCAATACCTTTGGTATCTTCTTGATCAAATTGTTTTCTCCGTTTAGCCCTGAGAGTTTCGCACCAGTTTTTGTGGTACATTTCTATTAGGTCAGCAGATAATCCTCTACCAAGCCCTGGTCCTCTGGTCACTTCGTCATGGTGGTCAAGGCATAAAACAACAAGATTTGAGAGGTCGTTATTACTGGAATTACAATCGAGGTGATGGATTTGAACTGGTTTATGCCGATCTTTGCATATGCAGCAAGTCAGATCTGCCTCGAACAGAACAAGGGCGCTAACCTTATCCGGAATCCTAGATTTGCTTTTTTTCGTCAATGGACAACCCTTAACTTATGTTCCACCCATGGGGAAACGGTAATAAAGTTACTTCTTCAGTTCTACCGAATTGCTAAGGGGCGTTATTTAATCCTTTTTAGCACCTGTTGGATCAATTTTCACTTCGGTCAGGTTGAAAATTGAAAGTAATTAGAAAGAGTTTGTCATGATCGACAACAACGCCCCCTTTTCACTTCCTCATACTCTTTCGATCGCGCTGGTCAGTTCTCGGACTATGCCGACCCGGTTTTCAAATAACATATCCCATATATCCAGACATCGATTGTTTATTTCGGCATTTTCAGAATCTTGGGATTGTTCATACAATCGTAAAAGTAAAGACGATATTTCAGATACAATGTGCGGAACATCTGAGCCCATTTCTTGTGATTTCTCTTGGAGTGTCGTGGAAAACACCTCACAAAGCACAAAAATGGCCTCAGCAAAAGGAATCAAGGAACAAGGAAGATCCTTTAAGCTATAAACAAGCCGAGAAGGATGATCAGTGAAGGCTTTTGATCTGATATATGTCTTCAGGAATTCTTTATTAATTGTCTGAAGAATAAGCGCGTTATTGTGAAACATATTCCAAGTTTCGGCACGAACGTCTTTTTCCGGATCATCAAAAAAAGGATATAGCAAGTCCTGGCATTTCATCGAATACTGCTCGTCTCTTAGAAAAGTGGAAGCTACTTGAGTAACCCCTTTTCTTTGCGGTATTGTCCCCTCCCGGCAATCGGCAAGCTCTTCCCTAAACATTTCATGGAACAGCCATCGTGCGGTGACCTCTTTAGCACCCTCCTGAGAGACTTCATTATTAGGAGATCGAACCATGCATTTGATAAGAGGGCCGATCTGGTCAAAATGGCTTACGATAGTATGATTGAAAAACAAAACAGCTCGTGGGGAAGCAGCTACCCGTAAATCATCGGCGCAAACTTTGCAGAACCAGGCTACTGCCAGGTCTTTATTGATATTCAGTATGGGAAGCAAAGCATCTATAGTTGCCATTCGTACCGCCGGATGAGGGTCATTCACCAAAGATTCAATTCCAGGCTGGAGTTTCTTCAGCAAGTCTTTGTGGTTCCAAAGTAATTGACCAATCGCTTCTGCCGCAACTCCCCTAACGCAATTTAATGTGTTTTGATAAAGGGTATTAACGGATGCCTCATCAGATGTTTTATCGCATGAAAGATTCAGCTTGCCAGGCTCAAGGTCTGGATGGTTTGTTGCATAATGAATCAATCGTTTGATTGCTTTATCAGACCAATTTTCTTCCGCCCGTTCACGAATAAGTCTACAGAAGGACATAGCGGTCTCTCGATCGTCTTCAGTTTGAAATCTTTCAATGATCTCCTCCACTGTTTTTACCGATGCAGGACGCCAATCCGCCCTTTCCTTTTCTGAAATATCTGATTTAGATTCCTTCAATCTCATAGCTTGAAAGATCGCAGATATATATAGAGGGTGGACGTCTTTTGGAAAATGCAGTGACAGTTGTGCAAAACGTTCAGGAAAGCGAATAGCGATTTGCTCAAGATTTCGCGAAAATTGTCTGACAGTGGAAGTCACTGCGCGATCCTCACCAACTTGAACCCAATTTAGATTATCCTGTTCCGGAATTCCCTTATTGCTTACAATTTCAAGCCATGCCCGATCGCTAATTCTTTCAACTGAAGCGTCAAGTTTAGAGCCAATCACACCGCCCGATATACGACCAGCCCTGAGAAATCGCTTCTTCGAATAATTGGCGTACTTTCTTTTCAACACTGCGATCAGATCCGAAGTTGATGATTGCACTCTCTTTGAATCAAGAGCTGGAAGAAGAAAATATTGGGCACGCCCCCAGTAATCTCCGAAAAAACCTTCTTTCCAGCCTTTCAAATAGTATTCGGCCGACCGTTTTTCAGTGGGTGAATGGTAGTAGAAAATCGCCTGCTCTAGATTTCCGAATAACTCCTCTGAACAATACGGAGACAAGGCTTCAACAAGGCGAGCGGCAGGCATCCATTCCGGTTCATCAAAGCCTGAACCCAAACACAGACGGGGAAGATCGTCCAAAAGCCAGCGTATCCCTATATCTGAATATTTTACAGAAAGATGGGCATATACATTGACTAGAATTTCCTGAACAAAAGAAGAAATACTGTTTTCTAAAGGAACAGATCGCTTCAATAGCGCTTCCGGTTGTTCGGCAGCCAACTTGCTGCCCGCAAGCATAACAAGTTCAACAATCCCGCGTTCGATTTCCGTGTGTGTTTTGTAGCGACCCGCAAGCCGGTTTTCCTGCCAGTTTTCCATATGACGGTCGAAGGGTTTTGTTTCAAAAGCGGTGATTCTCTCTATGTGCGGCATGAATAAATCCCATGTATGAAAAGGATAATTATTCGCAATACTGTTCAGCGCCTTTACATCCTCGTCATACCAATTTTCCAGGCGCCCACCCTGGCCCCGTGAAGACTTACCATTCGGTGCCTCCTCATCTGGATTACTATCCCAAGTCGACACCACGGCCTCGATCAACTGGAGAGCACGAAGAGGATATCTTGAGCGGAGTGATTTCCAGTCAACATAGCTTGAAAACACACCGAGATGAGCCAATTTCAGCCTTAGAAGAAACATGTTTTCGGAATCGTTTATTGAATTCCAGCATATCGTATTCAGGACCCTTGAGGGCCAATTATCGTTTTGATCAATCAAGGGCCCCAATACTTCTACAATAGTGTCCGGGATGTTTTCATTAACGGATCGGAGAAGCCACAGGGCACGATGAATATCCTCCTCGACATCAGAATTCAGCCATTCGGAAATAAGTCCCTTTTCAATCAGCAGTGAGACAAATGGAACGTGCCCCCAAAAAATTGTCTCCAATACATGTTCTTTCCAATAATCATCTTTAAGCAGTGGAAGAAAATAGCTTCCAATCTCTTCATTCACATCTTCTAACTGTCCGACCAATCCAAGAACGAGATGTTTGAGATGAAAACGAATATTATCCGATTGAAGAAGCCGTTTAACGCAAGCTAAAAAGTCGCCAAGGGACTCCTCGGAAAGCATGGCGAGCACCTGCCGCAACTGTTCTCGACGAAACAAGGACTGCCGTTCTTTTAGCCCCAACCAATCGATGACATTTCCTGTTCCTTCGTCTATATGACGAAGCAAACGATCCGCAATCAGATAATCTAAATAACTTTGATGGTAGAGGGTTACTCTTCCTGCACTCTCCTGAAGGATACCATGCGAAAACAATGCCCTAGCAACATTTGGCCAAGCACTGACGATCCGCTTAGGTACTGCCACCTTGCCTTTTCTTTCCATATAATCGATGAGTACACTTAGAGCGTCACCCATTTCCTTTGTGGTAATACCGGCCTTTTCGATAAGAAGACGACGATTTTCCCAGAAGCGGCGCATCAGTTCCGTGGCGGAACGAAATTCAGGAACGCTTCCCATTCCCCTTAATTCCATCCACATGGCAAGGTTTTGAGGACATGCAAGAATTCGTTTCTGGCGGTCGCTCATTTGCTTGACTGAAGGACCTACAATTTTCTCCAAGGTCTTTATCGTAAGTTCTTTCACTTCGACTTTGTGGAGTTTCCGACCAGGGGAGTCGGACAGCCAGTTCCGAATCTCCGGGTCATGTTCCAGGTCAAAAGTGCGACAAGAAAGCACGGCAGATATATTTTTTCCACCACGGCGCAACGAACGGACCTGCCGGAGTAATTCTTTGCAAACGTCAAGGGCATTCGCAGAATGAGCAGAGGTCCATCTAATGGCATCTAGCTGATCTAGAATCAGAACGCACAAACGTCCCCCAGCCATACCGTGAAGAGAATAGACAGGAGAATCCGGTAACCCCATATCTCTGCCAAATTGAGCAGCCGTATTCTTGGGGTCGCGCCGATCTAAACGCACAGATATGTATGGAATATGTTTCTCACGAAGATGCTGCGTGAGATCATAAAGGACAGCGCTTTTACCAAAACCCGCGGTACCGTGCAAAATGACATCCTTTTTTCCTTCAAGGGCCTGGAGGAGAAGTGCTGTCTCTTCCCGAGGGATAAGTTCTCCACCAATCAGCTTGGGCCTGATGCTCGCGTCAAACTGTCTTTGAATCTCTTCTACGGCAGGTGCAATGCGCTGATCACAGGTTAATCGCTTGGGATGGATATTTAGCGTCTCTAGATGTTTTCGCAATTCATCCGCATAAATGGGCTTTCTAAATGCGGCGTTATTCTCAGCATAGGTTAGTAAGGTTGCAACCGAACTCTCCGGTTCGCCTGTCAATAAATACCCTGCTTCAGCCAGCAGATTTTCCCAGGTGTTGCGATCATCGGGATGTAGAATGACATATGTTCGCAGTAGGTAATTATATGCCTTGGATCGGTCCGCTTCTTGTTCGGAATCAAGTGAAAGCGAATCGCAAAATTGTTCAAATCCTGTGCGCCGTTCCTCTCCAAGGGCTTGAATCTGGTACTTGTAGAAATCTTCAGGATCGGTATTAGATAATCTGGCGCTTTCGCAAATATCCCCGAATAGTGTAGCCCCAACTCCAGAGATAAGTGCAAACTCATGCTGCGGATCAAGATCCAACTGAAATTTAAGGTGACTTAGAATCCCTCTGGAGTGTAGATCACGAATGGACCAAAATTCTTTGCTCCTATTACGTGCCTTGCATTGTTGTGCTAGACGGACACCATCATTCTTCTCAATCCATAAATCCACTCCGCGCTCATCATCCCCAATAGCCTCGACTTTAACGGAACGGATTTCTTCATCTAAAAGACGAAAAAGCTGCTTTGCAACCCACCTGCCTTCGTATCTGTTACCCAGCTTATCAGCTAGTCCACCAGGCTCATATCCCATCCTAACTAATATTCTCCTTGAAGGTTTTTTCAATAATAGACAACATAGGGGCGTTATCAGCTTTAGTTTTCATCCACCGTCCACTGGGACGCAAGTTCCAGAACAATTTTTGTCTTTGTCAAGATCTCTTGGGATTAATGCAAACACAAAACCCCGCTCTCAACTTGAGAAGAGGGGTTTTTTTGTGGATCTAGATCATTCTTGACCCTTTCAACACGTCAGATGCGAATAGATTCAGAGTAATTCCAAATACTCCATTTTCCTTAATTTAACTAAATTTTTATGAACCAAAACTCCTCAGAAGTCAAGAGGTCAGTGGCCTGCCGAGCCGCAGCTCCATAGCGTAGGCAGGTCACTGGTAAGTGGCCAATAGTCATTTGCGGAAATAAGGAATGGCTTTTCGTCTAGCAAACCGGGTTTCAATTTATTAGAATCTAGCATCCTTTCAGCAAAAGTGGGAAACCGTCTCATGGATTCGAATAAAAAGCCGTTTATAGCCCTTGGAAGTCGGCTCCGAGGAGTGCCTGAAGTTATCACCCTCGGGGTAAAACCCAACTTCCATGATTATACCAAAAAGGAAAGAGAGCTCATTCTGAATGCCAAGATGATTCTCTATCCCACGCTGAATTATGCCCAGTTTCTTACGACAATGGGCAAGAGCATCTTTCCCAGCCTCGAGACATATCTCTATGCAGACGAAAAAATCAAACAGACCTCGCTCTATTGCATGATGGATTTGCCCCATCCAAGAACAAGGATCTACTATCATCTCCATCACCAAGACATTACGAATGACTTTATGTTTCCTTTTGTTGCCAAGCTCCCCAGGGCCTCGGCCCAGGGGCGGGGCGTTTATTTGATCAGGAATCCAAATGATCTAGAAGAATATTTGCGAAAGACCCATGTTGCCTATATTCAAGAATACCTACCCCATGAAAGGGATGTAAGGGTCCTGCTTATCAATTACCGACCCGTTCTCGCCTATTGGCGAGAAAGACCCCCTGGAGGTTTCAAAACAAATGTATACCAGGGAGGCTCCATCCGTTTTGAAAAAATACCGGATCCTGTGTTGAAACTGGCCAAGGAGGCGGCCCGAAAATGCAGGTTCAACGATGTGGGACTTGACTTTATAGAACACAATGGAAGATGGTACCTGATTGAGGCAAACATGAAATACGGCCGAAAGGGTTTGAAAATGAAAGGCATGGACCTAAAGGCCATTATACGGGAAATGTTGGTTGCGGGCGAGATCACCCCCGTTCCTTCATAGTTAAAAGGAGATGCGCCAACTTGCAGAGAAGACCGCAAAAGAAAAGGAATAAGTTCCATACTGCTGGTCTGGTTCTCTTTGCACTGTGCCTTTGTGCCGCGGGATACGTGGTTTTTTTCTACTACCAGATTTCCAGTGAAACCGGCTCTCGCATCCAACGCGGGGCTATCAGAAACGTGATATTCTCAGAGAGCCCCGTGTTCTACGACGATGGCCAGAGTATTGTCGGCGTTTTTTTTGAAAAGACCCATCGCAAATACATCAACTACGAGGATATCCCTCCCTATTTTATCAAGGCCCTTATTGCTTCCGAAGATCGAAATTTTTTCAACCACCCCGGATTCGATCTTAGGGCCATTGGGAGAGCCTTTATGGCCAATATTAGGGCCGGAAAGGTTGTTCAGGGTGGCAGCACCCTTACTCAACAGACTGCCAAGAATGTTTTCAGGAGAGAGAAAAGGTCCTATAGGGCAAAACTGAAGGAACTTATCCAGGCCCTCCTCCTTGAGAGTAGCTATACCAAGGAGGAGATTCTCGAAATGTATGTGAATCAATTTTTTGTAACCGGCTTCGGAAACGGCCTGCGCATTGCTGCCCAATACTACTTTGATAAGGAAGCGGGGGATCTCGACCTCGTTGAGTCAGCCTTCATCGCCGGGTCGGTGAAGGGTCCCTTCAGATACAATCCCTTTACCAGGAAGACAGAGGCAGGAAAAAACGAAGCCATTCGGCAGGCCAAAAATCGTAAGGACTATGTCCTAAGGAATATGTTCCTAATGCAATTCATTACCCGGGAGCAATACGAGGTTGCGGCGAAAAGGGAGGTCCTCTTTAAAGAAGGAAAGGTGACCTATAAACTCAATGTCATTCTCAACTATATCCGGGATCAGTTAGAGACCGGTTTTTTCAAGGAGATCCTCGAGGAACAGGGTGTCTATAACATTGCAACATCCGGTATTCGCATATTCACCTCCATTAATAGGCAGATCCAGGAGGGCGCGCTAAAAAGCATCAGGAATCGTCTCCCCTTTTTAGATGTCAAATTATCGGGCTATGGCGGGAGAGATCTCCAGGAACGATACGCCAAACTGACATCGGAATTTGTTGAAAAGCCCAAAGTCGGCTTTCCCTTCTTGGGGCGCGTAACAAAACTGAATCTTAATCAAAAAGAGCCTCATCTAATGGTTTCATGGCAGAATGGAGGCGGCATTATTGATTACGATGGCTTCAAGGATATGGGTTCGGCATGGATCAAATGGAAATTGGGCAATTGGGCCGAGTTTGACAAGAGCCATGCCACAGGCTTTCTAAAAGGCTTTAAGGCGGGAGATCTTGTGCCCGTTCAGATCATTGAAACCAACGAATCGACCAGGACCCGCTTGAGACTCACCCAGATCCCTGACTTGGAAGGAGGCATCATCGTCCTTCAGGAAGGGAAAGTGAAGGCCATGATCGGCGGGTTTTTTGATCGGTTCTTCAACCGCGCAGTAGATGCCAAACGGCAGCTGGGTTCTCTTTTTAAGCCGCTCGTCTATACGGCTGCCCTGCAACTCAAGTGGAATACCCTTGACCCCCTCATCAATAGGGAAGATCTTTTTCGGTTCGAAACAACCATGTATGTACCAAAGCCGGATCATAAACCAACCTCTGAAGAAATCTCCATGGCCTGGGCGGGAGTCCATTCAGAAAATCTGGCAACGGTCTGGCTGCTATACCATCTCACCGATCGTCTAAACATAAGCGAATTCCGTCAAGTGGCCCAGGGGCTCGGGCTCCATAGAAGAGCCGATGAAACCTATAGGGATTATGTGAAAAGGATACGGGATAAACACGGCATTGTGGTCAATAGGGAAGCCCTGATGGAGGCTTCATTTGAGGCTTCTAAAAAGGAGATCGAGGCGGATCTCATATTTGCGGGTCAAGAAAAAGCCCTTTCGAACCTCAAACGATTTCACTTCAGCGTAGATATCGAAAATCTCGATCTAAAAGAAAAGGAAAAGGCCGGATTATATCGACTCAGTTTTCAAAGGCTTCGTTCCTTGAACTTCAAGATGAGAAAGGATATGGATCGAATTAAACACCTTATGGCGCTTTATCGTGAGAAAAAAGATGCCACCGTGGAGGCACTGCTTGCAGACGCGCGCTCCCATTTCTATCATTTGAGCAATTTTGACGGATCCCAAATCGTTGTCTATAGCGAAACACCCAGGGATTTGGAAGTCTCCGGGCAACTGTTGCCTTTTTCAAATGCTCTGATTGAAGAAAAATCTGAAATGCTGGAGGCCGATGATGTATGGATTGAAGCCCTGATGCCCTCAAAATCAATTGATCTTCTGCAATTACATATGAAAAACCATTACAAAAAGATGCTGAACCACAAAAGATACGACCAAGAGGTTCTTTACCATATCAGAGACTTCAGGATACTGGTAAATCTCCTTTATGTTTCCAGACTATCTGAGAAAATGGGCATTACGACGCCTCTTGATCCGGTTCTTTCTTTTCCCTTGGGATCAAATGCGATCGGCATTATCGAAGCTGCCCTGGCCTATAACACCATCATGACGGGAAAGGTGTATCCCCTCAATGATACCCGGGGTGTTGATGTGACGCCCATTATTACAAAAATCGTAGACAGGGAGGGGATAACCCTATGGGAGTACAAGCCCAAGCCCAAAGAGTTGCTTTCAAAAAGACTATCCCTATTGATCACCGAGGTATTGAGGAAGGTCATGACCCACGGAACCGGCCGACAGGCAAAAGAAGCCGTCAAACTAAATATAGTGATCGATAAAGAGAGTCTGAATATCCCCGTCCCAACCTTCGGAAAAACAGGTACCGCCAATCGGTTCACAAATTCCAGTTTTGTCGGGTTTGTGCCAGGTATAGCAGAGGAAATGGGTGAGTTTGACTTGGAAAAGGGATTTGTCATTGCGAGCTATGTGGGGTATGACGACAATCGACCGATGAAAAGCAAGCATGTGACCATTTACGGGGCCTCGGGCGCCCTTCCCCTATGGATTGATACAGCCAATGCCATTGTTGGATCTCCAATCTATTTAGGTGATATGCGGTTGGCTGATTTGGCCTTCCAAACTGATTCGATTTATGCGGATAGGGAAGGCCTGGCGGCCGTGACCCTTTCCCCCAATAGCGGACTACCGCTGCCATCGGAAGGGGACGTATCGATAAAAGGGCATCCCCAGATGATGTCTCATGCTGATCTAACCGCTGACGGACTGGAACTGAAGCGATTTTTCGAGCCCCTATCAGGAGTCAAGGATGAGAATAACTAATTCGATCAGGGTTTTGGTTTTGTTTGCTATTTCGGGATTGATGGGCTGTTTGCCTGAAACGAGCAAGTTCACTGTTGTATCAAGACCTGAGGACAAACCACCCAAGGTGGTGTCTAATGAATTGATCGACGGCAAAATAGAATACTTAAAGCGGGTTCTAAAGGAAAAGGACCTGAGCAATTCGCAAAAACAATCAGCAGAAAGCCTCCTCGACACTTACGAAAGGTTGCGAATCAATCCCCAAAACCCTTCTGATTACCCCCAAATCATCCAGAGCCTCTTTAGCGATCTGGATCAACTGGACAAGGCCTATTTTTCAGAACGAATCCAGAAGGACCGGCCATTCACGTTAGCGGCGCAACAGCTTTCTTTAAAGAGAAAGGCTCTCATGGATGATTTTCTAAAGGCCAATTACCAAGGGGTTATTGACCGCTCCCTTGCTATTGAGACTTCCTTTGGTCCGGATGCATTGACTCCGGACATAGGCATATTGTTCGCTGTCTCTCTGGCGAAAAAAGGCATGATTAGAGAAGCCGAAAGCATCGGCGAAAAAGTCGCCCGCAAAATGGAAGGAACGCTTGACCTTATAAACCTCCGCGCCAGCCTTGTGGAATGGCAATACAAATTGGGTAAAAAAGACCGGGCCAGGCTGACCTATGAAAAACTGATCGACACAATTGACGAAAGACAATCCCTAACCGGGAGGGCGGAAAGGATTATCAGCGAGGGCCTTGAAGCGGTGAAAAGCGTGCCCGGGGAAGCCGTTGCATCAAAGGATGATCAACCGTCCCAGGAACTGGACCCCTTAGAGAAAAGTCTCAAGGAGGTCGAGAGACTCGTCCATCTGCATGAATTCCAAAAAGCAAAGCTCCTCCTTCTAAGACTCAGAATCAAATTACAGGGTGAAGGCGATCTGGAAACCATCGATCAAGCCATGAAAAGCGTCGAGATTGCCGAAAAAAAATATGGTGAACAACGGCAATCAGTCGAAACCAGGAGAAATGAAAGCATCGATTTGGCCAAGATACTAATAGAAGCAGAGAAATTCGAGGAGGCCATAAGCGCTCTTGAAGACATGGAGCAGGATCCAAATTTGGAGTCACAGTTTAAGGAATTGAGAGAACTCGCAGTCGAAAAGATCATTCAACGGGAAAGAAATAGGGCTGCCAAACTCTTTCTGCTGGCTAAGGAGAATTCCGATCCCGAAAAGAAAAAAGAACTCCTGCTCTCCTCCCAGCAGATACTTAACAATTTGATTAAAAAATACCCCACATCCCCTTCAAATAAAAGAATAAATAATAATCTTGAGGCAATATATCGGGAGTTGAGTCAACTGGATTAAAAGACCCGTATCCGATATCAGAGCGCCCATGGAACGGAAAACCACAAAAAAACAGGTCCATGATTGAGCCGACACAAGATCAAATCGAAGTCATAGGCCTTGGTCAGGCTTCCCTGGATTACTTGGGGCGCCTACCCTATTTCCCTGATGAAGACCTAAAGGTAGAACTCCAAGATATCCAGGCTCAATGCGGCGGACCGGCCTCCACTGCCATGGTGGCCTTGTCCCGATTGGGGGTTAAGGCGACCTTCATCGGATCTATATCGGATGATCCCATCGGGGTTGAAATTCAGAAGGGATTGAAAGAGGCCGGCTTGAATTCAAGCGGCCTCAAGATCAGTCCGGGTTTCACTTCGCAATTTGCCTTTATTGCGGTCAACGTCAAAAACGGCGCAAGAACGATATTTTGGCACCGGGGCACCGCCCCGCCGCTCAAACCTGAAGATATCAATTTGGACCGGTTCTCAAAGGCCAAGATACTTCACCTGGATGGGCTGATGATCGAGGCCTCCCTTGAGGCTGCCAGACAAGCAAAGGAATTGGGCATTAAAGTGGTCCTTGATGCCGGTACCATGCGAAAAGGATCCAAGGATCTCGTTTCCCTGGTAAATACTCTCATAGCATCCGAAGGTTTCGCTCATCCGCTTTTGGATGATGATACATCGCCCCAGAAATCCATAGAAGCCCTCCGAGAGCTTGGACCTGATGACGTTGTCATCACGTTAGGGTCAAAGGGCAGCGTAGGATGGAACGGGCGCCAGTGGTTTGAACAGAAGGCCTATCCTGTGAGGGCGGTAGACACGACAGGTGCTGGTGACGTGTATCATGGCGCCTATGTCTACGGCCTTTTAAAGGACTGGGATATGGGTCAATGTATGCGGTTTGCCTCGGCCGTCGCTGCCATCAAATGCAAAATGATCGGTGCGAGACAAGGAATTCCAGGCATCGAAGAAGTCCATGATTTCATGAACAATTACCCTGACATCAAATAACGGATCTAACCTCATTTAATTCGAAGCATCCTATCACATTTCTCCGCCAAGACCTCCTCTTCATCCGTCAGGTGCCTAGGTGTAGAGACCGCATTCGTAAAATTTATTATCACTTCGGCTTTACATTGCCGAATCAGGAATTATTTTAGGTCTAACGAGAGATTTCGCTTAAGTTATCTGCGAAACTGCCGATAAAATAAATAAGAGATGTAAGTGCCTGTATATTTGCTAGATTTGTTCTTTGGAAATTAAATTGTTTGGTGTCACCCAACTTTAACAGCAAATCTTTAAACCACCGGATGGCTAAAAACCTCCAAGGGTTATACTAAAGAGAGAGAGTTAGAGGCGGCACTAACAAGAGCTTCTCGGATGTGCGTGCATCTTTTCTACTGAGCATCTTCAATTATATATGAATCGAAGAGAGTGCACTTTAGGAAATAACGGCATATCGGGAAGCCACATTTTGCTAGGTGGGCCTGTTGGAGAATTAACTATCAACCTAACCTCTAACCAATCGATTTGTTTGATTCGTTAACCATAAGTCAAAAGCAAGACCCATAGATCGGAAACGGTCTATGGGTCATTTTTTTTGAGCGCTTTATGGCGCCACACGATTGGCAGCCAACTTGAGCGACTTAGGTGGCTTACATTTCATTGGCTATTTCAATTAAATTATTGTCGGGATCTCTAAAATAGAAAGAAAGAATTGGACCCTCTGCTCCTGTCCTTTCCACCGGACCCTCAATGATATCAACTCCAAAGCTCTCTACATGAGATATTGCCTCATTTAATGGCGTTTTTGTAACAAAGCATAAATCAACTGAACCAGGCATGGGGTTACCGGCCTTTGGCTCAAATTCATTTCCCAACTCATGTAGATTGATTTTTTGATCACCGTATTTCAAGGCTACTCGCCCCGGCCCGAACACTTCTTTTTTCATTCCCATCACCGACGTGTAAAAAGATATGGTATTTTCAATATCTCTTACCGTCAAAACAAAATGATCAAGTTTACTTATTTTCATATGGATTCATTTGCCCCATATCGTTTGAGCTAAGTGGCGGCGTTCTTTTGCCGTCCACCCAAGCGGTTTGTTATCTACCTAC
>CAYWMP010000057.1:0-29855 GCA_964459445.1 uncultured Desulfobacteraceae bacterium
CTGGAGCCCTGCAAATGAAAATACAACCTTTTGCCAATGGCTTACAATTGGGCTTCTCTGAATTTATTGAGTTTATGGTAGTACCCTTTGAGCGCCATGAGTTCATCGTGGGTGCCCTGCTCTCGGATCTTGCCATGGCGCACCACAATAATGCGATCGGCATTCCGAATGGTTGAGAGCCTATGGGCAATGACCAGGGTGGTATGCATCTTTGTCATCCGGGCAATCGCCTCCTGTATGAGCCGTTCCGTTTCGGGATCAACGCTTGATGTGGCCTCATCGAGTATCATTATCTTAGGCCTGGAAGCCAGCGCCCGGGCAAAAGAGAGAAGCTGTCGTTCACCCGCCGAGAGCGTTGCGCCCCCCTCGCCTATCTCTTGATTTTGACCCTGTGGCAATCGATCGATAAAGGTATGGGCATTTGCCAGCCTTATCGCCCTATTTATTGCATCTCCGTCAATTTCCTTTTTTCCTAGGGTGATATTATCCCGGAGGCTTCCCGCAAAGATGAATACATCCTGCATCACGAGGCCGATGTTGCTGCGCAAATTGCCCTTGGACCATTGACGAACATCAATGTCGTCCACCAAAATGCTCCCATCCTTCACATCGTAGAATCGTTCCAGAAGGCTTGCCATTGTGGTTTTTCCCGCCCCGGTCGCACCGACGATCGCGACCATTTCTCCAGGCTTGACTTGGAATGACACGTTATCCAACACCGGGTGTTCTTCTTGATAGGAGAAGGAAGCGCCCTTGAACTCAAGGCGACCTTGAACAGTGGTGGGATCTTTTTGTTCCTTGGGGTCGGGGATCACTTCTTCAAGATCTATAAATTCCATGATTCGCTCGGTTGAGGCCATGGCCGATTGCATAATGTTGTATTTTTCCGATATATCCCGGATGGGTCTGAAAAACATGCGAATGTAACTAATAAAGGCCACCAGTGACCCCAGTGTGAGTTGTTCGTTTATGACCTTTCCGCCACCGTGCCAGATCAGCAGAGCGACCGCAAGGGCGGCGAATAACTCCATGATAGGCATAAAAACCGCAAACACTCTGATCTGTCTCATCCCCGCAAGATAGTTTTCGTGATTTATTTTTTCAAAACTCTTCATCTGAAATGCTTCCTTTGCGAAGAGTTGAATAATGCGCATACCCGAAATATGTTCCTGCAAAAAGGCGTTTATCTTGGAAACTTTTGCCCGCAGCTCTCTAAAGGCATCTCTTGCAAGATTGCTGAATAAAAGGGTGATGATAAAGATGATGGGGATAAGGGCGAAGCATACCAGCGCCAAACGCCAATTGAGATAGAGAAGAACAACAAGGATGCCGGTCAGTACAAAAACATCCTTGAATACGGTAACGATGACGGATTTGAACATTTCGTTCAGATTTTCAATGTCGTTAGTAACCCGAGTCACGAGCCGTCCAACGGGATGCCTGTCAAAGAAGGTTAAGGACTGGGACTGCATTCTCTCGAACAACTGGACACGAATGTCCTGCATGATTTTTTGACCGGTCAGCTCCATGAGATAATATTGTGCGTAACCCAATGCAAAGGTGGCGATCAATATCACAAAAAGGATGACGGCCAATACCGCAACGCCTCGCACATCCCTCGCCCGGAGATCCAGGATCTGTTTCCCCTCCAACCGGTGAATCTCCTCGAGGAGGACAGCAAAGGTCCCGGTCTCCATTGAAAGGTTGACGCCAAGGTCCTTAATCTTCTCCAGGATTTCTCGATGATCCGCCTCGATGATATAATAGCGTTCATCCGTCAAGACACCCATGCGCTTTAAATCATTGAGATCGGAGGGATCCAAGGTCTTGAGATCTATGTGGGAAATCAGGCCGGAGGCGCCGTCCTTGGTCTTGGCGATGAAGTGATCGTATCGCTTCAGCAGATCCTCTTCTTCCCGTTCTTTGATCTTCAAAAGATCAACACGATACCAGGAGGAGAGAATATATCGATCGATGGCAATTTTCGTAAGATAGGGCAGCGCAAGATCAAGAAGCGTAATGATAATGATGAAAAACAGAGCCCAGGCGATGATCTTCTTATAGGGAAGAGCATAATGAGCCAATCGCCTTAGCAGCTTTAGATTATAGGGCTTACCCAGTGCCCCCTCTTCCATGTAACCGTAGTCACCCCACATGGACATGGCGCTTCATCCTTATCAGTCTTTGCGTGTCACTAGTCATATGTCATTCGTCATTTATATGCGCTATGATATTCCCAGATTGGTCCGGGCCATTTCGCCATTCTCCAATTCCTGCGCCAGGAGCTGTCTCTCATAGAGCCTGGTGTATTCGCCTCCCTTGGCAAGAAGGGCTTCGTGGTCGTCCTGTTCAACGATTTCTCCTTTGTCCAGTACCACGATAAGATCCGCCCTGCTTATGGTTGACAACCTGTGAGAGACGATCACATTCGTTTTGTCTCTTCTCGCTGTCAAAATCTGATTCAGTATTCTTTCCTCTGTTCGCGTGTCCACCATTGACAAGGCGTCATCGAGGATAAGTATGGGTGGATCATCTATAAGTGCCCTTGCAATGGTGAGTCGTTGTCTCTGTCCACCTGAAAGGGTAATCCCCCTCTCTCCGAGAAGCGTATCCCATCCCCCATCGAGTTCCTTGACCTCTTCATAGATCTGAGCAGACTTAAGGGCATATTCCAGTCCCTCTTCGGTGATCCCGCTCCTGCCGAACAGCACATTATTTCGAACCGTATCCGAGAAAATGAATGTCTCTTGCGTCACAAAACCAATATTCTCCCTCAGGGCCTGAAGAGCAATATCGTGTACGTCCACCCCATCGATAAACACCATACCCTTTGAAGTCATAAAAAGCCGAGGCAGGGTGTGAAGCAGCGTAGTCTTCCCTGATCCGACACGACCCACAATGGCCACATCCTTTCCAGCCTCTATACTCAGATTGATGCCCTTTAAGGCCGCAGCATTTTTGTCTGGGTAGGTAAGGCTGAGGTCCTTGAACAGAATCCCCCCGTGAATTTCAGGCAATGGCTTTGGTGGGTGCGGGGTGACAATCTCCGGAACCTCATCCAGAACGTGATTGATTCGCCGCATGGAAGCCGCGCCTCGCTGGATAAGGTTTGTGACCCATCCTATGGCCATCATCGGCCATGTAAGGAGATTAAGGTAGCTGATGAATGCGACAAAATCGCCTGTTGTGATGTCGCCGAGTATGGTGAGCCTGCCGCCTATCCAAATCACGAAAACCAACCCCAGGTTTGTGAAAATTCCCATGAGTGGGAAAAAGAGTGAAAATGTTTTTGCCAGATCCATATTCTCCGAAATGTAGCTCTCTCCCACGGTCCTCAACTTCCCTGAGGCCCACGATTCCCTTGCATAGGCCTTAACCACCCTGATCCCGGCAAAAGCCTCCCGAGCCCTCTCGGTCAAATCAGAGAAGGTCTTTTGAACCCTTTCATGGGCGAGGGCCATGCGGTGTGTAAGGATCCTCGTCAGAAAAACAATGACGGGTGCAAACACTAGGGAGATGAGGGTCAGAAATGGGCTTATATAGATCATGAATCCTATTGCGGCCATGCCCAGGACAAACCCGTCCATCAAGCCTACCATACCGATGCCTATGGCCATACGTATGGCGTTAATGTCGTTAATGGATCGGGCCATGAGATCTCCCGTTTTTGTCTTGAGGTAATAGGAATAGGAAAGGCTTTGGAGGTGATGGTACAGCCTGTTTCTCAGGGCCTCTTCCATTTTCCTGGATACGCCAAAAAGGAGGATTCTCCATACATAGCGGAGGAGGGCTATGAGGAGCGCGATGCCAAAGATGACCAGGCCGTATCTGAAAAGTAGGGCAGATGTGGCCTTCTTGATGGTAAGGACATCTACGGCCTGTTTTATGACCAGGGGAATCAAGAGCTGGAGAAAATCCACGGCCAGGAGGCTCAGGAGCCCTATGATCAAAGGCCAGCGGTATTTGCCAAAATATTGGCTAAGAGGCTTGAAGGTATTAAGCGTATCGCGCAGTGGGGATCTGTCTTTATGCATAGTCTTAGAAATAAGGAGAGTCTCTTAAGCTGTCAATATTTATAGAGGTTCTAGGTTCAAGGTTTTGGGTTCAAAGGTTGAAGAACTATAACTGCCTAATATCAACAGGATGTAAGACGGATAAATTTTGAATCACGATATAAAATAAAGGCTTTCAACAGATTATAACCCTTGAACCGTGAACCCTGAACCGATCGCTATAGAAAAAGATACCTAACCGTCATGCACCCATGTATCAAGCAATTTCAAGAACCCTTCTTCAACCGTATTCGCTGAACTGTAAATAGAGAAATCACGGCCATACCTGCCCCGGCCAAGAAAGGAATCCGATAATCTACCATCCAAAGCAGACCGCCAACAGCCGGTAGAAACACGGCTGCGATGTGATTTATTGTAAATCCAACGGCCATACTCGGCGCGATATCCATCGGGTCCCCTACCTTCTGAAAGTAGGTACGGATAGCCATAGAGCAATAAAAAAAGATATGATCCAGAATATACAGAATCGCCAGCAATAATTTAGACTGAACCGTCGCATAGGCAATGAAGATGAAAATCAGACTGAAGTACTCCAGAGAAAGCACCTTCCTCTCCCCGAAACGGGTGATGCTTTTGCCTATGAGGGGGCTAAGAAAATAGATAATTGTATTGTTGATCACAAACAGGATAGTGACTTGCTGCACCGTGTACTCAAACTTCTTGACCAATAGAAAGACGGCGAAAGCCATAAAGATCTGCCTACGGGCGCCGGCCATGAACGTGAGAAAATAGTATAACCAATATTTTTTTCTGAACACCATTTCCTTGCGTTGGGGGATGATGTCCTGTTTCGTGGGATTCTGAAAGAGCCCCCAGCAGGCGATGACCATGATGGCGCCGCCTATCAGAAGATAGGTTTGAGCATAATTAAAAAGTGACGCCAGCACAAAGATCAATACACCTATGCCGATATTGGAAGCTGCGGCAATACTGTAGAGCTTCCCGAATACCCAAGGGGACGTGTCCTTGTCAAAATACTGGAGCGTGAGTGACTGGTTCGTTGTCTCATAGTAATGGAACCCGAAGCTCATGATCAGGGTCGTCACAATCAATCCGCTGTAGGACGGGAAAAGGCCCGTGGCTGCGAAACCGATCCCCAACAGTAGAATGGATATCGCCGAAAGACGATGCTCCTTGATGAACACCATAATAAATACTGCAAGAAGCGCCAGAAACCCCGGAATTTCCCTTATAGATTGTATGACACCAATATGTTTGCCTTCCAGTCCGGCCACGTCCGCAGCGAAGTTATTGAATAGGGTAAGCCACCCTTGCAACCCCACTGCCGCGCAAATAGTAAGAACCACCAAATAACGATACATTGGATCTTGCTTCACATGTTTCATTCAATTCTCCAATTTTTACATAGGCAGCCAGAATCGTTGCAGATCTCGCCCTTTTGCCCTAATGGAATCAAAACACACTTAGGCGGCATCTGTTATTGGTACAAGTGAATGGTTTCGAGACTTGACAATGGAAATTGTATCTCACTTCTGCTAGAAATAGGGCATGTTAAAGTACATCCACGGGAATTTGGACAAAACCGGTGGAGGTCGTGATGGATCCAAAACTCACATCCCTTGAGGTCATCGGAATGGCCATTCGGAGCCAGGAGGTTGTCGCCCTATTCTATGGTTCTATCTCAAAAATGATCGATAACGATCTGGTGCGTGCAAGATACGAGCACTTAGCAAGGGAGGAAGTCAACCACAAAAAGATGCTTGTCGCACTTTACAAGAAAATGACGGGCTGCCGGAAAAGGCCCCCAAGATCCCCGGTGAACCGGAAACCGCCGAAGGCGGATAAAAGGAGAATTAACACATGAAGAGTTATCGCAAGGAATTGTGGTTTGAAGTGCCGACTCGCCGAGCCTTTATCAACATCACCCCCCAGGTGAATGAGTGCCTAAAGGAAAGCGGTATTAGAGAAGGCCTCGTACTCGTAAACGCGATGCACATCACCGCGTCGGTATTCATAAATGACGATGAATCGGGCCTTCACCATGATTATGAGATCTGGCTGGAAAAACTGGCGCCCCATGAGCCTGTTTCCCAGTACCGGCATAATGTGGGAGAAGACAACGCCGACGCCCACATGAAAAGACAGATCATGGGGCGAGAAGCGGTGGTCGCCGTGACCGACGGGAAGCTGGATTTCGGAACCTGGGAACGGATCTTCTATGGCGAGTTTGATGGGAGAAGACGGAAGCGTGTGTTAGTAAAGATCATTGGGGAGTAACAAGATTGGTGGATTTTCCCCGGCAGCTTACCTAATCCTTGGCCGATTGCATTTTAGGAATTCTTTTCATAATCCGTTCTCTATCGGTAACTGAAAAATCATTCCCATACATTCGCAAAAAAAGCTCTCCTCGCATTCGTGGTTTATCGAGGTGTTGTCTCTCTTTTGATATTCCCGATATCGCGAGCGTTTTAGCAGAATCATACATTCTACTTGCCATCCTTAAACGTTCTAAGGGCGATTTAGACAATAACATCTCATAATAGAGCTGTTTTATTTTCGTTTCAGTATCATTCATCATCCTTCGCCTCGTTCAAGAATGATTCGATGCCAAGGACAATAGCCCATTTTTTCATATATTCCCAGTCGAGATCCGGCACAGTGGATACCATCTGACGAACATCCACAAGCTGAAGTTCCGATTGTGATTCCTTCCCCCAGGCCAACTTCGATAGAATAAGATCCTCTGCTGAAACAACGAAGATAGTCCTTTCCTCGATGACCATTTTTTGCCTTCTAGAAAATTCTTTTCTGCGGTACTCCTCATTCTTTCTAATGATAAAATCTGCCTTCACTACCCAATCGTTATGGATGATGTTGAACATCGAATGTGCATCCACCGCCTGTCTAACGGTATCCCGATCAATATAGCAATCTTCTGAAAAAAGATTGACGATCTTGTCAATATCAACGGGTTCAAGCTCTACGACCAGATCGATATCTCGGGTCATCCTGGGTATAGAATATATGGCCATCGCCATCGAACCTGTCATCATATAGGGTACACCGACAGAATCAAGCCGCGATGCTATGAGTTTTACAAATTTGAGCTGTTCATCCATTTTTTAACTTTTTGATGATGCTGAAAAAACGGCTGATCTCAGGCATAGGCGGACGCGCGGCGTAAGGCGGGGAAAACGTCTTCCGGCTTTTTGCCTGTTGCTCTAAGGTACAAGGAATCCGGGCAGAGATCAATTTGATCGCCCCAGACAAGCTCGCCGATTGAACCGATCCGAACCTGTTCGAAAACATGCAGGTCGCGCCACAAAGCGAAAACGCCTTTGCCGACCAACTCGGAGAGGTCCACCACCCCACGCATTCCGTCGTCAAAAGCCAATTCCAGGCAATAACCCTGCAATACCTTGACCTTTGTGATCTTAACCATTGTCTTATTCCTCCTCATCTTTTGAAAATACCACGGATTGGGGTGTCATGGAAGACCTCCGCTGCAATAGGCAGCCAACGTCTAAAATCGTAATTGGTTAAGCACTCTTCGTTGGGTATTTCCTAAGATTTTCGGTCCTGTCTCGTTGAATATGTTCACGGTAGTCGGAGTATATTTTCTTGATGAGTTCCTCGAATGTCGGCGTGCCTATAAAATTTTCACTGTGAATCCGATCCTTCTCTATCCTCTCTTCTTCTACCTGTTTTCTATACGCCTCTTCGTCAACCGGACCCCACTTCTCTACCAACTCTCTTTTTACGTGTTCCCTGGTAATTCCCTTCGTGTTATCGGCTTCCACTTCCTTGAGCTTTTCATCAAGTACAGGCCCTATGGGATCTTCTCTTCTTTCGTAGCCCGGCTCAGGGATGTTTTCATAGCCAAGGATTGGCTTGCCGAACGCCTCTGCCATCATTACCCATGAATGCCTTAGCTCTTCCACATTCTCTCCAAAGGGCTCTACCGGCTCTTGGGTTATGGCCCCAACATGGCCGTTCTCGTCGTAATATGCCTCATGTATGGCATACGTGTAATCCACTCTTTCCTTCTTGTCCGTAGGATCAATGTATACATTCCTCTTCCGTACAACTCGATAGTTCCACATGTTTCACCTTGTTCTGCTGAGCCCTTGCTCAGCAAGGATCTGATGTGTGTACGTGATGCCTAACGACGAGTTCAGCGACCCGAGCTTTAGCGAGGGGTCGATTGAAACGACTTGTTCTCTGGCGGGATTGACGTAGATACGGGTGTCAACTTGAAGACACGAGCAAGCCTTGTCGCCGCTTCAAGGTCTCCTCTGCGCAATGCATCACGCACATCATCGAGTTTGTAAGCGTCCTCAAGCGACAGGTATGGCGACCACCCCTCATCCGTTTCAATCAGGTCTACGTCAACTTCTGCAACGAATTTTCCTTCATGTACCAGTTTCGTACGATTTCTTTTCTTCATTTCTTTCTCCTCCGGAAACCATCTGCCCACCGTTCTGGATCAGGTCGATACGCCGTGACCAAAAGCGGCTGGTGATGTCGAGCCACGTGGAATGCCCAAGACGACATGAATGGGATGGCCCTCTCGGTCCTTCAGCATGGTCAAAACACATGGCCCTTTTGGGTACTCTGGATATTCCTCTAAAACGATGCCACTAGGGCTTCCTGCCACAATCTCCCGAACGGTGATACCATCCGCTGCAAGTTCATCGTAGCCGTGTTCAGAGATCTTTATGTCCCCATTTTCTATTAATCTTATCATTTTATCCCAAATATTGATCATTCGACAACCTTAGCATATTGCGAGATTTCCAGCAAAACGGCTTACTTTAAATGAGCCACATAACGTTTAAGATTGTAAATGGAGTGAAGGAGATTCCTTCTTGGTCAACACATCCTTCGGGGTATGACAGGCTGAATTACATTGCAGTAAAACGAATCAGCTTCATTCCATTTATGATCAGGTTGGACTGAACCGTGGGTTGCTGGCTATGGGGTTTTAATCTGTTTCCCATTTTGCTTTCAAGGATTTTGAGTGGCAGATTTTTAGGACTTGAATAACGTTTCGTTCGACCAACCGTTCGGCCCCGAGCTCACGGCCGAGGGGGAGGCTCTCGACGGGGTAGCATTATCAAGGTCTTTGGCGGCCGTATGGGCAAGGAGCACCCTATATTGCCCCTGGAACATCCCGTGTCCGACTTCCGGATTTGAGTGTGGACTTCTCTACCGTCCTGTCCAAGATCCCTTCTTTGGCGGGAATGGCTAACCTTTCGTCAGGTGGGACTTTCGTGGTATGCGGTCACCCAATGGGTAACATCAACCAATTTCATCCCGGTTTACGCGGAATCCCAAGGTTTCAGGTTTACCTTGGCACGAGCAGCCCGGTTCCCCTGCTTTTCAATCAATCCAAGTCTTCTCGTCCGTTTCATGATTCGGGTCTTCGAATGGCTTCACGTATACCATGTAGGCTGCGTTCCCGACTTCATCTTTCAGACGACGGCTCAGGCATATGCCCTCCTCATGAAATGAACTCCACGGGAAATTAGGATTGTCGAGTGCGTCTCGCTCGAAACGGTCAATCCACTTGGCAAAGTCCGCTTCAAGTTGTTCAGAAATTTTGAAATCGGTCATGCCCGTTTTGAGGTTGGCTATGTTTATCCCAACGCGATCGGATTCGTCGGCAGCATCCTTGAGCCAAGCGTACAGTCCGAATCCAAAGTCTGCCATGATCGTGATTGTCTTATCGGGCTTCATCAGTATGTCTTCTGTACCGAACCGGGCGACGAAATTGGCGCCTCCAACCGCTGGACGCGGCCTGTTCATAGCTCCTACTCTCAGTGACGTGATTCACCTTCCTTGTCTGCTTTAAGCAACGCTTCCTCAATATGCGATGCCGTAGTCCCTGAATCATGAAAATCGTAACCAGAAATCTCAATGCTGCCGATCGCCCTTTCTGTATGACGCATGTAATGATCGAGGACGGTGCGTTTTTCGGCCAACAGCTTATCATCACGACTCTCCCAGTAGGCGCCTTCGTCCTTTACAGCGAGGCCAGATATGTATCTTTTCTTAAGAGCCTCGAAAAGCTCTATGATCCGGATGTGAGAGTCAATGCTCCCGAACTGTGTCTTGCATGCTGTGAATCGCTCGTTCCTCACATTGTTGTGAATCCACAAGACTTGCTGCATCATGTCCGTTAACACACCGGATCGGTCGAAAAGAATCGCCAATTGCTCCGTTTTCGGGTCAACAGACACAATAATTCCCTTTAATCCTAGCGAGCCATCAATGACCAATTGTTCGCCTGAATCTAGTCGGGCTAATACCCCATTCAGCTCCACATCAAAGTCATCGTCTACAATTGAATATTCCCAATCGTTTTCCTCGGCGATTCCTTTCACCTCGTCGATTAAACGCGGGATCCCGCCCATGCGATCATTCTTCCCTTAGCGTATATCGTAATTGCCATGCACTCCTCTTACAGCGGCCCTGCCGCGCTTTGTAGAATCGCGGGCGTAATTTTATCTCGATAACTGCTGTTAAGTCATGTATTCAGCGTAATCGGCGCCCCGCCATGCGGGAGCACCCGCTTTTACATCCCCGACGACTCGAGGTTTCCGCCTCGCTCCAACAATTTAGAATCGCTGCCAATGTGTCTGAGGCACACAAGCAGGGCAAAAAGGTTCGTTCACAGGTTGTGCGAAAAAAAAAGAAAATACTTTTTCATCAATGGAGAAGTTTGCTCTTGAGAGCGGGAGGCCTTATAAGTATTAGACCATGAATTTGACACCGAGACAAATAAAACCCTATAAATGTTCTGGTTCAGCATGAAGCTTAAGCCCCAGCGCGCGCACCACCTTCAGTACCGTCGCGAATTGCGGGTTACCTTCCGGCGAAAGCGCTTTATAAAGGCTTTCGCGCCCTAGACCCGTGTCACGAGCGATCTGGGACATGCCACGAGCGCGTGCAATGGTCCCCAAAGCTTTCACCACTACGGCTGGCTCGCCATCCTCCAGAGCTGCTTCAAGGTAAGCAGCCATATCTTCTGCGTTTTCTAGGTATTCCGCAGCGTCATAAGGTCGAGTTTTGGTCTTTGGCATTATAACCTCCTTATAAATCACGCGCCAGTTTCAGCGCCGTCTTGATATCTGTATCTTGTGTACGCTTGTCACCGCCTGCAAGCAGGACCACCAACTCCCGCCCGCGCTGGGCAAAATATATTCGGTAACCCGGTCCGTAGTCGATCCGCAATTTCGACACGCCCTCGCCTACCGGCTTTACATCGCCAGCTAGGCCAAGCTGCAAACGGTCGATCCGGGTTTGAATTCGCGCTCGCGCCTGACGATCTCGCAACTTACGCAACCACTTAGAAAAAACTTCAGTCTGGCGGATTTCAATCATGATTAAGTGTATCCTGTAAAATACAATATAGCAAGCGCTGAATCCATGCCCAATTGCCAATGGCCGCAAGGTATAACGTTTAAGATCCCTTCTTTGGCGGGGATGGCTAACCTTTACTCAGGTGGGACTTTCGCGGTATGAGGTCACCTACTGGGTAACAATAAAAAATTTCAACCTGATTGATGTGAAATCCCAAGGTTTCGGATTTACCTTGGCACGAGCAGGCGCATGTTATGCAGCCAGTGTCGTGTAGTGCTTTAACGGTTCAAAATACCGATAGTATTGATCAAGGAAGTCGTCGTCCTCGTATCGACTCAATGCGGGGACTAAAGCATCCCGCTCGGCCTCATCGAGGATGTATGCCGCTTCAAAATTCAGATGCAGCGTGAATCCCATCCCCTCTTCCCACAATTCTACGACAAGCTCCGGCCCATTTTCGGGTCTGTATTTGGCAACCATGTCCACAGAAGGTTTTCCAGCGCACCAAGGACGCCGAATGGGCTGGTTGTCACGGGCTCCAAAGAAGGACACCAGGCACGTCTCATCATCCACTTTCCGAATACTGAGCCGGTTTCCTGTCTCGTCCTCCCACTCACCGACATAGTTATCGATGTACGAATCCTTATCACTATCTGCATAACGTCCCATTTCATCGGGCGGCGGTGAGAACCAAGGACTTTGATAGAGGCTCGGATTGAGTAAACCTACAAACTTTGAAGGCCGCACGATTTAGCCGCTCCGTGTGCAAACGGTTGTTCGGTTTTTGATCATATTTGATTGATGGCCCATTCAGACCAATTAGTGCACTCATTACTGATAAAATTTTTCATTTCCTTTTTGTCTTTGATATTATTACATCTTTTTTTCCATTCGCCTAAAAGATATCCAAAGCATTCACCAGGAACATCAGTGGCCCAATCTTTGAATTCTGATCCAGAGTCTTCTTCATATTGATATATTCCTTTTAAGATCCCCATACAATAGAGTTTGGCTTCTTGACGCATTTTCAAATCAAACAATCTATACATCTCTTGAATAAATGGCTCTAACGCTTCTTCAAACATTTCTACTGCCATATCCGCCGGTGAAGTATAGCCATGTGTTTTAGGGCCTGCACGATCCCACAATTCATGAACATCAATCCCATCCAAAACATAAAAAACATCCTCACAAACCTCGTCAACATCGACGTCTCTGAATAAATCTTCAGCTAATTCGACAATTCTCTTTTTTAGCTTTTTGTCAGCTTTAACAATTTGCTTTAGAATTTCTAAAGCTTCACTTGGTGATATCTTATTAAATATGTCGTTTTTCATAATTCTTCATGGAACCGAACGACAGACTAAGCTACCGGCAGGTTAAAGGCCACGCTCCCCCCAAAACCGCCAGCATTCCTGAAATCATCATCATCTAAAAAGTTGCTGTGGTAAGGCGGTCAGCTTGAGTGAATGCTTAGGTGAAAATGTCCCATGTCAATGCCTGACTCCACCTTAACTTTTGATTTATCTCCAATTTACAAACCATACCGAATAATCATCCAATAGTTGATAACTTGGGTGCTTCTTATCCTTTACTTCTAGGTCCGCTAACGGTAATTTGAATTTTTTCTTATCGGATACACGCCGGACATTGACAAGGATTCCATATCCTGCATCAACTTCATCATCAAATCCGATTACTTTGTATGTGTCTAAGTAGGAAGGTCTCGTCTTTCTCAATTTTTCATGCTCTTTCTTACTTCCAGGGCCGATCACATAATATTCTTCCCATTCAAAGTCCTCAATTCCTGTTAGATCGCATGAAAGATCCAAATTAACTTTAAGGTAGGCGAGGTATGTTTGCAATGTCTCATCATTGACATCAGGCACTTCATCTGCGTTAAATATTGCGGCTATTCTGTTATCTTGTTCATCCATATCAGGCATTTTCCCTTTAAGAAAATGTGAGTGATTTTTCTAATCTTTAAAATCCAACGATGAAGTCAGTGGCAGCCAGGGCGACAAAGACCTTTGGAGAGGTCACGGAGACGGAAACTTTCGAAAATGAAAAAAACCGCGAGGCCCTGGCTTTCAACTGCACTGACAGGTTAAACGTCATTACAGTCTTTTGCACTTAAATTCGTTGATAGATGCATCTAAGATATTACGCTCAAGCTCCATATTAGGCTTCCACCAGACGGTATGATCGCGCTGTCTTTTGGCGAATTCTTGTCGTGCATTTATTAGATTGCCTTGACCTTTTTCCGCGTATATGCCAGGAATTCCAGCATTAGCCACTATCCCACCGTCTTTCATAAACCTATCGTAATCGAGAATTCCTTTTTCATTGAAGTGCAGATAATAATAAATGGCACGTAGAACCTGGACAGGCTTTCGGTTCTCTAGCTTCACAATTATTTCTGCACCGCGTACACGCTTTCTTGCAAACCTTTCGGTATTTTCCTCAGATGAGCCTCTCAGCAATCGTTCAAATTTAGTATTTGGTACTCGAAAAATCTCATCATCATCTGAGACGAAAAAAAGTCTTACTGAAGCTGAACTCACGTAGCTACCTCATAATGACGTTTAACGGGGCGGCGGGTGAGCCGCAAGACCGGGGCGAGTTTACTCGTCCACGGGATTGACGGCTCCAACCGCTGGATAGGCCGCGCTTGCGCGGACTAGCCCGCGGGTGGGAACTGTGGCATGTCCGGGTTGGTTAACCTGACTACGGCAGTTGTTCCAAATCGTTCAAGTCCTTGTGTCTGCCGCTTGCTTTCTTGTTAGTCTTCAGGTCATCGAGTCCGATAATGTTTACGGACACGCCATCAATCACATCCGAGGATCGCCGTACCCGCCTATAAGCAGGTATTCAACGCGGTGGGAATTCAGCAACCTCAAGAACTCTTTGAAGTCGGGTGGTAGTCGGATCATAACCATATGCAATCTGCCGAAGAAGTTCCACGGCCTCAAGTCGATCAAGCGGAGTTTTACTAAGCCAGAAAGCCTTCTCGTCGGATTCATCCAGGCAGCTTCCCACCGTTACTACGGAACGATCGACTCTTGGAAAGACCATTTGCAAAGATGTCCTTGGTTTTTTTTCCATTGATTGATCCATCATCTAGATCCATCTAAGCTTAAATTTATTGACAGGATGTCATTTTATGGTATTTTACCTGATTAATCAATAAAAAAGTTTTATTAACCTTAAACAGGAGAAATCTATTAAATGATCCACAGAACCCTATTTCTCCTTTTAGGAATTATTTTGGAATTTGAGTTTGGAGATTAACCTCAAAGACAATGAAGCTATGATTCGCGAATGGAATGGCCGACTGAGCCAATCGATCACCGTCCGTTTCTCAAAAACCGAAGATGAAAGAAGCAAAGACTTTGAGGTCTTTTTGGACGCCTTTTCAAAGCTCGCGCCTAGAATCAATTTTGCTGTGGACAGGGGCGAAAGTGAAAACCTTCCTGCCCTGTTGATTGGAGATTCATGGCGGTTTCATCTTATCCCGCTGGGTCTGGAATTACCCCCTTTCCTCGACCTTCTCAACCTGCTGGATAAGGGCCAAGCCAGCTTGAATCACGGAATCAGGCAAACCCTGAATAATGTGACTTTGCCGACCCAATTGACTGTTTTTGTTTCCCATCAATGCACAAACTGCCCAAACGTCGTTCGTCAAATCACCCCCTTGCCCTTAATCAATCCCGATATTAAAGTCACGTTGATTGACGGCATGCTTTTTTCGGAATTGGCCGAGGCCGATGATATCCGAGCCGTTCCCACGGTCATTTGTGATGAACAATATCGATGGACCGGCCAATTAAATCTTGAAGAAGTGCTGGACGTGCTCGTTCATCGGAACCCGGATCACCTCGGTAGCATAACAATTGAGACCATGATCAAGGAGGGCAATGCAAAACAGCTTGCCGACATGATGGTCCAACATGACAGGATTTTTTCGAACTTTATGGGGTTATTAACCCATGAAAAATGGCCCATCCGATTGGGGGCCATGGTGGTCATGGAGCAAATCACCGATCAAAAACCCCCATTGGCCAAACAGGCCTTAGAACCCCTATGGGAAGAAATGAAGGTCGTGCAGGAAACCGTCAGAGGTGATATCATCTACCTGATTGGCGAAATTGCCGATCAGGCATGGTTGCCCAGGATGGAGATGATGTTGTCACAGGAAACGAATGACGATCTAAGCGAGGCCCTCGAAGAAGCCGTCGCAAAAATAAGATTACCCAAACGCGGCCACATAAATATGAAGTCCGGCTAACGAATTTACGAGGCAATCATTGTTTCCTTGAGACTTGTCAAGCACCTCGACCTATGGATTAGCCTTGAACCCTGAACGCTGAACCCGGGGAGCCTGAGTAGCCTCTTACCTGTAAAGAGAGTGCTGAGCCCCGCCTAGTTGAAAAGTGCGAAATTTCTTTAAAGGAGCCTACCCATGAATTTTCCTCATCTATTTTCCCCAATCACGATCAACAGCATGGAACTCAGAAACCGTATCGTCATGACCGCCATGCACCTCAGCTATACACCGGAAGGAGAAGTCACGGACCGGCTGATTGACTTCTATGTTGAGAGGGCCAGGGGCGGGGTCGGCCTGATAGTCGTAGGAGGATGCCCTATCGATGATGAAGGCAGCATGCCAAGTATGATCCTCATGAATGACGATCGTTTCATTCCCGGTCTACATAGGTTGACCGGCGCTGTTCAGGCCGAAGGCGCCAAGATAGGCGCCCAGCTATATCAGGCCGGTCGTTACACCCATTCGAGCATGATTGGCGGCAAAAAGCCCATTTCCGCTTCAGCGGTTCGGTCCAAATTCACCGGCGAGACCCCGAGGGCTCTCGAAATGGATGAAATACCGGAAGTTCAAGATCGGTTTGCAGAGGCTGCACTGAGGGCCAAAAACGCAGGGTTTGATACCGTGGAAATCCTCGGTAGCGCTGGGTATCTGATCAGCCAGTTTCTGTCCAACGTGACAAACCGCCGGGATGACGATTACGGGGGATCACTCGATAACAGGATGAGGTTCGGCATCGAAGTGGCAGAAAAAGTCAGGAGTGCGACAGGACCCGATTTTCCCATCCTCATGCGCTTGGCGGGCAATGAATTCATGGAGGGCGGGAACACAAACAAGGAGGCCAGGATCTTTGCCGCAGAGTTGGAAAAGACCGGCGTGGATCTCTTTAATATTACCGGCGGGTGGCATGAAACGCGTGTTCCACAATTGACCATGCATGTACCGCACAAGGCCTTTGTCTACCTCGCCCAGGGCATCAAATCCGCCGTTTCCGTGCCCGTGCTGGCCAGTAACAGAATAAATGATCCCTGCATGGGTGAAGAAATCATCCGTAACGGGCAGGCCGATCTTGTGACCATGGCAAGAGGTCTTCTTGCTGATCCGGACCTCCCAAACAAGGCAAGCGAAGGTCGGGAAGATCGCATCTACCGTTGTATCGCATGCAATCAAGGCTGTTTTGACAATATCTTCAAGTTCCGGCCCGCTGCCTGTACCGTCAACCCGAGGGCCGGTCTTGAAAGGGAGCTTGAAAGAACACCTGCTGAGAAGCCCAAAAAAGTGCTGGTGATAGGCGGAGGTCCGGCAGGGATGAAGGCGGCTATTACGGCTTCTGAGCGCGGGCACTCGGTCACATTGGCAGAAAAGAGTGATCGCCTGGGGGGTCAGCTTCATTTGAATCGCCGCATCCCCGGTAGGGAAGAGCTGGTGACAGCCGCCGTTGACTTGGAGCGAAACCTAGAGACCCTCGACGTTGATATTCTCCTTAACAGGAACATAGACAAAGGCTTCGTAAAAAAGACGGCGCCCGATGCCGTCGTGTTGGCAACCGGCGCATTGCCTATTCTTCCCGATATTCCGGGTATAGATGATCACAAGGTCGTCATGGCTTGGGATGTGCTTGAGGGTCGGGCAACCGTCGGACAAAATATCTTGATTATCGGAGGAAATGCGGTTGGCTTGGAAACGGCGCTCTTTCTTGCCAATCAGGGAACTATCCCACCCGACGTCCTTCATTTTCTCGTAGCCAACAGGGCGGAGACCTGGGAGACCATGGAGGAACTCGTCAACAAAGGGAACAAAAGCGTGACGGTATTGGAGATGGCAAAAAGGACAGGACAGGATATTGGCAGCTCCACCCGGTGGACCATCTTTGCCGAACTAAAGCGGCTCGGCGTCAAATCCATAACCGGCGCCAAGGCCGTTGGTATCCTGGAGGGCGGCGTTGAGGTCGAAAAGGATGGGCAATCAGAAGTCATCCCTACGGATACCGTAGTCATTGCCGTTGGATCCAAATCCCAAAACAGCCTACTTAATGATTTGGAAGGATTGGTTTCGGAAATCCATTCAATTGGCGATGCTAAAGAGCCTCGCAACGCTCTGGAAGCTATTAGAGAAGGGTTTGTGGTTGGGTTGGAAATTTGATTTTCAGTTACTCCTTGCTTGTTGCTCGTTGCTCGTTGCTCGTTGCTCGTTGCGAGTTAGTGAATATGGACTTTCACACTGAACTGACAGAAAAAGATCCTCACCCTCAAATGACACATGACCCGCCTTCGCAAAGAAGCTACGGCGCGGCAAGCCTTATGACAAATGACTAAAATAGGCGTTATATCCGATACCCATCTCACAAAACCCAATCAACTCCTTGAGGAAGTCGCTAAAGTGTATTTCAAGGATGTGGATCTCGTGTTGCATTGCGGGGATTTGATAACCCTGAACGTCTTGAATGCCTTCAATGGGAAGCGAGTCATCGCGGTAGCCGGAAACAATGATCGATCCGAAGTGAGGCGGACCCTTCACCACCGGGAAATCGTATCAGTCAATCAGTTCAAGATCGGCTTGCTTCATGGGTGGGGTTGGCCTATTGGGCTTGAGAAAAGAATCGATAACCACCTCAAGGGGATTCAATGTCTTGTCTACGGCCATAGC
Source organism: uncultured Desulfobacteraceae bacterium (assembly GCA_964459445.1). Classification (GTDB taxonomy): domain Bacteria; phylum Desulfobacterota; class DSM-4660; order Desulfatiglandales; family HGW-15; genus CAYWMP01. The sequence continues at coordinate 18,370 of CAYWMP010000057.1, forward strand.
CATTGGCCGGCCAATCATCCGCGAAACGGCATCCTGTTCTTCAATCCCGGCTCATTTTCGGGAGGCCCTTTCTCTCTCTGGCGTCGTACGATCGGCCTCCTAACCGTTGATAAAGATATCCGTGGCGAAATCATTAGGATATGAGGATGAAAAAAAAGGCGCTAGGCCGACCCCTTAACATTTCTTCCTTGTGCCTTGGGCTCTATGCCTGTCTTTTTGGTTGACAAATAAGTCGGTTTTATTAAGTAATATCGGCTTAGTTTTGATTCGGACTGTTAGACTGTAGAAGGGAGGGGAGGTAATTATGAGCACTAGACCAGCGATACAAGAAGTTGCCGCCCCTTGGGGAGTATTAACCAGTCTGGACCTTTATGATTGCAACCCTGAAACCATCAGGGATGCTGAAAAAATAAGGCAATATGTAATAGAGCTCTGTGAACGCATTGATATGAAGCGTTTCGGGGAATGCCAGGTCATTCACTTTGGAAAAGATGAGCGGGTCCAGGGTTTTTCCATGGTCCAACTGATTGAGAGCTCTCTCATTTCAGGCCATTTTGCCAATCTCAACAACGCTGCCTATATTGATATCTTCAGTTGTAAATCCTACGACGCGGATCAAGTTGCCGATTTTTCCAAGGAATTCTTCGGGGCTGAAGCCATGCAAACTCATATTGTGAAGCGAATGTAAAAATGCCTCGGGGAGGCTAGGCTACTTAATGCAGACCTTTCGAACCTGCTTGATATCGGTCAACCCCAGAAATATCTTCCTGATGCCGTCCTGCATGAGAGTCGTCATATCATCTTTGACAGCCTGAACCCTCAGTTCCTCCATCATAGCCCTGCCCTGTATGAGTGCTTTCATTTCATCTGTGCCGTTTAACAGTTCTACAAGCCCGGTACGCCCACGATAACCGGTGTTACTACACTTATCGCAGCCATTGGCCCGGTGCAGGTTCAATTCGTCCGCGTAGGGAATGCCCAAGGCCTCGAAATTCCCGTCATAGGTCCGGACCAGGTTGTCATATTCCTCTTTTTCAGGGTGGTAGGGCTCCTTGCAATCTTTACAGAGGGTTCGCACAAGGCGTTGGGCAAGGACGCCGATCAGGGCATCGGCAAAATTGAAAGGATCCATGCCCATATCCAGCAGTCTGGTGATGGTCTCCGGCGCACTGTTTGTATGGAGGGTGCTGAACACGAGGTGACCTGTCAGCGACGCCTCGATGCCGGTTGCCACTGTTTCATGGTCCCGCATTTCCCCCACCATGATCACATCCGGGTCCGCCCTGAGAAAGGAACGCATGGCGGCCGCAAAGTCAAACCCGATTTTGGGTTGGACCTGAACCTGTCGTAAACCCCTTTGTGTAATTTCGACCGGATCTTCGGCGGTCCATATCTTGGTCTCGGGTTTATTGATATAGGCGAGGGCCGAATGGAGAGTCGTGGTTTTGCCGCTGCCCGTGGGACCCACAACAAGAACGATCCCGTAGGGATTGTTGATCATATCGACCATGAGATTGTGGTCTCTCTCGCTCCATCCCATGGCTTCCAGGGGAATCGGTTCCCCTGCCGCAAGGATTCGCATCACCACATCCTCTTCTCCTCCCACCGTTGGAATCGTAGCCACGCGCAATTCGATGTCCAGAGGCGCATATTGCTTGAATTTTATCTTTCCGTCCTGTGGTTTTCGCCGTTCGGAGATATCGAGATCCGACATGATCTTGATTCTAGAAGACAAGGCGCGCCTATAGCTGAAGGGCACAGTTTGGTATTTTTGGCATGCCCCGTCAATCCTGTATCTGATTTCCGCCCCTTGTTTTCCAGGATAGGGTTCGACATGGATATCCGAACAGTTTTTCTTATAAGCATCCATAATAATCTTATTGACGAGTTGAACAATGACGCTGTCATCTTCGGCCATCATATCTGCGGCATCATCCATCTCTTCTTCTTCAACCGTGTCTAGCTTTCCAAGGATATCGTCAATGGAACCGTCATCTTGGGTTAGGGGCGTCCCGTAAAAATAGTCCAGAAACTTGAGAATGTCTTCTTTGAGTCCCAAATAAAACACGTAGGCCTCAGCAGGGATTAAGGACTTCACCGTGTCGATCTTGTCCAGGCGCTGGGGGTTGTCTATCAGGATTTTGACCGTACCGTTTTCCCTGGCCAAAGGCACCCACAAGTTCTTTTTCAGGTACACGTGCTTCAATTTGGCCAAAAGATCGCCCGGGATGGGATATTCATCGTCAAAGGGCACGTACTCACATTTGAAAAATTCCGCAATGGAGCGCCCAATCTCATTCTTCTTGACCTTGAACTCATTGATGAAGATGTCCTCTATCGGGACTTTTCGATCCCTTGCCATGGCAATGGCATTTTCGAGCTCTTTTTCAGTAATCAGGTTATTGTTGATCAGGTAGTCGAAGCGCGTCCTTTTTTTCTTTTGTTGGCTCAGCCGTCTATGATTGAAAAATGCGATGCCCAAGACCTTGGCCATTTCCACGGCCGAGTTTTGATCCTCTAGGGTGAACCTATCCCCATTGAGTTTATTGACGAGCTGAAAAACCCCGATGACGTATTTTTTGTAGTAGATAGGAACCGTCAGGATCTGTTTTGTGACATAGCCGGATTCCTTGTCCCAGCTTTTATCAAAGGAGAGGTCTCTGTTGATCATGGAAAGCTCATGATCATCATAGGCATCCGCAATGTTGGTTATCTGAGCGGTGTTGGCCGTAAACCCGGCAAGGCTTTTGTTGTTAATGGGGACCCGGATTTCCGTGGGGATATCCCCCACTTTGAACCGTGAATAGATCTCCTTTGTCTTTCCGTCTACCACATAGATGGTGGTTCGATCTGCGTCGAAGAGACTGAGGATTTCATCCCTGAGGTTGATGAGGATTTCATCTATGTCTTTTGCGGCGTGAATCTGATTGGCGATATCATGCAGGGCCTTGTAGTAGGTTAATTTCTCTTTTTGGCCTTCTGATTCTTTTTCATGTTTAGCGTCCATTAACTTTACCCCCTCTAATGTGCATCACCACAAGAAGTGAAAAACTCCTAGGGTAAATTCAAAAAATTGTCCGCAATCGATTGGAATTCGATTCACTCGCATTCGCATGATGCCCCGCAAGCGGGATCTCCGCTTGGCTCCGAGAAACGCGGGGAGCCTCAATATAATACGATATCAATCTTGATGTAAATATGCCTTTCATCCTCAAGTGAGTGTTTTCTAAACAACTTCTTTTCGGCTTGCTTTTGAAGAGCGCCTCTTTATCGAAGGTGGATCAAACCGGGCATTTTTATTGATTTTGCCAATCAAAACATAAGACCTTTGAAAAATGCTCAATTTTGGTCAAGTTCAAGGAAGGCGAAAATTTGAGCGGCTATTTCTAGCGGGGTCTCCACAGGAACAAATTGATTATTTTGTTTAATATTTCAAATTGTTAGCTATTACCCAGCTCCAATTTCCCAGTAATTCAGTATAATAAAAAGCATTTCCTTGACAGAAGGGATCGTATACAATATACGGTATGCAGTGACAGAATCTCGCCCGATCACGGATCGTGTACGCCCTTTCCCATGAGCGAGTAGTCCCAATCATTGGTTGAGTATGTTTCAAACATCCTTTCTTTCAACCTGAATTAGAGCATCAGGTTTATCAAAGATCGCTAAATGCCGAGATCAATGGAGAGGGTGTCTATTTCGAATAGGTGAAAGCAGTCGTGGCAGGTCCGGCGTGTAGGCCACGCGGACTAACAGAACGACCAAATATAATAAATCTTTTACTTAATGTCCGATTCATTGGCGTTGTCAATCGCCCCTATGATCATCTATAGTTATTAGCGATATGAGTAAAGAGTGCAAACCACCTGGCAAGGATTACCAAATCCGCTGCCCGAGACTGGGCCACCAAATCACCTTTTCCTATTGCCGAACTGAAAACCTCGGCATGCCCTGTTTCAAAACCCTCGATTGCTGGTTCCAGCATTTTCCCGTTGAAAGCCACCTGAAAGAGGAACTCGCACCTGAAGAATGGGAGAAGGCGTTCTGTAGACCCACAAAGACAAAAATGCTTTCTCTTATGGAGTTAATAGAACAAGCCAAACAAAGGAAGAAAGAAGAGGAAGAATGAAAGAAGAGATACTTTTAGGAAACGGGGCTATAGCCCTCGGCCTTGTGGAGGCCGGTTGCCAAGTCGTCACTTCATATCCCGGAACACCGAGTTCGGAAATCCTTCCGGAAGTGGTGCGTTTTGTAAAATCAGAAGACCTGAATACCTACACGGAATGGTCGACCAACGAAAAAGTGGCTCTGGATAATGCCTATGCCGCTGCTATTTCCGGGAAAAGAGCGGCCAGTTGTATGAAACAGGTGGGGCTCAATGTGGCGGCCGATTCCCTGATGAGTGCAGCTTATCTCGGAACGGTTGGCGGGTTTGTCATTATTTCCTGTGATGATCCGGGTCCCCATTCGTCACAGACCGAGCAGGATACCCGCTTTATGGCCCGCCTTGCAAAAGTACCCGTCCTTGACCCGTCCACTCCCCAGGAGGCCCGGGAAATGGCCGGTCTTGCTATGGACATTTCTGAAGAATTTCGAATCCCGGTCATTCTGCGTCCTGCCATTCGAATATGTCATGCCCGCCAAAGCATTGCTTACGATACCATAAAACAAAACGGGCAAAAGGCGTCTTTTGATAAGGATCCGTCGAGATGGGCGGCAACCCCCCGTTATCGTCTTATGCTTCACGGTGAACTAAACAAGAAACTCAAAAAAATCAGCGAGAGATTCGATAGCCTATCCAAATACAATCACCACAATCTTGAACCTGAAAAACGCCATCCTTTAGGCATCATTTCAGGCGGCGTGCCCTATGCCGTGATTCACGATATTTTGGAAGAAGAAGGCCGTACCGAAATCCCGGTTCTCAAATTGGGCGCTCCCTATCCTTTTCCGGAGGGATTGGCCAATGAATTCATGTCAGCCTGTGATAGGGTTCTCGTCATCGAAGAGACAGACACCCTGATTGAGTATTTCCTGGGAAACAGGGGCAAGGTATTGGGCCGCCTATCCGGACATGTACCCCTTGAAGGGGAATTGGCCCCAGAGGTTGTTTACAGGATGATGAGCAACATCCTTCAGGAATTGGATCTTGAACCTTTCAAGGGGTCAGTGGATGCCGAGGCCCCCGATCTCGTAGGCCAATTGGAACTGCCCATCAGGCGACCGACCCTCTGCCCCGGGTGCTCCCATCGGGCATCGTTTTTTGCCATAAGAAAGGCCCAGCCAAAGGCCATTTTCACATCCGACATCGGGTGTTACACCCTTGGCCTTAATCTTGGCGCCGTGGATACCGTTCTTGATATGGGGGCGGCGATCACGATGGCATCGGGCTTTTATCATTCCTTTGCCCAGGACGAGCTGGATCAGCCCATTGTGGCGACCATCGGTGATTCCACCTTTTTTCACTCCGGCACGGCAGGCCTCTTAAATGCCGTTTACAATGACGCACGGTTTATTCTGGTTATTCTCGACAATATGACCACTGCCATGACCGGCATGCAGCCGACACCCGGCCTTGGCATCAGGGCGGACGGTAGCGAAGGAAAAACCATTTCCCTTGAAAGGGCTGTCGCTGGATGCGGAGTGGATTTTATCGAGGTAGTGGACCCCTACGACACCAAAAAAATGACGGGTGTTCTCAAAAAGGCCACAGAATATCTGAAAGAACCCGAGGGGGGGATTGCGGTCATTATTGCGCGACACCCGTGCGTGATCGCTTACAGGCAGGAGGCGATTCCCGAAAAAAAGAAAGTCACCATTACGGATGATTGTACGGAATGTAATTTTTGCCTTGATCGTTTTGAATGTCCCGCCCTGTATCATGACGATGAACTCGAACGCACCAGCATCGACAGGCAGATCTGCTCTGATTGCGGGGTATGTATCCAGGTCTGCCCCAAGGGGGCCATTGTCGAGGCTGAGGGTTGAGGTCAAGATATTCGACAGGATAACAGGATTGACGTGATATTGTTTTGTCGGGTTTAATTTTAAGTGAATCACCGTAATATCGCTTGATAAATCTTGTTAATAAAGAAGCCAATCTTAATCTCTCGACGTTAAAATAGAATGTGAAAAGCAACCGTTCAATCCTGTTATCCTGTTCAAAAATACTAAATGGTTCCGATTTGAGGAGTTAGATGGAAACGACGAATATTGTGCTTTGCGGTTTGGGTGGTCAAGGGATACTGTTCATGACAAAGGTCTTGGCCCGGAGCGCTCTGGCAAAGGGTTACAAAGTGATGGGGGCTGAAACCCATGGCATGGCCCAGAGGGGAGGGTCCGTGATTTCCCATTTGAGATTCGGGGACGTGGAAGGGTCAGTGGTCCGGGCGGGGTCTGCCCATTTTCTTCTTTCCCTGGAGGAAAACGAGAGTTACAGGAATCTGTCTTTCCTCTCTGCCGGTGCGCGGATGTATGTCAATGCCAACTCCAACCGTTTCCCCCGAGATGAAGTGAAGGACTTCCTGACGAAAAGAGAAATTGTTACTCGCTCCGCCCCGGCTGCGCAATTGGCCATGGAAAACGGCGCCCCGCTTTCCACGAATCTCGCCCTGCTGGGATATTTCTCCGCCTTCGGAGAAGGACCGGTGAGTCACGATGACATGCTGGCCACGATTGAGCGCATCAGCCCCGAGCGCTTCAGAGATAAAAATCTGACAGTGTTTGATGCGGGCTTCAAAATAGGTCAAGAAGAGTTATAAAGTGAGCAAGATTGCTGGACTGTTGCTGGCTGCCGGCGCATCCACGCGAATGGAAAAACCCAAACAACTCCTGCGCGTAAGGGGTGAGACCCTCCTTGATCGCGCTCTTCGGCAATCCCTTAGCTCTGATTTGGATCTCGTTGTCCTGGTCCTGGGACACGAATCACAACAAATCCAGAATAGTCTTAAAACCGATCTTTCCCACCCAAAACTAAGAATCATCCGAAATGAACATTACCTGGAAGGGATCAGCTCATCCATTGCTGCCGGGTTGTCCGAAGTCGAGGAATCCCATGATCATATTATGATCATCCTTGCCGATATGCCCTATGTTTCCTCCCATGTCATCAATCTACTCATGGATCGGTACCTTGAGTCCGGTCTACCCTTGGGCGCTGTCAAAACCCTAAGGGGCCGTTCTCATCCTGTCATTATAAGCCGCCGATACTATAAAGACGTACGTTGCCTGGAGGGTGACGTTGGGGCCAGGGATCTTTTTAAGAGACATCCGGCTCAGGTCTGTCTCATGGAAATTGATGAAGAATATGACGACAGGGATATTGATACGACGGAAGACTATCAAGATCTTATAGAATCATTGCTCAAGAAATAGTAATATTAAGCGTTTGCAAAGCCCTCTAGGCCTATACAGTGGCTGTGGAGATCAGTTCGCCAAAGCCCCGGATATCCTATGAATAACCATGCCTTGTCCTATTGGAAATCAAAATCCCTCCATGAGATGGATCACAAAGAGTGGGAAGCCCTGTGTGACGGGTGTAGTATTTGCTGTTTGGAAAAGATTGAGGATAGAGATACCGGCAAAATCAAACGAACGGGCGTGTCATGCGAATTCCTCAATACGGAAACATGTCGGTGTTTGATCTATGAAGCTCGGGGATTTGCGAATCCCGATTGCATTGAACTCACCCCGGACAAGATCCATGAATTGGATTGGTTGCCTGAAACTTGCGCCTACCGCTGCATCGCCGAAGGCAGGGAGTTGCCGAGGTGGCATCCCCTGGTGTCGGGCGATCCCTACTCGGTTCATGATGCAGGCATATCCATACGTAAAAAGGCCATTTCCAGCAGACATATTCATCCAAAGGATTTTATTCATCATATCATCGATACCGCGGATTTTAGCACCAAATAGCTGGTCTCTATCCAGAAATGGCCAATTGGCGACTTCCTCTAATTTCGATCGCCCGTTCTTTTATCAAATAACCCAAGAGGGCTAAAGATGTCTGAAAGCACCGATTTCCTGGCAAAGGTCTCCATTTTCTCTCTTATGAAGCATAATGATTTGAAAAGGATAGCGAAGATTGCTGTGACGCGACATTATCAAAAGGGAGAGATCATCATCAGAGAAGGAGAGCGAGATGGACGGCTTTTCGTTATCGTCAGTGGAGAAGTCGACGTCTTAAAAAATATGGGCACGAAAAAAGAAAAGCACCTGAGCAGTCTCGGCCCCTATAGCTATTTTGGAGAAATGGCCTTGATAGATGATCTGGCTCGATCGGCAAGTGTGGTTGCTAAACAAAAAGTCCGGGTATTGTCTTTAGATAAATTGAATTTGCGCCAGGAAATCAACAAATACCCAGGCCTTGCTTTCGAACTATTGCAGATGTTAAGTCGACGGATTCGGGTCATCGAAAAAAACATGATGAAGGTGTTTGGATCACTTTTGCCCATTTGTGCCAACTGCAAAAAGATCCGCAACGAGGAAGACGTTTGGATATCAATAGAAAGGTATATATCGGATCATTCGGAAACTGAATTCAGCCACGGTATATGCCCCGAATGCGCCAAGGCGTTGTATCCGGGAATTTTAAAAGATAAATAGGCTCAGGAGATGGTGTGGAGAGTTTGAGCAAAAAGGCTCTTGTGGAATATGAAAACGTCTTCCGGCAGGAGGCCCTTACCTCACATATAGGATCGGATGAAATCGGCCACCGCCCCTTTCCCCCGAAAGATCCCATAGTGCCCTTCACAGAGGATGTCCGCATCGAGGGATAACTGTTTTTCAAGTGATTTTAGATATTGTTTTTGATCTGAAAGCAAACTCGCATCCAGAGGGCCGTGAACATCCTGTGCGAACAGGACTTTTTGCCCTTCCGATTCAGTCAGGAACACCATTGAACCGGGCGAGTGGCCGGGAGTGTGTAGGGCTTTGATTTGCAGGCCGCCAAGGGGTAGGACGCTTTCCATGCCGGTGAGCTTCAAGTCCACTGTCACCGGTTCGAGCTGAGAACCATACCATTTTGCGGCCGTCACGGTGTCATCCCCTTTTTCCAGATAGCAAGCATCCAATTCATGGGCTACCACCCGGCAGGAAAATCTTTCTTTGATGCCGGCAATGCCGCCCGTGTGATCATAATGGCAATGGGTAATAAGGAGATAGTCAATCTGATCCGGCTGGATATTGCAGCTCCGAATGTTTTCAAAAAGCCTTTCAATGTCTCCTCCGCAACCCGCATCCACCAACGCTGCACGGCCCTCCGAGCAAACTAAATAAATGGCGGCGTCCTCCATCGCTGTGAGTCCGCCGCCACCTACTTGGAAAATCTCCTTTGTTATTTTCACGTGTTTTGATGCCAAACAACACCTCTCTTTTGTTTATAATCCCACTCCTCGGGATCAAGATGCTTTAGGACATTCAGATTGGATCTGCTTCATCCTCGGAAATCATCCTCATTTGCCTCATTGATCCACAAATAGGGGGGCAGAGGCAAATCGTAAACGCGCAACGTTCCGTCATCAACCACTCTGGCCATAACATGGTTCCATGAGCTGAAGAAATATCCATGAAATTGATCATCCGGTCCCAATAGTCTGTAAAGGTATGGGAAATAGGAATGACCCGTGGACTCTTGAAATTCGAGCCATCCTACGACGGTGGTCAGGGTTTCAGTATCCTCAATTTTAGTCCACCTGTCTGTGACTTCGGTCTTGGATCCATTACTAGGAATGAATATGGCCGCTGAGGGATGTTTCAGCGTGTGTCCCGCATAATATATATCGTAATCTTGCCAATTTTGAACCAGCTTTTCGACCGTCATCTGTCCACCATATCTGGATTCCAATTTTAGCTTGCCATAGCCGTGCCCTAAACATCCAACCATGAATGCGATGGCAATCAATCCTATGGCAGCTATTATGAAACGCTTATTAAAATTCATATCATTCTCCCTCCTTTCAGAAGGTTAGAAACTCTCATACTGGATGTCTCTGTTCCTAAATTAATATCTAAACACCATTTTTCAATGACAACTTTTTGGCGCAACAATGTAGTACGATCTCCATGAACCCCGCCGGGATCTTTTAAAATGGTGCGTCATGTCTTTGAATGGCCTTTTGCTTAACCGCTAAGAAGAAACGGAAAGCTCCGCTCACAGCAGGAGCCTCTAAAAGTCTACCTCTTAGTCATCCTTGGAGGATAAACCTTACGTGGATTTTTGAAGTGATTTTAGGAAAAGGATCCAATTGGATCTATGAAGGGCGCCCGAAGCGTGTATTCAGTGGGCCCTGAAAAGTCATCACCGATGAGTTCTTGAATGACATTATCGACATATTCAGGTTTGAAGTGGTTGCCACGATATAACCGCAGTGCATTGGGCATACAACGGATGAAGGCCTCAACAACGTCAGGATCAAAATGGCTTCCCGAATCTTCCTTTAAAATCTTAATGACTTTTGAAAGCGGCATGGGATCACAACTCAGGGTTTCTTCACCGCAGTACTTTGGATAATCCCTACGCGAAGTCAGCGCATCGAATACATCGCTCACCGCCAGTATCTTTGATCCCAATGATAGTTCATCGCCGGTAAGACCGTAGGGGTAGCCCTTTCCGTCGATCTTTTCATGGTGCTGGGACGCTATCCTGGGGACCCGAACAAGCGATCTGGGAAAGGGAAATTCATCGAGAATTTTTCTCGTCCTGAGAGGATGGGCATTCATTTCCTCACGTTCCTGCGGCGTAAATGCGCCGCGTTTCAATAACACATCGTCTCGAATCCCTATCTTGCCGATATCATGAAGGAGTGCCGCATACTTGATGATCTGTTTCTCTTCCTCGTCTAATCCCAACTCATCTGCTATGCAGAGTGAATACTCCGTTACACGCTGCGAGTGGCCTGCGGTCAGAGGGTGACGCGCATCCACCGTGGCCGAGAGCGTTCGGATTGAGCTTTCAAATGAAAGCTGCAGCTCATCGATGAGAAAGTAATTTTCAATGGTTATTGCTACTTGGGAAGCAATGGCTGCCAGGGTAATTTCATCGTTTCTTTCAAAGCGATCCCCATCTCTTTTGTTTAAGACCTGCAGGACGCCTATCCGTTCTTTTTTCCGGTTATCAACAGGCATACACAGCACTGAACGGGTTCGAAAGTTGTTCTTGAGGTCGAATTCGCGCTTAAAGTAAGGCAGCTTCCAGGCATCATCTACATTGATGGTCTCTCCATTCTCGGCCACCTTGCCGCTGATGCCCTGTCCGATGGGCAAGCGAATGGGGTTTATTTGCTCAGCCACCTTTGTCCAGATTTCCCCTTTCTCCAGGTCAATAAGATAGAGGCTCGTCCGTTCTGCAGCCATGATCTCTGTCGTTTCGCTGATAATTCTCTCAAAGAGGCGGTCGAAGTTCATTTCAGCCGTGAGATCTCTGGACATCTTGACCCAACTTCGTGCCTTTTTGCAATTTTAGGTATTAAATATAGCCAATTTTCGAT
>CAYWMP010000058.1:0-29845 GCA_964459445.1 uncultured Desulfobacteraceae bacterium
ACCGCTTGTGCGGGCCCCCGTCAATTCCTTTGAGTTTTAACCTTGCGGCCGTACTCCCCAGGCGGAGCACTTAATGCGTTAGCTGCGGCACAGCAGGGGTCAATACCCGCTACACCTAGTTCTCATCGTTTACGGCGTGGACTACCAGGGTATCTAATCCTGTTTGCTCCCCACGCTTTCGCGTCTCAGCGTCAGTATTGGTCCAGAGAGTCGCCTTCGCCACGGGTGTTCCTCCCAATATCTACGAATTTCACCTCTACACTGGGAATTCCACTCTCCTCTCCCATACTCAAGAAAGGCAGTTTCAAATGCACTTCCTGGGTTGAGCCCAGGGCTTTCACATCTGACTTGCCAAACCGCCTACACGCTCTTTACGCCCAGTAATTCCGAACAACGCTTGCACCCTCCGTATTACCGCGGCTGCTGGCACGGAGTTAGCCGGTGCTTCCTTTAGTGGTACCATCAGATCTCACGGCTATTAACCGCAAGAAGTTTTTCCCACTTGACAGAGCTTTACGACCCGAAAGCCTTCTTCACTCACGCGGCGTTGCTGCGTCAGGGTTTCCCCCATTGCGCAAAATTCCTCACTGCTGCCTCCCGTAGGAGTCTGGACCGTGTTTCAGTTCCAGTGTGGCTGATCATCCTCTCAGACCAGCTAACCATCGCAGCCTTGGTAGGCCATTACCCTACCAACAAGCTAATGGTACGCGAGCCCCTCCCTGAACGACAACTTCCAAGGATAGGTCACCTTTGATCCAAAAAACCAGGGTTCTAAGGACCACATCCGGTATTAGCAACGCTTTCGCGAAGTTATCCCGGATTCAAGGGCAGGTTACCCACGCGTTACTCACCCGTGCGCCACTTTACTCTTCCAACCGAAGTTGGAATTTCTCGTTCGACTTGCATGTGTTAGGCACGCCGCCAGCGTTCATTCTGAGCCAGGATCAAACTCTCCAATTGATCTTTGGGCCTATATAGGCCCCTATTTGCTTTTTTTAGGACCTACAGCGGCATCACTATTCAGTTTTCAAAGAACAAGATAGTACTAATGTATTCCCAAAATTCGTCAGTGTCAATAGAACACTTCCGAAAAGGAAAGAGTGAATTTAAACTTCTTGTGCTCCTATGTCAAGCACTATTTTAACGATTTATTCTTTTTTTTGAATAATATTTCCGATCTAGGCAGTTTCCGAGTATTCGGCAATCATTTCAACAACAAATGCAATTTGATCCTTTGTCAACTCGGGGTAAACGGGGAGGGCCAACGTCCTGGAGGCTGCATCCATTGAAACGGGGAAATCTTCCGGTTTGTAACCTAGGTATTTGAAGCAATCCTGCGCATGCAATGCAACGGGATAGTAGATCTCGGTACCGATTTCCTTTTCATTCAGAAAAGTTCTGAGTTCGTCCCTCTTATCCTTAACCTTTATTATAAACTGATTATAGATGTGTCGTTCTTCCTTTTCAAGGGGTAATTCAATGTGTTCTATTCCGGCTTCCTCAAACAGTTTTCTATAAAGGCGGGCATTTTCACGTCGACGCTCTGTCCACCCATCCAGGTACTCGAGTTTCACCGACAAAACGGCTGCCTGGAGCGCATCCAGTCTGAAATTTCCCCCTACGACTCGATAATAGTACTTGGGCTTACCGCCATGGACGCGGAGCAGTTTGAGGTTTTCATAGATGGTTTCGCTGTTGGTCGTAACCATACCGGCATCGCCGAACGCCCCCAGATTTTTTGAAGGGAAAAAGGAAAAACAACCATAATCCCCCATTGAACCCGCTCTTCTCTTTATCCCACCCTGGGAAAATCTGTATTCGGAGCCGATGGATTGCGCTGCATCCTCTATGACCGTGAGATTATGTTCCGTTGCAATATCCAAAATCGGAGCCATATCCGCGCATTGACCGTAAAGATGAACAGGAATGATGGCCTTGACTCGATCTCTTTCTTTTTTATCAAATTGTGACAGCCTGGCCCCCAGTTTACCGGGATCCAGATTATAGGTCTTTGGGTCTATATCCGCGAAGACCGGGATGGCGTCTAATCGGGAGACGCACCCTGCGGTGGCGAAAAAGGAATAGGGGGTCGTCAACACATAATCACCCGACTCGATACCCGCCGCCATAAGAGAAATCAATAGGGCATCCGAACCCGAGGATACTCCAACCGCGTAATCGCATTGGCAGTATTCAGCGATACGCTTTTCAAAGGCCTCAACCTTTGGCCCGAGGATGAAGTATTGGGATTCGAATACTTCTTGGACCACAATATTGACCTCATCTTTTATTTCCTCATATTGCTTCTTCAGATCTAATAAAGGTACTTTCACTGGATCACCTCAGTTCTTCCTATCAACCCGGCCCTATGCAAATTTGCGGGGGATCAGCAATCTGTTTACAAGTTCGAAACTGCTCAGGTTGAGGGGTTCAGAGTTCTGCGCCGCCTCTGGCCGCCGAAGCGCCAGTTTGATCAAAAAACTGACTCCAGCGTTGCTTAGTCAGATACGAGGGTTTCCCGATAATCCGAGGGCATCGCCGGACATAGCTTCGCTGCACATCTCAGCCGACCAGTTCCGATGCAGGCACCACCTTAAACCCCTCTTTAAGTCTCGGCAAATACTTCTTAACCACTTCTAAGGTCGTCCTGTGGGGATGGACAATACCGATAGCCTGACCCGATTGTCCGGCTATTCCCAGGAGCCGCTCCATTTGAAACTCGATAGAATTCGCGGAAAGGCTATTGTCCAGAAAAACATTTCGCTTTGCGGTCTTGATGCCCAGCCTCTTTGCCAGGTTGAAGGCCACTGTTTGGGCTGTTGTCCTGCTATCAATGTAGTAAAGCCCGCTCTTTTTCAATTCGCTCAGGACGATTTCCATTTTTTCCCGATCCTGTGTAAACCGGGATCCCATGTGATTGTTCACGCCCTTGGCTCCCGAAATTGTCTCCAAATGGCTTTTCAATGTGCGCCTAATTTCCCTTTCACCCATTTCCTTTAAAAGGACGCCGGGGCCCGGATTGATTCTTGGATAATCCTTCGGCTCCATGGGCAGGTGCAGCATGAGTTCATATCCTTTTTCTTTCGCGATCCCCACAATACGCTCGGTTTGAGGGGCAATGGGAAGCAGCGATAGGGTGAGCGGAATGTCTAGGGCCATAAACGCTCTGGCAATTTTGCTATCGTATCCAAGGTCGTCAACGATGATCGCTAGACGAGGCATTGTTTCAATTTCCCGCCCTTTGTCCGAATCTTGCTTTAGCCTTAGCCTATGGGTGTTGAGCCCAAGGGCGTATAGGTCGTAAACGGTTTCTCCCTTTGGGGTCTTGTGGGTCTTGACGGCCACGTCGGGCGCCCTTTTGTCGAGTGTCGCCCTGAATTGTTTCTCGAGTGCGGCGATCGATTTCTGATCGGGCAACCGAATGAGCAGGCCGGTAAATTCCCAACCATTAGAACCCTTAATTTTGGATTTTACATTAAGAAAAGACACCCGTTTTGTAGAGATGCCGCCCTGATAGAGGCATTCATAGATTGTACTGTCGATTTGGGCAATTTTACGGGAAAGATCGGATCTCAGGGAGTAGACTTCTTCAAAGACTGGTTTTTCATGGGTGCTCCCGGATTGGACAATAAAGTAAGAGATTGCCAGAACCAGGATGCTTCCTGCTGCGAGGGTAAGGGCAAAAAAGGTCTTGGTGTGCCGTGCTTTTTTTGTCCTTCGTTTCTTCTTTTTTTTCTTAATCACCTTTGAATAGTTTCCTGTTGGAAACTTGCTCGTCCTTCGTTACCTTTCTTAGAATGCGGTTTGCAAGCCCTAAGTCTTGGGATTGATTTTGGAAAAGATATTCCAGGTCTGAAGCAAATGCAGGGCCTGACGGACCTGATTGTCCCTTTCCAGAATCATCTTCGCTCTCTTTTCTGTCTTATCTTCTTCGGATATTACCTTGCCCTCTTTTTCTTTTTCAGTATCGTTGACCATATGGCCTTCCAGGTCCTCTTCCCTGACCATTTCCCTGCCCTTTTTTTCCTGCTTTTTGGAGGGCGGTATAAATTCCACTTTTATATCGGGCACGATCCCGCTCAACTGAATGGACTTTCCACTCGGCGTATAATACCTGGCCGTGGTCAGGCGAAGCCCCGATCCATCTGAAAGGGGCAAAATCGTTTGCACCGACCCCTTGCCAAAGGTCTTTGTGCCGAGAATCATGCCCCTCTTATTGTCCTGGAGTGCGCCCGCAACGATCTCCGAGGCACTGGCGCTTCCGCCGTTGACGAGCACGATGATGGGATAGTCCCTGGCCACCTTATTCTTGTGGGCGGTCGCCTGCATATCCTGAGCGGAATTTCTCCCTTTGGTGCTGACAATCAAGCCTGTATCAAGAAAGATATCCGAAACCTCGATGGCTTGAGAAAGAAGCCCACCGGGATTGTTCCTTAAATCCAAAATCAGGCCCTTTAATTTGTGGCCCTTTTCAACCTTTTTCAGGGCGATATTTACATCGGCCGAGGTTTTTCCCTGAAAGTTTGAGATTCGGAGATATCCGATTTCAGGTGTAAGCAGAAAGCTGCGAACACTTCTTAAGGGGATGACGTCCCGGATAATCGAAAAATCAAGGGGCGTTTGCTCACCCTCCCGCATCACGGTCAGTTTGACGTCGGTACCCTTGGGTCCCCTTATTCTTTTCACGGCATCCGTCAACGTCATATCATTGGTTGGTTTATCATCTATCTTGATGATTCGATCACCCGCCTGTAACCCTGCCTCATAGGCCGGTGTCCCTTCGATTGGTGAAACCACGATCAGTTGATTGTCTCGGATGCTTATTTCAATACCGACCCCCGAGAAACTCCCCTTCGTCTCTATGAGGAGATCCTGGTGCTCTTCCCTTGTCATAAAGGAGGAATGGGGATCGAGACTCTGCACCATGCCTTTTATGGCCCCATAGATCAGGTCCTTTGCATCCTGGGGCTCGACATAATTCTTCTCGATTTGGCGAAGGACCTCCGTGAAGACCTCAATGTTCTTATACACCTCATTCGTATCCGCCTTTACCAGGGCCCCGCTCCCATTCAAGAGAAGAACACCTCCTAATAAAAGGAGGGCACAGAAGATGGTCAAAAAAAGTTTTTTATTGCTTAATCCCATAGGTTATGCTCCCGATATTTATCTATTGCCAAAAAACTGCCCCTGGCAATATCCATTAAACCCGATCAATCATTGCTTCTTCAATATTTTGTTTCTATAGGCCTGGAATCTGAAGGCAAATCCGACCCAAAATATTTTGAATTTTTAATTTTAACGCATAGTTATAATAAAGGTCAATTAACTTTTAGCCATTTCATCGGATCAAGGTTGACGCCGCCACGCCTTATTTCAAAATAGAGCCCCGCATCCCCGGACGATCCATTGTTTCCGAGCAATCCAATGGTTTCCCCCCTCTCAACCAATTCTTTGACTTCCTTCAACCTTTTAGAAAGCTGTGCATATATGGTGAAGTACCGGGAACCATGGTTGAGAACGATGATTTCGCCATACCCCCGCAGCCAGCCCGAGTACTCCACCCTGCCCGGAAAAACGGCCTCCACATTTGCACCATTCACTCCTGCAATATGCACGCCTTTTAATCCCGGTCCATTGCGTGATCGTCTCGAAATTCTGCTCCGGGCCACCTTACCCCTGACCGGTAAGGGCAACCTTCCCTTTGCGGCATTAAAACCGGTAGGGAGTTTGCCTGGGCGCGGGTCAACCTTGTCGAGCTTTTGAAGCGTTTTTCTCAATTCCTTGGCACCCAGCTGTAATTCCTTGACGACTGTCTCATAGAATTCCTTTTCTTTGTGAATTTTCATGAGGAGCAGGACTTTCTGATTCATGTCCTTCTTGATGGATGCCATACTGGCCTTTTCCGCCTCCTCCAGCCTCTTTATCAAATCAAGATTATCCCTGATATTGGAGATACCCTTCTCGCGCTTTTTCTGCATCCCTGCCATCCGATCAAACAGTATTTGATCTTCCATCATGATGACCTTGAGGTATTTTGATCGCTTTCTCAATTGATCCATACCGCTCGAAGTGGCTAAAAGTTGCATATAGCCCCTCTTGGCGTACTTGTAGAAGGCAACCAGTCTCTTCTCTAACCGGGATTCCACCTCTTTCAATTTGTTTTCCACTTCAGTCAGTTTTCCCTGCCGATCCTCCAGTTCTCCTTTGCTTATCAGCACCTTCGCCTTGAGTTCATCCAGATGTCTTCTCCTGGCGGCGATGGTCTCCTCGAGCTCGCTCAATTGTCTAAGAAGCCCCCTTTCCTTCTCACCGTATTTTAAAAGTCGCTTCTTTTCCCTTGAGAGCTCCTTTTCTATTTCTTCGATTTGATCGCTTTTAATCTCTGTTTTCGTATTTTTAGTCCCATAGGATAAACGTGGAATTGCATAGGACCCTCCAAAAAGGAGAAGGGCAAGGATCAGAAAAATCCTGGACAGATTGTATTTTACGATAATCATTGAATAGTTCACCGAATAGATCCCTTTGGTGTGGTTAGGCCTCGAAGAAACGCCCTATGGCGACGAAACTGCCCAATAGCCCAAGACCAAGGCTTAATAGAATGATGAGGATTGCATAGCCTTGTGGCAGGAAAACGATCTCCATGACGGGAAGGCCGAACAAATGGACTGCTTTGAGAGAAACAATTGAATATATTAGGAAAAGCGCTATAAGTGAAAGAGCGCCGCTGACTATTCCCTGGATGGCGCCCTCCATGAGAAAGGGCGTTTTAACAAACCAATCCGTTGCTCCGACTATTTTGAGTATTTCAATCTCCTCTCGACGGGAATAAATCGTAAGCTTTATGGTGTTCGTGACAATAAACAAGACGGCAAAACAAAGCAGACCCCCAATAATCGCCCCGATGAGTTTTAAAATATAGATGACCCCCTCAAATCGCTCTATCCATTGTTCGCTATATTGGACCTCCTCCACGCCCCCCACTTTTTCGAGTTCGGCCTTCAATCTCTTTGGGTCCAGCTCATTGGCCTCCACATCCTTAAAGACGACCTCAAAGGATGCGGGGAGAGGGTTTCCCGATAGGTTGTTAAGCAAACCCGCCTGTTCGCCCAGAGCCTCAATGAGGTCTTCTTCCGCCTGTTCCTTTGATATGAAGCCCTTTAGTTGCGAACCCGGGAGGTCCTGAAGCCTGCTTTTGATGCGCACCCTGCCCTTTTCATCGATGCCATCCTGCAGATAAACGGACATGGACAGCGACTGCCCCCACTCCTGGATCCAGTTGTTGATATTCACAAAAAAGAGGATGAAAGCGCCAAAGAGGAGAAGTGAGGTGGATATCGTCCCCATGCTAATCCCATGCAACAGCCTGTTTCCCAGAATATTGGCTGATGCGTGTTTGATGAAATAGATCCAGGTTCTAAATCTCATAGCGGGCCTTTACTGAAGGATATTTCCCTTGTTCAGGACGATGATCCTTTGCTCCGTGTCTTGGATGAGGTCTTTGCTGTGCGTGGCAATGATCACGGTCGTTCCCTTTAGACTAATGGTTCTAAAGAGGATCATGATTTCTCGTGTGATGTCGGGGTCGAGGTTTCCTGTGGGCTCGTCCGCCAAAAGGAGAGTGGGATCATTGATAATCGCCCGCGCAATGGCGACCCTTTGCTGTTCGCCGCCCGAGAGTTGAAGGGGGTAGGCATTTTCCTTTTTAGACAAACCAACGGCCTTCAGAATCTGATGGGTTTTCTTCCTGACGATGACCGGTCGCTCTCCTGTTACCTCCAAAGCCAGGGCGACATTTTGTGCGACCGTTTTACTTGGAAGCAGCTTGAAATCCTGGAACACAAACCCCATGCTTCTGCGCAGGAGGTCAAGGCTGTGTCGTCGGATACGGTTGAGATTAATCCGGTTGATCAATATTTGCCCTTCACTGGGTTTCTGGGCGCCGAACATCAACCTCAAGAGCGTCGTTTTCCCCGCCCCGCTGGGGCCGGTGATAAATACGAATTCCCCCTTTCCAATCTTTAGATTGATATCACTGAGGGCCCGGTTCTGCCCAAAGCGCTTTGAAACGTGATAGAATTGGATCATTTTACATTTAAGCTGTGCGGATTTGTTTTGAAAGATGAACGTCCAACATCGGACATCGAACGTCCAACGTCCAATAAAAGCAAAAATTCAATACCGAGCGTTAAACAGATTATTCTGGTTCTTTCTTTATGATTCTTACCGAACTCCCTGTCGGCCGTTCTTCCGGGTCAAAAATTTTATTTCTTTATTTTTTACATTCAACATTCGATCCGCCGGACAAGTGCCTGCTCGCCTGTGGCGAGTTGAACGTTCAATGTTCGATGTTCATTTTATTCTTCCGGTGATCGTCCCTTTTGCCTACCGCCAACTGCCGATTGCCAGCTTTCTTTTATCCTCCAATTCCTCTCTTCAATTTTCAATATTCAATCTTCAATTCCTCAATCCCAAATTCCTCAATCCCTCAATTCATTTTGTCAACTGCCTACTGTCGATTGCCGACTTTCTTAATATTCCCCCATCGCTCTCAAGAGCCTCGCCCTTGCGAGACTTCGATCATAAAGGGACCTAAAATAATTCACCCTAGCCTGTGTCAATCGGGTCTGTGCATCGAGTACTTCGGTAATAGTGGTGACCTGGGCCTTGTAGCGTTCCTCGCTAACCCGGAGATTTTCTTCGCCCTGCTCAACAGCCTTGCTCGTAGTCGGGATGTTTTTTTCTGCTGTTTCCAAATCCAGCATGGCTTGCTTGACTTCAAGACTGATGCCGTCTTCCAAGGAATTTCTCGTTTGCAGGAGCTCTCGTTTAACACTCTCCTGTTCCCGTTTTGAAAAATGAGTCTTTCCCCATTCCCAAAAGGTCCAGGAAAGTGTGGCCAGGGCCTCCCAATGGCCCTTGTCATGAAAGTCGCTGCCCCGAACCCTTGGGTCATCTCCTTCCTTAATAAATTCATAGGTAAAAGAGACTTCAGGGTATAATTTGCTTTCTGCGAACCGGATCTGTTGATCGGTTTGAAGGAGATTCACATCAATGGCCTGGATCTCCGGCCTTTGTTTCAAAGCCTTCTTCAAATTCGAATCAAGATCCCTTGTCTCATCCCCGATGGATTGAATGTCTTCCTCTACAACATCGACCGGATCATTGACCGGTCTCGACAAAACCGTATTAAATTGTGCTCGCGTCAGCCTGGCCGCATTTACAGCCCTCACCTGACTCTGCTCCGCATTTGCCAATTCCACTTCAGCCTGCAGTAGATCATTTATGGGTATCATGCCCACTTCATAGAAATTTTTGGCTACATCGGCATTCGACTTGCGCGATTCAACGTCCTTTTCAGCCACCTCAACGCCCCGATCCGCGATAAGGATATTGAAATAGGCCTCCTTAACCTGGAGGGCCAGATCCAGTTCTTCCAGTTCGACATCGAGCTTCGATTGATCGATGCCTAACTTGGCCAATTCATAGGAACTGATCAAGCCGAATCCCGTAAAAAGGGGTTGAGTGAGCGTCCCCTTCCATTGATAGTTGTCCTGAGAACTCACGGCGATGTCCCCGCCGCCCGCGAGCGTCGATCGAAAGGTCGACTGCTCACTTAATCTTCTGTAGCCGTAGGTCGTACCCAGTTTTGGGAGTAATTCCGACCGCGCTTGGTTTTTCGCAAAGATCGATTGGTCGACCCTTTCCTGTTTTGCCTTGAGCGCCCAATTCACCTTTATGGCCTCCGCGATGCTTTCATTCAATGTGAGTTTATTGCCTCCTTTATCGGAAGCAAGGGATACAGAAATTATTAAAATAGTTAGAAATAAAGTGAAGCCAACCAGAAAAGCAATCCGCCTAGAGTCCCTCATGGCCATTTCCTCCATATTCGTCGAGAGAAGTCGTCTATTCATTAGAATAGGGTTGGCATTATGTCAATGTTAATTGGTGTGAGGACAAAGCCCCATTTCATTTTCAAGGTGATGCTTAAACAATGATGCCGGTCTTCTTGACAGGCCTCGAGCAAGTTACTACGTTTGGAATACTTTCCTCTAAATTCAAAGGACCACTTGCCCATCAGTCGTTCGTGCTATTGGACCCATCGCATTTAGAATCTTATTAGAGGAACTGACGAGAAAGGTACTTAACCTAAGATGAATCAAAAAATCATCAGATACATCTGGCTGCTATTAATCATCCTCTTTATCGTCATATGGATAAAAAGGGGAGAGATCTTCAGGTTTTTCCAACCCAGACCAAGCTCCGAATCCCTGGAATTCAATCAGCCGCGAAATCCCCAGGAGATAGGCCCCAGAATCGTCTCATCCGATGAAAAAATCAATATGGACATATTTGATCGGGTTCATCGCGCTGTGGTGAACATCGTCGCCACGACCCTGGGGGTCAATTTCTGGATGGAAGTCATACCCCGGGAGGGGCAAGGCTCAGGTGTCATTATCGACGGCAAGGGTTACATACTCACCAATAATCATGTCGTTGAAAGGGCCCAGAAGATTGTGGTCACCCTTTCGGACGGTAAGAAAATTCAAGCCAAACTTGTGGGTCGCGATCCCACCTCTGATCTGGCCGTTATCAAGATCCCCTCAAGGGACGTAGAGGCGACTGCGACGCTGGGCAATTCCGATCAGATTCATGTGGGTCAAAAGGCCATTGCCATTGGCAACCCCTTCGGCTTCTCCCACACGCTCACAACCGGAATCGTCAGCGCAGTAAATCGGGAAATCAGGACCAAAGAAGGGACCCAAATCAGTGGGTTGATCCAAACCGACGCGGCCATTAATCCGGGGAATTCCGGGGGCCCCCTCCTCAACTCGAATGGCGAAGTCATAGGTATTAACACGGCCATATTCAGCGTGTCCGGGGGGTATCAAGGCATTGGCTTTGCCATTCCCATAAACCGTGGCAAATCAATCGCCACACAGCTTATCGCTTCCGGCCGGGTCGAGCGGCCTTGGCTCGGCATTACAGGCGTTTCCATCAGCGCGGACCTATCGAGGGAATTGGGACTTGGCGTCGACGATGGGGTGTTGGTTGTGGAGGTGCTTCCGGGCAGTCCGGCCAATCAAGCCGGATTAAGGGGCGGCAATAGAGAAGCTATTGTCGGAAATATGAGGATTCTATTGGGCGGGGATGTTATCACATCTTTGAATGGTAAACAAATCAGGAACTGGAAGCATCTCGTTCAAATCCTGAGTGATCTCAGGGCGGGTGAAACCGCTTCGCTTCAGATCGTGCGAAATCTGGTGCCAATGGAGTTGGAGGTGTTGTTATCAGAAAGACCCGGTTAATTGAATATTGACGATTGAAAAATGAATATTGAAAAGCGTTTCAGAAAACCAACTGACAATATTCACTATTCAATATTCAATCGTCATTCTGACTCATGTCCGAGTATTATCATCCTCTGCCTGGCCGCCTCATTTCTCTTCGCTTCCCATTCATCCCAGTCGTTTTTCAGCAGAGCCATCTCTTCGTCAAGCTCGGATATCCTGGCGCCGTTTCCATTCTCATTGGAGGAAGAAAGCTCGGTTCGCTGTTTTTTAAGATCCCTGACCTTTTCCTTGATGGCGCGCAGGGCGTTTAGGGCCTCCATTTCTTCTTCAGAGGGCACGTCCACACCCTTGCAGAGTTGGGTACATGCATCTTGATTTTCTGTATCGCCGTTTTTGCCCATAATATCCCTTCTTTCCATGATTACATTGCGAAGCTCCATCTCAAAATGACGAAGAGTATTTAGCGCAATTGCCTAGGCGAAGCGATGCTGGTTATTAGATGCTCGATACTAGATAAAACAAAGAAATACCATTCCTTTTTACATCCCAGCATCCAGGAACCAGCATCTAGTATCTGTTCGCAAATCTCACTGCAGCACGCAAATTATTAGGGCAGCAACTTATATTGACACCTTGTGCGGCATCTCAAAAATAATCAATATTTTCCGGATATGCCGTATATTATAGCTTAGTTACCCATCCCCTGTTGTCAAGCCATTGATCCAATAGGCCCACCATCATCTACATCAGGATATTACAGCCCAATCAATTTTCTATACACTATCTCTGATCACCAGCAAGGTATTAGATGATAGGCGCCAAGGAGCGACGAGCGAGGCGTATGGATCAATACGCCGCAGGGAGGAGCGATCGAAGGCAACGACACAGATGATACCTTGATGGTGATCAGGGGTGGGGAAAACGCCTTGACACTCATCCATCCTCTTTCTACTATGCTTAACCTACCCCAATCGGTGCATAAAAAACAGGGACAAGAGGACGCATTATGAAACTATCCACCAGAGGTCGATATGGAACACGCCTCATGCTTGAACTCTCGAAGAACTACGGGAATGGTCCAATCAGCATGAGTGACATCTCTCGAAACCAGGATATCCCCCATAAGTATCTTGAACAAATCATTATCCCGCTAAAAAAGGCAGACCTGATTCAAAGCTTCCGGGGGTCCAAAGGCGGTCATTCGCTTTCAAGGGATCCATCGCAAATTAGTCTGTGGGATGTCCTCATTCATTTGGAGACAAACCTCATGCTGGTAGATTGTGTGGGCGATCAGAATGCCTGCGAACATTCGGGCGAATGTCCCGTACGCCCCGTCTGGGGAAAGGCCCATGCGGCCATGGCGAATGTGTTCAAAGAAACAAGCCTCGAAGACGTGCTTGCATCAAAAAAGCAACCCTGAAAAGCGGCTTGATAGAAATTGAGATCATAAATGACCTCAAAAAAACAATTGAATATGAGGACAATTTGAAATGAAAATTATCGATGAACTTCATGCCTTTATTTGGGCCAGCGCAACTGCCAACAATTGTAATTCCTTTTTCATAAACCACGACAAAAAAATCCTTATTGATCCGGGACACCGACACCTCTTTGGGCATGTCACTGATGAGCTCGCCGAACTGTCACTGACACCCGATCAGATCGATGTTGTTATTATCACCCATGGTCATCCGGATCACATAGAGGGCCTCAGCGATTTCGTGGGTACATCGACTTTGATTGCAATATCTGAGGCCGAAATGGCCTTTATCAAAAAAACCGCCCCTCATTATGGTGAAGCCTTGGGGGTATCCAATTTTGAACCGGATATCCTATTGCAGGAAGGAGACCTTGAGATTGGAGATTTACACTTCGAGGTCATCCATGCGCCCGGCCATTCGCCGGGATCTGTTTGCCTTTACTGGCCTGAAAACAAGGTCCTGATTACCGGCGACGTAGTGTTCAACCAGGGCATCGGCAGGACCGATTTGCCCGGAGGAAGCGGCGAACAGTTAAAGGACAGCATCAGGAGACTATCCAAACTGGATGTGGAGTACCTCCTGCCCGGGCATGGTGATATCGTCCGCGGCAGAGACGCGGTCAAAGGAAATTTTGAGGGGATTGAGAGTTATTGGTTTGCATACCTTTAAATGAAAGGTACAAGGCTTAAGGCTTAAGGCTCAAGGTTTACAGACCGTTACGGGTTGCGTGTAGCGCGTTTAAGAATGCTTAATCTCCATATTGAACCCCGAACCCGAAACTCGGAACTCGCAACATGGATTGAACCATGACCGATTCCCAACCATCGAATCCATTGTCAATCGACTTCGATCTTCGGCAGCTTGAAATATTCTTAAAAGTCGTAGATTTGGGAAGCTTTTCAAAGGCGGCCGATGCAGTCTATCTGGCCCAGGCTTCGGTGAGCGAACGGATCGCCACCCTTGAGAAAATGGTTGGGACTAAACTTCTGGATCGTTTGGGCAGACAGGTCGTACCCACCAAGGCCGGCGAACTGCTCTATAAACACGCTGTTCTGCTCCTGGAAATGAAAAAAACAGCCTGTCTTGAGATGCAGGAATTCCTCGGATTGAGGCGTGGTGAAATACTCATGGGTGGGAGTACCATCCCCGGCAACTTCATCCTACCTGCGGTCCTGGGGCGTTTCCATGGAGAATACCCCTTTGTGTCCGTCAATCTGATCATTGCCGATACGAGTGATATTGAGACCCGTGTCTTGGATGGTGGGCTGGAACTGGGTGTCGTAGGCTCCAAGTGTTCGAATAAGGCTCTGGTCCAGCATGAAGTATGGAAAGATGAATTGGTCCTGGCCGTGCCCGATCAACACCGCTGGGCAGAAAAAAAGGCAGTATCGATCCAAGAGCTTTTTGAAGAACCCTTCATCATGCGTGAAATCGGATCAGGCACTCTCCGGATTATGGAGGAGTATCTTCAATCCTCCGGATCAAAAACAAAGCCCTCGCTTAATATCGTGGGACGATTCGGTACCTCTACCGCTGTGAAAGAAGGCATAAAAGCGGGCTTGGGGATATCCATCCTTTCCTCCAGGGCCGTTGATACAGAACTGAAGGCCGGGATGCTCAAGGCCCTGAAGGTGAAAGATATCCCTATGTTTCGCAGGTTCTATTTGATTCGAGATAAAAGAAGAATCGCTTCACCCCTATGTCAGGCCCTTTTTCAATTCCTATGGGCTGATGCCAAGGCATCCAATAATGGGTCGGTTTAACAGTTCGCCCCATCATTCCACCTCCTACTCAGATGTGAATGGGGTAAGATCCGTATTGTAAAGCTGCCTTCCTCATCGCCATATAATTTTCAAATTTTGCCCAGTCCGGAACGGAATTTCCCGCCCCAAGGCAATATCCGCCACCTGGCGCCACCTTCTCAATCAGTTCTTTGACGCAATCTTCGACCTCATCCGGGCTCCCGCTTCGTAAAAGTTCGTTGGCGACGTTTCCCGCCAGGCAGAGCCGGTCACCGTACAATTCCTTGACCTCTATGATGTCCATACAGGTGGGATCAATGGGCTGCAAAACATCCACACCGATATCGATAATATCTTCCATAAGGGGCATGAGGTGCCCATCCGAATGCATAAAAAAAAGACGATTGTTCTTATGACACCGCTCAGCCATTTCCCGATACCAGGGGAAAACATGGTCCCGAAACGCCTGGGGAGAAATCATGGGGCCGGTGCCGAAGGCCAAATCATCGACCACCCAAACGGCCTCGATAAAGGGCAATTCGAATATCTCTTCTAATGCCTGAAACTGGATTTCAGCAACCTTGCGAAAAACGTCGGCGACCAACTGTTCGTCCATGATCAAAGACAAAGCGAAATGGTTAAACCCCATAAGCATCCATGTCAGGGTGAAGACCTTACCCGAAACCGCGATAACTTTCATACCTTCGGGCAAAAGGTTTTCGACCCTATGAAAACTACTGAAATCCAACTCAGCTGCAACTTCCCAGGGAAACTTTTCAAAATCAGCCCGGGTTTTGATAAAGCTATGGGTTTCCAGGTTCCATGCATCATTCTCTTCAGCATCAGGTTTATTTTTGAGCATCGTATCTCGTATCACTTTGGAGATCTTTGACTCCTGCGTGACTTTTCCCGGCGTCATCATCCCCACAGTCAGAGGTATATAATCGTATCCGGCCTTGGCCCAGAATTCGACCTGGGATTCAAGATCATCTGGCACGATCTCCCGACCTAAAAATTGACTCTGGATGGGGTACTCGATAAGCACCTCACAAAGGGGCACCCTGTCCGGTTCCTCATGGCGAACGGTTGTCCTTATTCGCTCAAAATCAGGTTTTGGATCCATGCATGGCTCCTTTCATAAAGGCCAACCTTGAAAAACTGCAGGCTAAGCTTCAAAAGTATCATCTGAAAATAGTTTATCCGCAGACATGCCCGCCAGAAGTATGGCGGGCAAACGCACACCTTTAGTCCGGCCGACCTGGCCGAAGTCAATTGCAACTAGATGTTCTCTCACAGAGTTCCCAAAGGCGCGGAGGCAAATCAGATTGCTTAGTTTGCCTGCAACGCAGGCCTCAATCCCAAATATGGGATTGAGAGCGGGAAGAGGTTCTTGGGAAAAAAGAAATCTTTCATTTTTCCTGTGAAACCCTTCCCCAACAATACTAAGCAATCAAATTCTCAATTTAAATCTGCGTGCTTGTCTGCCCCTGGCGGATCAGTCTGTGCTTGCCGGGCCATAGCTTTAGCGACGGCTGGTCAGTCGAGCGATCCTGAGCGAAGTCGAAGGGGAGCGGGCGGCTAATAAAAAACTCTTCATTCGTTTTCATTAAGACCCTGATCCCGACCATAACCTAGGGTCGCTAGGTCACGACTAGCTGAGCTTGACAGCTGTGCCGTACACCAAGAGTTCAGCCGTGCTTCCAATGACACTCGTCGTCATATAACGCACATTGATGACGGCATCGGCCCCCATTTCCACCGCTTTGGCCGTCATCCTCGCGGTAGCGGTTGACCGGGCACTCCTCATCATCTCGGTGTATTCGGTCAATTCACCTCCGAGGATAAGCCTGACTATGGCAGACAGGTCTTTGCCAAGCCACACGGCAAATACCGTGTGTCCCTGGACCAGTCCGAGAATCTCGGTGATTTCTTTCCCGGGCACTACGTCTGAGTTCAAAAGCAGAAACCCGCGATCATCCTCTTCTGGCGGCGCCTCTTCTCCCGATGTCTTGTATGCCCTTTGCTCCAGCGCTAAAGTCCCTAGCACTAAAAGGATGCCCCCCAGAATACAGAAAACCGCGATCCTCAACCACCAGGGCACGACCGGATTATCGGCAACCATTACGTACCAAGGCAACCCGACAAATACCGCGGTAAAAAGCCCGAGCACGAAGGCAATTGAACCAATATGTCGAAGTGCTTTCATGGCTTCTCCTTTTTACCCTAACATAAGAGAAATTCTAAGATTCAGTCATCGGCCAAAAAGGGGTAGAATAGAGCGCTGGTACTGGAAACTCTCTACTTTACCCCTTTCAGTTGTTAACGCAGATGTTATTTCTATTTGTTCAACCTGAGTCCTCTATGCCAAACAAATACCCATCCCTGTTGAATTGCTCCAAGCAACCTTTCCAACACCAGTCAACCGCCTATTTGCTGAAGGTTCAATTCTGAAATCGAATAGTTCTTGTCTAGGAAGTGGCGAATTATTTTTGATGAAAAGGCCGTTCTTGCTGAAGTTTAAGACTTTTCCTTCGTACTCCTTTCCTTTATGAGTAAAATACACTGGTGTAGGTTTGCACTTTTTTCTATGAAACTCTCTATTCTCAAGGTGAACGATTTTACTTTTCTTTGCCTTAATTCGCTCATAAGCTCGATTCCACATACGGTACTGTGCATCTTGGGAAAAGGGTATATTTAGAAGCTCCTTGTTGTGCCTGAATGTGAGAATAATATTGTACGTGTAATACGCTATAGCTATTATGATAAAGGCGTAAAAAGGGAGCACTTCGACGGCATGCCATGAATACTTTGGAGATGAGATGATGTCAGCTATAAAAGATATCGTAAAAAGCAAAGCAAGAACGAAATATATCGTTGTCATATATGTGATGAATCGAAGTATTCTAGAGTAGAATCCACCTTTATAAGGTGATTCTAAATCACATTGTTCATGCTCACAATATATTCTCTGCCAGTATGAGTATGGACGCCATCTGTTGAGATAATTGCGAAATGAACTTTCGGTAAATCGATCTAATAACCATTTATCTTTCCTCATTTCCCGGTATAGCTTCTCATAGTTAAAATCGTAAACTTCGATATCTGGAGATGGATCAGGTACAACCTTATAGTGTTCCAAAAGCCTTAGATATGAAGATATTCTAAATAGGGACCTGCTCTTATAAATAATAATCCAAGAAAGATAGGGGAAAAGTATGGGTATAATGCTAGAGAGCCCAACAAACACTGCTATCATTTTGTAATTCACGCTTCCGTCTTCATAGATTGCAGTGAAAGGACTGCTAGCATTATAGAAAGCAATTAGAATCGAAGACATTGCTGTAAAGAGCGCAATTGCTATCTTGAGTAGATCAATCTGGCATTTCTTCAAATCCATCATCTCCGTCGACAAATCTGATGCCCTGGCTTTCATTTTTATTCCTTTTGGTCCTTTATTTGTTTGCTCCGAAACACTCCTTATTCATCAAACAACGCTAGCATTCAATACTGGTCATTAAGTTGTCTCTTTAAAGCAGCTTGGGAAAGAGCCCGTCAGCGTTTGACTGGGGGACAGCAATCTGATTGAAGGACCTGGCGTTACGGGACATTCTTAAAAAATTAAGCCTGAGACCGCCCTGGGTAACCAGGGGATGGCGGCGGGGAAGCTACTCTACTCTTCACTCTCATGCAGAGTTTACAATTGAACCCTCAAACCAATTCATGGGTATAAATTCCTGCCTTCGCTTCAAGATTACCTGCTAGCTCAAGAACCCGCCTGTGGTGAGTGAAAAGCAAGACCTGGGTACTGAACGCCAGCTTCGCGAGGATCTCGAGGCAGGCTCTTGTACGATTGTCGTCAAAGCCTATGAGAATGTCGTCGACGACAAAGGGCATGGGCTCTCCCTTGCTCAGATGTTGATCGAGGGTAGCGAGGCGAAGTGACAGGTAGAGCTGATCTCGGGCTCCGTCACTCATCCCACCGACGGACACCTCTGCATCATTTGGACGAACACCGAGCATGATGGGCTTGCCGCTTTCGTCCAATTCATCCCGAAGATTCGCAAAGGACCCCAGGGTGAGTTTGGAAAAGAGCTCACTAGCCCTCGCCAGAACCGGAGCCTGATTTTTTTTCCGATAGTCCTCTATTCGCTGTTTAAGGATGAGCGCAGCGATTTGCAGGCGAAGGTACTGCTCAACACCAGAAACCATGGTGGCAAGTTGCTGTTCTGCCTCCTCTGATGCATTGGCGGCTGCGGCACTGCCATCCTTCGCCTTTATCTCGTTTTGAAGCGTTTGTCGTTGGTCGCGTAGCGTGTCCCTATTTGCCTGCAGCTCTTTCAGTTCCGAGGATACTCTCTCCAGTTCACCCTCGATTGTATCGATATCCGAATTGCTGGCCTCTTTCTCCAATTCTTGAATACTCAAGCCATCCCCATTGCGCGTGAGCTCTTGTTCAAGCGTATCGAGCTTCTGCTGCAGCTCGCGCATTTTTCGTGAGCTTTCACCGGCCGTTTCCAGCTCATCATCAGTCTCAACACCAGCTTGCTCCCTCAGTGAAACAAGCTGCTCCTGTGCCGTTCGAATCGTTATGTCAGCGTCTTCGATTTCTTCCTTTAACTCTTTTTCCTGAGTCTTTATATTTCTAAGGCTTGCACGCGCTTCACGCGCCTCATTCAGGTCTCGGTTTAACTGAGCAGCAATAGTGCTCGCCTCTTGACCGTCTCCTTTGAACCCAATACTATCGGCGAACTCGAACACCTTTTTTTTGAATTTCTCTGATACTTGGTCTATTCCGTAAATTCGTCTGCGTAGTTCTTCTGATTTATCGAATTTATCAAGAAATGCCAATAGCTGATCGAATGCCTCAGTCGCTTGTTCCGGGTGGACATCAGTTTTCAACCCCAAGCCATCAATGGCTTGCCCCCATTCCTGTGTCCAATTGGATTGACCGTTCTCTGTTGAGGTAAGCTCTTTGCGCGCTCTTTTGATGCGAATCTCTGTACCGCCCAGCGAATGCTCCAATCGGCGTTTCCGTTCGAGAGTCGCTTCCTCTTGTTCGATTCGCTGTTCACACAGATTAATCATGGCCTCAAGGCTCATCTCTTGTAGATCTATTGAATCATCAAATTTTATTATTTGTAACGAGACGGCTTCCTTGAGGGCTTTACAATCCTCGGCGAGTTTTCTTGCATCGCCAGAAATGGTATTCGCTGCCAGAACGTTCGCTAGAAGCTTGTCTAGTCTAAAAAGCCATTGCTTCATCTCCCGTGGAGATCCATGATCTACTCCCAATGGCTCCCATATAGAATCCCATTCCTTTTGATATGATTCCTTTTCCTGACTCGCCTTTCTGACCTCTTCTGTGATGTCGTTGTGACGGGAATTTAGGTTTTCAATCTTTGCCTCAAGATCAGCCCGTTTCACCACCTTATCTGCGTCTAACCGAAGTCGATCCGATACGTTATCTGCAACTTCGATTTTTTGCTCATAAAATGTCGGGAGATCGGAATCAGACACAAACTTCGCGATGTCCTTTCCTACATCAATTTCTTCGATGTACTTTCGCTTTATGAGATTCCATCCCGTGTTCCGTAACGACCGCGCTTCTTCAAGCTCCGAAATCGTCGGCACATCGCTACTCAATAACAGCGCTTTTAGGTCCTGCTCTGCCTGTTTTTCCTCCTCTTCAAGTTCTTTTCGCTTGCGACCATAATCTCTAATTTTTTCGTCCAATTGATCGAGCTCTCTCTCAAACCTGTCCAAAGTCTCTGATACGGGCATGGCAATTTTTGAAAGCGATTCGATTGTTCCAGAAAATCTTCCTAGCCTAGAAAGCTCATCCTCACAGGCCGCTTTCTCATCTGAATCGCGTTTTTGTGAATCGGCTAGTCGCTGTTCCAGGTCACCAACCTTGAGAGCAGAGGTGACCGCCGCCTTCAGTTCGCTTAGCTCAAATTTCGATTGAGCCTGTTCAGCCAGCTCTTTCTCAATTGCCGCTTGTTCGTCTTCGACGTCCTGCAGTGTGGTTTTGGCCTTTTCCATTTTTTGATTCAGGAGACTATGCTTCTGAGCCAAACCGGAGATCCACTTTTTGTTGTTGGTCAGGGGTCGCAGCTGGTCGGAATCATCGAGACCGAGATCGGGACGTACGCCCTTTAGCAGTTGCTTAGCCTCGTTTTGCAACAGACGCCGTTTTCCATCTTGCTGGGGACGATCTTTGATTGCTGTTTCAACAGCTCCCAATTCTTTGTAAATGGCTAAAATGGCCTCTTCGTTATCTAGTAAATCGTTACGGACATTCAACGTTTCCAATTCTTCTTTTAAGCGAGACAGCTTGGCTTCGGCCCTAGCTTTAGCTTCACTTGCATTTTGCAGTCTGTCTCTAGCGTTTTTGTATTGTTCGTCGAACTCTTCCGGAAGTACCAATACTTCTCCCAATTCTTCAATTCGAGCCATTACTCCACGGCGCTCAGCCAACGCGCCCCTTACGCGATTGAGCCTATCCAGACGGCTCTTTTCTTTGCTTTTTCCATTGATATCTTCTTCAACTTGTTGAATGGCGGAAAGGGTGTCAGTGAGTTCTTTTTGTAACCTTTTCCATTCTGCAACAGGAAGACTCGAATCCTTGATTCGCTTTTTTGCTTCTTTGAAATTCGATATTGCCTGGTTCACAAGTTTAGTAGAAGCTCGAGGCCTGAAAAGTTCTTCAGCGCCATTTTGCAAATCGGACAATATTTCGCGGAGACTTGCGGTACCAACTGCAGCACTAAAGAGTGCTTGACCGAGGTCGCCAGACTGGTTTAGAAGCTCCTGGCCACCCTCTACCATTCTACCATGGTCTATTCCATACAATTTTGTGAATAGATTCTCATCAATGCCTCCTGGCAAAAACGGCAATAAAATCGAATCGTCGAGGGCGGCATCAGTGCCGGGATCCAACAGAGTACCCTTCGTACCCTTCCTCCGAATGAATTCTATTTCTTCACCGCCTGAAAGCCTGAGCTTCCCGCCAATTCGTAGTTGAGGGTTCGAGTGAAGGTAATTGTCATTGGTACGGGTTGGAATACCAAACAACCATGCGATGAGAGCTCTCAGTGAGGTACTCTTGCCCGCTTCATTGTCCCCGTATATCAAGTGTATTCCAGAATCTCCGTCCGATAGATTCAATGATATGTCGGTGAAGGGACCGTATGCAATCAAATCGAGGCGGTCGATTCTCATTTGGCAACTCCCACCGTCAATAACCTGCCAACCAACATATGTTTGGCCTCCTCAACCAAGCGCTCGATGGTTTGATTTTCATCAAGATTCAGGGCGGAGTCAGCGCCAAAAGCCTCTGATGGAATCTTCTGCCTGAGATCGGCAATCACATCTTTGAGGCCGCCAATTTTGTCTGGATTTTCTGGTGTAGCTAATATGTCATTGAGAAGTTTTCCGAATGCGCTATCGTCGGACAACGTAGATTCCAAATCGAGCTTACCGACCGCTGCATTTTCAACCCTCTCAATCCACAAATCATCACCGGCGATTTCTGCACCAAGTGCTTTGATTTGCTGCTCAAATCGTTCTGGGTAGGCTGCTATCTTGCCTGATATTGAGGTTGCGCCTTCAAAACGGATGCGCATTGCGATAGGTCTTCCGTTCGCTGATGTTAGTTCGTTTTTAATGGATTTTCGAGCGCGCTCAAGCACCTCTCGCATTTCAGCAGCATCTGTTAAATCGACGCTGCACTCGACCCAACGCAAAACATCCAACGCGCACTTTTCTACTGCGCTCACAGCGCTGTCTTCGACTGTAACGAGCACACATCCTTTGGCACCGGTCTCTCGAATATGACGGCCCTGAACACAGCCAGGGAACACGATCCATGGATCTTGGGAAACAAATTCTTGCTTGTGAATGTGCCCCAACGCCCAATATTGATAGCCCTTGGAGCGTAGATCATCTACTGAACAAGGGGCATACATCGCATGGCCTTCTCTGCCATCGAGGCTAGTATGCAGTAAACCAATGTTGAACACTCCTTTCTCGGCGGCAGCAAATCCGACCGCGAGATTCTCATAAACGTGCTGTTTTCCAAAGCTCCGCCCATGAATCGCAACCGCCAAATCATCTATTTTTCTTGTTTCAACCTTCCGAGACGATAAGATCGTCATGTTGGCGGGGCTATCCAGGGCTTTGGTCATTCGATTGGCGGCGTCGTGGTTTCCAGCAACTGCGAAAACCGAGATGTCGTGCTGGCCGAGTCGGCCCATCTGCTGGCCAAGGAATATGCCGGTACTGTAATCCTTCCAATCACCGTCATAGAGATCGCCTGCCAACAAAACGAACGAGACCTTCTCTTCAATAGCTAGATCTACGAGGTTCTCGAAAGCTCTTCGGCACGCATTACGAATGGATTCCGCAGGTACAGATTCATAGCGAGATAGACCGCGCAATGGGCTATCCAAATGAACATCGGCTGCGTGGATGAATTTGAACATTGTCACCTCATCATTTCAAAACAAAGAGAGCTAACGCTGATCTGATGGGACGGGCGGTTGTATGAAAAAAGTAGTTAAAGTAAATTTTAGGGTTTTGCAAATGTTTACCCAAAAAGCCGCGATATAAGCCCGATCCCTCTCCAACGCGTGTTAGCCTGAATGTCTTCCATGTGGCTTGAAATCCAGGATTCTGCTGATGTATTGGCCTCGCGACTGCCCTGGTGCGGTAAACTCCTCCCAGACATTGGATGGACAAGCCGCATACCACCACTCCACGCCATCTGGAAACCGGACGTAGATTTTCTCGGTTTCTGAATCGTATGCCTCAGCGACGATTCGAGATGAACTGCTAACAGGAATCCATTCAATCATTCTTCCACCTCCTCATAGGTGCCGCGCCATGACGCCAAGGCAGGTCCGATATCGGGCAGTCGCGGTTCCTGGCGCCATGGCTGCAGTGACGGATCCTCGGCTTGTGGCCAGGGATTTGGATTGTCAAGGCAAGCGCGCGCAGGAAGAATCACGGCCTCACCGCTGATGATTGCCTCGTGTGTGCGAAGTGAAGGAAGCACGGCAGCTAACCCGGCAACCGCATCCGGAAGTGCTGACTTGATCGTGCCTTGATCATCGGAATTTGACAGTCGAAGCGCGATAATGGTACCGCACTGGGCTAACGCCGTCTTAGGGAGTTCCGTCGGACGCTGAGTAACCAGCAAAAGCCCAATCCCGTACTTGCGACCCTCCCGCGCTATTCGGTTGGCCGAATTGCGCGTCAGTGTGCTCGCGCCTTCACCGAGATACCGGTGGGCTTCTTCCAACACTACAAGAACTGGGCTGGGCCGACCAATCCCTGGTCCGCCCGGTTTGCCGCGCAGCGAGACCTCAAAGAGGAGATTGAGCACGACGCCGATAGCGACGTCAGCGGCTTCAGCCGGAACACCGCTGAAATCAAGGACCGAGACGGCCTGCTTTTTGCCAAGCCACTCCTGCATAACCTCAACGAGGGGATCTTGTCCCTTCGGATCGCCAATTGGCTCCTGGAAGAAACGCAATTGCGGGTCGATAAGCCCCAGACGGAGAAGGTCCGGGGTTGTTCCATGGGCGCCGTACATGGGGCCTTTGTGCGGTTCTTGACCTGCGGGCCGTACGGCTCAAACTGCGCTGCGCACAGAGTGGCTGAATCGCCCGGGTCCGTCTGCCTGGCCGTGTCCGGGTCACCCTTGTTCGTACGGGTTTCCCGATTCTTCGAGTCTAGCATGTACCAGATGGGACGGATGTCGAAGGGTACTGGTGTATCGGCAGTGACAGTAGTTGGATCTAGCGTCAGCCAATCCGCATCCTCAACGAATTTACGCCTAGCCTCGACCACGAGTTCCGCGAAACGACTGGCGAATGTGGGGCCCCCAGGGGTACCCGCGAAGATACGCACTATATCCGAGGCAGGTAGCGCCCAGTAAGGAACACGGAGTCGATTGGCTCCGACGGCGAGAACGCTTCGCACTGAGGCACTATGCTTCAGGGCAGGCGCGTATTCTCCATGCGGATCGACGACAACTATATTGGCCGCCTGCCATCCCCCGTTCACGAAAGCCTGCATTAACGAAGCGACTGCACTTGTTTTCCCAGAACCCGTGGATCCTACGACTGCGGAATGTCGGACAACGAGGCACGAAGCATCTAAAGAAACAGGTACTTCCTCGGCAGCAGCCAAGCGCCCTAAGCGTATGTGTTCGTCGTCGGGTGGCGGGAAAACCGACCTGAGTTCATCAGGCGTAGCGAAATGCACGGCGTCATCCAAGCCAGGGTACGACCCCACTCCCCGCTGGAAGCGACCAGTTGCACGATCAATCTCGCCCAACAACTGAACTTGGAGCCAGCGCTCGTCAGATTGAATGGCATCGGTTGGTGTTAGAGGTCCGGCCAATTCAGCAATGCCAACGAGATTCACGGTAGCGATGAGGTCAACAAGTCCTTGCGGAATGCGCACGAGCGAACCGATTTGGCCGACTGGCTGTAGTCGTCCACGGTAGATGGGAGCAACACCCGCCAAGTCAGAATCAAGAGCTACGGTTATTGTTGCGCCAAGGACATGGCGTACTCTACCTATGCAGGTAGGATCTCGCTCAGGCATCGTCTCTCGTGCCTCCTTCGACCACGCTTTTCGTGATGGCCTTTTCGAGAAATTCGCGCATGAGCGTTTCACTCTCCGGTTCCTGGGGCACACTTCGAGCGAGGTAGGCAGACAAGTGTGTGAAGTCACGAAGAACGAATTGGTCGTCAACCCAAAGGCCGGGCGGCGGGTCTTCAGGGGACTTCCATTCCCCCCGCACACCGCCGAGGATTGCCTCGCGGCCACTGGTAACCTGCAAATTGGGCGTGACCATGGCTCGTTTGACTAATACTTCCGGAATATCCGAGTAACAGAAGACTTGGAATTCTGAGCGCGGGCGACGGGAAGCTGCATCGAAGATCATGTCGTTCAGATGCGAGTCACTGAAGGAGTACCCTGAAATCAAGAGAATTGTTTCTGGTTCGTGTAATGCCCGCCGAAAGCGATCCTGCAATACAACGAACGGAACCCGCCGGGATTCCTCGTACTTAGTGTCGGAAGGAAAGATGGCGGCGGCATCACCTTTGGAGATTGGTTGGCCCAACCGAATGATTGTGCGATCCTTCTCCCAAGCCCAATTTACAGAGCCATGAAGTTTCCAAAGTCGAACAAAAAACGCGGGCATCCATTCCCGATCAGATCCAGCCCTGCCTTCGACAAGCTCCGTGTGGAATCTAGCTCGAACGGTACCGACGAAGCCGTCGAAGTAAGGCACCCGCAAGCTGTCTAGAGTGGTCTCTAACAATAAATCGTAATTCACTGTAAAGAGTTCGATCGGGAGATTGTAGTCCGCACGTGCGGCCCAGGAAGCGAATCGATAAAAGGGTTCGAGGTTGGCGTTTTGGATGTCGAGCGCCTTGACGATGGCTTTGCATACGGCGGCATCCAAAGTCGTAGCTTTCTCTTTCGTCAGGCCGTCAAATTCTTCCTCGTCGCTGACCAAAGCGACGATGCGACGGATGCGCGTAAGCGCTTCTTCGAGATTGCACTCTTCTAGTTGGCACTGAAACGCCTTTTGCTCATTAGTCGTCAAGGCCGATACCACCTTTTGCTGTAGTTGCTTCACGCCCGGAAGGCCGCATGCTTGTGCGCTTCCTGCGCCGAGGAACACACACACGTGACGTGACCTGCTAGCCAGCTTCGCGCTCAGTGCGGTCCCGAAATCTAATGGATTGTGCTTGAACACGGTCGTCATGTCTTTCTATTCTCCCTGGTAAGCTAACGCATGGCTCATGGGCCGTAAAAGGAACATGGCCTTCACCACTTAAGAATTTAATATGAATTCGTAAAACCAACAGCCGCCAGCCTTTTGCGGTCCGATGGAGCCAGAGGTCAGGATTTTTCATTAATTGCCAATACGATTCGAGCCCAGTCATCTGCGTAGCACTTGCACGCGTTAGTGAAATCAGTATCTACTTCCGAATACCTAGCGGTGAATTTGAAGAGTGTCTTTCCGTTACTCGACGTCTCTCGTAAATCCTCTGTTGGGACTATGAAAAAAGTTGATTTGTTGAACCAGTAGGCGAGTACAAACTGGGACGATTCTTTTTCTTTTTTAGTAATTGTGAACTGAACCATATTAGGCTGACGCGACACCAAAAGGCTCTGCCGGGTTTTCACCTCAAGGTTTATCTGGCAGCTAGGCCCCATAAGAACCAAATCACAACCTTCATCAGTATAGTTACGAAACACTTTCCATCTATCAAGCCCTTCCTGATCGCGTGTCATGTGCAGGAACAGTAGGGCTGATAATTCTCCAATTTCTTGGAGTGCTGTTTTCAGATTTTGTGGAAGTTGACCCATATTTTAACCTAACGCGCGGCGGATCGCTTGCAAGTCCCGTAATGAGCCCGGAGGGATCATGGACGGACGCTGTCAAGTGAATTCGCTGGATGGCAGGCGCGGAGCGTCCGAGCCATCCAGCAAGTAGCTAGTTTCCGTGTGATCCTTCAGGGATAAGATTCCTTAAGAGAAAAACGCTCCCTAACCCGAGCGAAGAATGGGGGTCAGAGGTCGCAACATTTGACATTAGGGTTTCTGGATTGTTGAATTTTGAGACCTAAACCCCGTTTCATGACCTCCAGCCTCACCACCTCACTATCCTACAAAGGTAAATTGATCCTCTAGGTGTGGCCAATGTCGGGTTCTATACGCGATCTTCGGAATTTATCAATTTCTGTGTTGAACTGCAGGCGTTGCTCCTGAGTGACACCGTCTTGGACTTGCGCAGTAACTAAAACGATTCGATCGTAATGGTTGGCGATGATTTGGGCCCAACGAGTTTCGGAAACTACACTCCAATGGTTCTCAAGCGGTTCGAAAAATTTTGATTCATCGACTGCGATGATCAATCTGGAGCCCTCTGACGAACAGAAAGCTTCAATAACAGCACGTTTGAATTCCCTATTTGCTTCGTCATCGTTGTGAACCGTGATCCCTTCCTTGTGTCTGATGGCAGTGGCCGCCAGAATATATACGTTGATACCAAGGCGTCCTAGCAAGGCGTTGTTATCTGGGTCGTATGTTGCGGCGAACTTGTCGTTAAACCTCCCAGCGAATAGCTGCAGGCTCACGCGTTTCGTACCCACAAGATGCATTGCAGCAAAGATGTTGTTAGAGAAAACATGAACGTTCGTGAGGTCGGATCTCAATAACTCACCCGTCACTAAATCGACCGAAGAACCGGAATCGACGAGTACGGTATGATTGTTCTCCACGTAGCGTTGGACTATTCTTCTACATATGTCCGCCTTCTCGTACCGATTGTGAAAGGTCTTTTCAATGAACTTCCATTGATTTGCAAAATAGGTAGACAGGTCCGGTCTAACATGTTGTGACGCGATTTGACTTTTCGCTAGACCAAGAATTTCATCAGATTGCTTCAGTGTCTGTTCGCTTCGCAGGGCAAATGTCTTGATGAAACCCTGAAGTTCCGCGACCCTACTGTCGCGATCCATCATGCGGAAGAGAAACAATAGGACGAGAGCTGTGATTCCTGCGATACCGCCCCAAAAGCTGACTACGCCTACAATTTCACCATTCACGGTTGTGCCTCCTCTGAAAAGGGAATAGAAAAAGCTCAAAAAGGGTCAAGGACGTCAAGGGGGGGGACGTTGGCTCCAAAACAACTTCTCAAATCACTTTTATACAACGTCCTTGTTTCCCGAGAATCTCCTGACTGGAAAAATTCTCCTCCATCAGGAGATAGATTGGCAGTATTTGAGTGGTTGCTCCATGAGATAACCTCTTGGATGAGGTTGGCGGATAGGAATATTCGGTAGGTTATGACCAAAATAATACAAATGTCAATGCTTAGGGAATAATTAGATCTAAAATTGAAGAATGATGATTGAATATTGAATATTGGCCCAGTGAAATGCGCCAGAGTGAAATGGGGAGGATTTCACATGGTAAACTTCGCGGTCAGATGTGTGAATTTCACGGGGTAAAGATTTGCGGATTTAGGGATTGACCCTCCTGCGCTCGGTGAGCTACGGAGGGCTGGGGGGATTGGGGAACCTTAGAATTGAAGATTGATCCTCCTACGCTTTTGGAGCTTCGGAGGACAGGCTATTGAAGATTGAAGAATGGGGACCAAGAAATTGAGGCATTTAGGGATTAGGGAATTGAAGATTGAATATTGAAGAATGAGTCGGCAATAAACAGTCGGCAATATGCAAGCATCAACGACGCTTGTCCCTCCCCGGTTGGTCTTGATTGCCTTTCTAGCTGGGGGACGATGAATGATTGTGGAGCACGCTCTGTGGGATTGGTTTTACCTTTTGCCATTCCTTTGATGCGGTCTCTGCATGCCATAAATCATAGTTTTGCTGCAAATTTAGCCAAAAATCAGGCGTGGTGTCGAAAGCACGTGATAATCGTAAAGCCATATCAGGGGTTATGGACCCTTTCTCGTTTATGATTTTAGATAATGTTTTTCTGGAAACACCGAGAGTGTCAGCCATATCTTTGATTGTTATGGAAAGTGGCAAAAGATAATCTTCTTTAATAATGCTTCCGGGATGCGTTGGGCGTCTAATCATTCTTCTCATTTTTATTGCTCCTAATGATAATCATCGTAATCAACGACATAGGCGTCGCCATCAATGAATTCAAAAAAGATTCTCCAGTTGCCGGATACCTTTACTACATGAAGGCCTTTTTTGTCGCCACTCAGCGGTGAAGGAAAGAACCGGGATAATTTATATCTTTAATTTTGTGTGCGGCATTAAGACGGTCAAGAATTCTTGAAAGCCTTTTTGCGTGATCGGGCTTAATCCCTTTCTTACTGCCTGTATAGAAAAATTCCTCCAATCCTTTGTGCTTGAAAGATTTTATCATAATCATATACGTAACCTGAAAGGTTACGCGTGTCAACATTTATCCATACCCCTTTTTGTATTAAAATTGATCCGCCATTGCTCTTATAGAAATGGCCGGGCAGGGGAAAGTGGGAAATTGGGGAACAGATAGCAAGTCAGCGATCGGCAATCAGCAGTCGACAGTAGGAAAAAGCGACAAAAGGCCTTTAGAATACTCTTCCGTATACATGTTGTATATGAACGTATACATTCTGTATATGATTTAGGTTCATGGATTCAGGAAATGAAGATTGAAAATTGATCTTAGTGTTCACCTTCCCTTGCAGTACGAGCAGTCCTTGCGAAGGGGCAGGTTCTGCAGGTTTAGCTCCTTACACCGCGATTCTTTGACTAAACGAGTCAAACAAATCTGACAG
>CAYWMP010000059.1:0-29538 GCA_964459445.1 uncultured Desulfobacteraceae bacterium
TATCTGAATTGGTTCGGGTTTAGAACGACAAGTACACGGGGAAACGGGAAGACGGTCTTTCATTATTTTATTAGCCTTTGGCGATCCATTCATCAATAACCTCTTTGTCAAATCGCCAGACCCTACCAATTTGCTTTGCAGGTATTTTACCTTCCTTGGATAATTTACATATTGTTATTTCATGCAATTTCAGATATTTCGCTATTTCTTTGGTTGTCATGATCTTTGCCAAAATAGATTCTCCTTTCTAGTTTTATACTTTTATTAAGGCTCCCTGCGTTCCATCACAGATTGTGGGATCCTCCAGAGAAGGATTAACCAGGCAGAAGTAAGGCCGGTAAATTCCACTTCTTTATGATTAATAAATCTTAGCCCCGCTGAGCGGGAATTCCACTTCATTACGACAGGCCACTGTGACACCGTCGGCCATTCAAAAGCCGACGTAGCTCTCGCTATTTTAGCGAAGGAGGCTAGGCCAGGGCGTCAGAAGAGGATTGTCACGCAACAGGTTGTTCTGCGAAGACGAATAAAATATGGAAGAGTAGTTTTAGAAGTTTATCGACAAATACCTTACATTATTTTAATAATAAATAGCAGAAACATTATTTTATAAAATTTTAAATGAATAAACCAAAAATATCAAGCTTTAATTTTTTTTTAATTAATTTTATTAACGAATTAAAATTTTGATAAATTCTTTATCATCTTTTTAACAGAAAATTACTAACATCTAGGTGCTTTTCCAAATCCAGGACCTTTTCAAAGTAAAGGAAGCTTAAAAGACTTGGTATGAAGTTGATTATGAAAAGGGGAAGAGGCGTTACTTTATATTTTTTGATATAGAGCGAGAATGCCTTCCAATGGGTTTTGGGGCGTTAAGGGCTTCATGCCCTCAAACTTCGGCATGATCCGTTCCAGGCCATAGACCATAAAGATAGAACCCGGCTTCGCCCTTTGGGCGATCATCCCCGCAAATTCTTCATGCATCGTGAGATAGGTATAAAATAGATCGAACGCTTCAAAGCCGACACCCGTTTGAGCTTTGATTTTCTCATGAAGGGTCTCATCCATGGAATCGCCGTGGAAAAGGTAGATGTTATCGGACGGTAAGGGGTGAGAATCCTTTTTAAGGCGGAGATCCAGTTGACTCCTGATCTGCCCGTATTCATCCAGGGTCCATTCA
Source organism: uncultured Desulfobacteraceae bacterium (assembly GCA_964459445.1). Taxonomy (GTDB): domain Bacteria; phylum Desulfobacterota; class DSM-4660; order Desulfatiglandales; family HGW-15; genus CAYWMP01. Next base: position 1,184 of record CAYWMP010000059.1, read on the forward strand.
TCCAGTTCAATCCCTGCGGATACATTCACCAAATAGCTCAATAACACGTTGACCCGCCCGTCGGCACAACCCAAATCAAGGAAAGTGGATTGGCCAGGGATCAAATGACCCTGCTCGATCATCGTTTCCAGACAGGTCAACAGTTTCGTAAGATCCGAGGAACGCCTGAATCCCAGGTTGCCCACGTGCCCGACCTTTCTCTGGTCGTAGAAATCGGCAACTCGCAATAATGCCTTTTTTGTTCTTGGAGTCAACACTGTATCATAAAGATTTGAGATTTGGTCTTCGAAAAATAGTCTTCAAGACCACCGCGGTATTCCCTGGTGAGTTTTTATGGATCAATGGTTATTCAATATGTCCTTGATTTTTTCATTGAGGAGAAAGAGGGTTTCGATTTCAATCCCTTCTTTTTCCCGCAGGGCGGCGAGGTTTTGGGGTTCTATGCGGTCGGTAACGCTTTTGCAGAGATAATTGATGCAGATAATTTGGCGGGCCTGCAAATGGCAGCCCCTTTCCCCGAGGAAAAAGCAGCTTGAAGGGTCGAGCCTCTTTTTCGGGATTTCTGTTCCAAGCAATAGATTAATAAGCAGGAGGAGGCCCGTGTATTTCCTTTCCAGTCCCAGTCCGCAGCACGATCCTCCTTCCTTCTCCTCGCAATTTCTGCAAATGCTCACCAAACCCGTTTGGACCATCTCATCATGAGAACGGCGGGCTGCCTCTCGAAGCCTTTGAAGGAGATCGCGGACCCTTTTATCTCTTAGGATTATCCGCCCCTTTGACCTGTAGCAATTCTCTGCCCAGGCGATTTTTTCATCAATGGGGCTATCAGCAGACGCAATACTTATGGTCATTACACACTACTCTTTCTTAGACTTGCCTTTTCCTCCCTTTTTCTTCTTGTTCTGATTGTTTTTCTCTTCTTCTCCAAATTTCTTAAAGCCTTCGGCAAGTTCTTTCAATCTATCATTGACCAGGGCATTAATGGTTCCCTTTGGATAGGCGCCGTCAGCCTTCTTCTGTCCCGCTTTTTTTCCTGTGAGAATCTCGATACCTTCATCAACGTTCTTCACGGAATAGACTTGGAATTTGCCCTTTTTCACGGCCTCAACCACATCCTTGCGGAGCATCAGGTCTTTCACATTGGATTCCGGGATCATGACGCCCTGCTGTCCGGTCAGCTTTTCCTTTTGGCAACAATCAAAGAATCCCTCTATCTTGTGGTTTACCCCTCCGATAGCCTGCACCTCGCCCTTTTGATTGACAGATCCCGTTACCGCAATATTTTGCTTTATGGGTACACCTGACAGACTGGATAGCAAGGCATAGATCTCCGTAGATGAGGCGCTATCCCCATCCACGCCACTATAGGATTGTTCGAAGGCAATGCTGGCGCTCATGGTCAGGGGTTTCTCCTGGGCAAACTTCTTCCTCAGGTAACCGCTTAGGATCAGGATCCCCTTGTTGTGGGTGCTTCCGGACATGTCAGCCTCTCGTTCGATATTAATAATCCCTGCACGGCCCATTGACGTGGAGGCCGTGATACGAGAGGGCTTCCCGAACATGTAATCCCCCATGCTGTATACCGCGAGCCCATTCACCTGGCCGACGACGTCGCCGTCCGTATCGATCATCAGGGTCCCGCGGTCGATCATTTCCTGAATCTTTTCTTCAATCATATTGGATCGAAATATTCTGGATTCAATGGCCTGATCCACGTGTGCCTCTTTGACCACCTCCATCTTTGGATCTTGTTCGGCCCAGTAATCGGCCTCTCTGATAAGATCTGTAATCAGGGGAAAACTCGTTGAAATTTTCTCCTGCCTTCCAGTCATTCGAACGGCATGTTCGACAAGGGCCGCCACAGCCGTTCGGTCAAAGGGTTTTAGTTCGTCCTTATCGGTTCGCATTTTGACGAATTCTGCGAACTGATGGATTGAGTTTTCATTCTTGTCCATGCTTGAGTCAAAGTCCGCCCTGACCTTGAAGATTTTCCTTACATCCTCGTCGTAGGCATTGGCGATGTAATAGAGATAAGAATCGGAAATAAGGACGACTTTTAGATCCATATCAATGGGCTCGGGTTTCAGGCCTGAAGTCGTAAACAGATAGAAGGGATCATAGGTCTGGATTTCCATTTTTTTGGTCTTGAGGGATCTCTTCAGTGCAGGCCAAACCCCGGGTTCCACGATGGCGTCCATGAGGTTCAATACAAGATATCCTCCGTTGCCCTTGACAATAGATCCCGCCGTAATTTTGCTGAAGTCGGTTTTCCACACACCACTGCGATCCACGACCCGCTCGATACTTCCGAACAGATTCTTGTAAGTTGGATGCGATTCAACGATGATCGGCGGACCCTTTTGTTCCGAATTGTCCACAAGGAGATTTACCTGATAGGGGTGAAATTGATCGCCCTCCGGCATCATCATCGGCATGCCGGGCACGACCTGTTGTCCCTGGCGGGAAAAGATCTGCAGGTTCTCGGTCATATCTTCCAGCATGTCATTGAAAAAATCATTTATTTGTGCGTTGTTGTAAGTTTTCTTAACGGGTTCGACGAGATCTCCCGCCATCTTTATGAAAACCAGGCGGTCCATCTTTCCAACGTTCTCTTGAACCTCCTTTTGAAGGTCTCTTAGTTCGAGGAAAATCTGATCGATTTCCTGCCTTAGACTGACCTGCTTTTTCTTCAACTCATCGAACTCTTCCCTTGGGAACCGGCCTTTCTCGACCATGGCCTCAACCTGATCAATATGTGTTGGATTCCCGTCTACCAAAGGCATCACTTCAGGACGTTTGATCTGCCCCACCTGGACATCCACGAGGGTGAAGCCCTGTTCTCTCACTTTCTTATCAAGATCCTTGAAAAAGCTTTTGCCCCTTTTCTCATACTGCTCCATGACCTCTTTTTTGCGGTTGAGGTATTCCTGACTCTCAAAGAGCTGGGGCACGTCTTTTTTCAAGGTCTCAATAAAATCATGAACATCCTTCTTGAATCTTGGCCCTGTTCCTGCCGGGAGCTTCAGAAGAATGGGCGCCTCGGAATTTTTGTAGTTGTTGACATAACAAAGGTCGCCCGGAACGGATTCCTTTGGCTCTGAAATTTCCTCGAGCATTTTTTTGACCGTGGCTAATCTGCCCGTTCCCGGACTCCCGGTCACAAAGACATTATATCCCGGTTTATCCATACCCATGGCAAAGCGAAAAGCTTCGATGCCTCGCTTTTGGCCAATAATATCTTTCAGAGGTTTAAGGTCATCGGTGATTTCGAAGGGCAATGTGGCGAGATCTAGTCTCCATCTGAGCTTATCAATAGGTACGTTCTTATCTGTTTTTTTTCTGGGCATCTGAAACCTCCTCCGCGTTGACATTCGCAGTTCAACATAACATCAATACCTGTGGTCCTAACCTATGGATTCGATTTTTCATTCGCTATTTAACTTTTATTTTTACTCGCTCCACGTCCTGCGAAGTGCACTTTGGCATGACGATACGCAGGACTTCGTCTTTGTAAATGGCCTCAACATCGTCAATCACGATCCTGCAGGGGAGTTGAAATTTGCGGGAGAATTGAATTAAGCGCTGTTCCTGCTTGGTGGCGCCTTTGATGCTGAGGATATCGTCAGTGATGGTGATATCAAGGTCCTCAGGATTCAACCCCGGCACATGGGCCTTGAGAATGACTTTATCTTCTGTCTCCGACAGATCAATCAAGGGGAACTCTCTCGCTCTCCCGGGAGGGAGGGGCACGAAGAAGTCGTCACACAGCCTACAGAAAAGCTGATCGAAATCCCTCTTCATTCTATTCATTTGTCGATTCTTCCATATGATCAGGCCTGGCATGACGAAACCTCCTTCTGTATTTAAGAGGAGTTTACTATAAATAAATTTTAGTTATCAAGGCCTTTTGGATAATCGATTCCCGGCGCCAGAATCGCCTTCAGCCTATAAGATGACAATCATTTGGATATTTTCCAGGGTCTCGCAAATCAAATATAACGGCTTCTAGTGTCCATCCCCCCGCAAGGCCTGGATCTTGGGAGCAGCGCTGCGAATCATCTTCCCTGTCACGCCGAAGCCTTGGCGAAGGTGGATCATCAATGCGGCGTAAGAAAAAGGCCAAAGGTGCAAGGCACCGGGTCTTAAGGGGACGTCCTAAATCATTCATATCTGTCCTTCCTTGTTCCATAAACCTTACACCTTAACCCTCAATCATCGTACGCTTTTTGGTGGTGACTCCAAAAGACCAGCTTGCCGGCAGTCAAGTTCGTTCGCTTAACATCTGGAGCTTTTTTCTGTGCCCCCAATTTTACAGCTTTTTGTGAGATGTTCAGATATGAAAAGCGACGGATTCCCGACCAATTTTATGTCTTACAAGTATAGGGAAGGTTTAAATGAAAATAGGGAAACTAATGTGTCAAGGATTTGCCGCACCGGGACAACCTTGACGCCATTCATGGGCGTCTAATGGATCTTTTGCAACATATTTCCAGAATTCCCAATCATTACGGCTACAACCAACTTTCCGCCTGCTGCCACTGTATAGGGTATGGATAGCTTGGGGTAAACCCAATATGTTGTACTCTACTCTAGAATATCCCTGCCTAATTCTTAGATAAACACCTAAATTTAATTTAATTTTTTCTTGACAAGGGGGGATTTTTGGCATAAAAGTGGCAGAAAGTGAAATAAAGTGGCACGAAGTGTCACGAGGGTTTTTATGTTCAGAGGCAGGTCAAAACATACCCTTGATGACAAGGGGCGATTGGCGATTCCAGCCAGGTTCAAAGAGGTGCTCGGCAGCAAAAACGATAATTGCCTGGTATTGACCAATCATTTCAACTGCCTGTGGGCATTTGCCCGAGACGATTGGCGGCTCATAGAGGAAAAGGCAGCCAGTCTATCTCTCTTTGATCAGGCCGTCAGCACCTATAGGCGGTATTTTATTTCAGGAGCGCAAGAATGTCCAATAAAACAGGGCAGGATCACCATCCCTCCGGATTTAAGGGAGATAGCAGGTTTAAAAAAGGATCTGGTCCTGGTGGGTGAGTTGAAGCTCTTTGAAATATGGGAAAGGGAGAGATGGGAGAAGGAATTTGAGAGGGTCATGGAGAGCTTTCCGGAGGTCAGTCAGTCCCTCTCAGAACTCGGCATTTAGGAGGGGGTGATATTGGAATACCCTCACCAGCCTGTTCTGGTTCACCAGGTCGCGGATTCCCTGGTAACAACTTTGAGCGGCATTTATGTGGACGGAACGGTTGGAAGCGGAGGGCATAGCGAAGCGATTGGGAAAAAGATAGGGGAAAAGGGACGGTTGATCTGTCTTGACCGGGATCCGGATGCTGTCAGGATTTCACAAGAAAGGTTGGTTTTCTTAGGTGAGAGGGTAACTGTGATCAAGGCCAATTATGTCGATCTAGCTGAGGTGCTAAAGGCCGAAGGGCTTAGTAAGGCTGACGGCGTGTTATTGGATTTGGGTTTGTCGAGTTATCAGCTAGAGCACTCCTCTCGAGGGTTTAGTTTTCAGAGGGATGAGTGCCTTGATATGAGAATGGATCCGGAAGATGAGGTAACGGCATACCAATTGATAAACAACGCTTCAAGAGAAGAGCTCGAAAGGATACTGAGAGAATACGGCGAAGAGAAAAGAGCCAAGTCCATTGCCAAACGTATTGAGAAAGAACGCAAATTACGATCCATTGACACTTCACGCCAACTCGCCAGCCTGATCAAGTCGGTCGTTTTCACCTCCCACCGCCACGGGGCCAAGCACCCGGCCACCCGCACCTTCCAGGCCATTAGGATCGCAGTCAATAGGGAGCTTGATAATCTGAAAAGGTGTCTAGATCTATTGCCGGCCCATATTGAAAAAGGAGGCCGATTGGCGGTGCTTTCCTACCATTCCCTCGAAGACAGGGTTGTCAAACAGACGATGATGAATTGGGAAAAGAGCTGTCGCTGCCCACCGGAATTTCCGGTTTGCGCGTGCGATAATAAGCCTCTTTTCAAACGCCTGCACAAAAAGGGGAAAAAGCCGGACGGAGAGGAAATCAGGAAAAATCCAAGGGCACGCAGTGCCATTTTGAGAGTAGCAGAAAGGACATAACATGGTCAGACCAACAAGGGCATCAGAAGCTCAAGGAAAGAGAAACACAAAAACGGGCATTCGCATCAAGAATGCAAAAAGGAGAAAGAGAAGGATTCAAGTCAAGCCCCGTCAGATCTTCCTGATAGCGATCATGCTCATTGTCTTCATGGGGAGCGGCATCGGATACGTATGGTCCAACTTCGAAGGCACGCAGATTGGTTATGACCTCAGCCGACTGCATCGGGAGGAGTTGAAGTTAAAGGAACTTAATCAGAAGCTGAGACTAGAGTTGGCTACATTGAAGTCACCCCAATACCTCGAGAGGGTAACCAACAGTTTGGGACTTAGAGAGGCCTTGCCGGAGCAAATCGTCATCTTGCCATGAAGGTGAGCGAAAAAAAATGGATCAGGTTTCGTATCTATCTCGTTGCGGTTTTTTTTCTTATCGGATTGGGAACCATACTCGCAAGGGGGTATCAGCTTCAAGTCCTTGAGCGAGACAAACTGGCAACCATAGCACGCGCCGGTTACAAGGGGGTAATAAAGCTACCCCCGAAACGAGGTATCATCTATGACCGTGAGGGGCATGAACTGGCAGTTAGCGTTGAAGTAGGCTCCATCTATGCCCGTCCCAATTTAGTAAAAGAGAAATCTCTTGCTGCTCGCCAGTTGTCACGCATCCTCAATATAAAAAAGAGCAAGCTCAAAAAAAAGCTCAACAATAAGACTTCTTTTATCTGGGTCAAGCGGAAGGTCCCTCCCGAGAAGGTGCGCCAAGTCAAGGCTTTGGGCCTTGTGGGGGTAGGCTACACCAAAGAGAGCCGTAGGTATTATCCCATAAGGGAAATCGGCGCCCATCTGATCGGTTTTGCAGGTGATGATAACCAGGGTTTAGAAGGGCTTGAGAAAAAATACGATCACATCCTGAGAGGACCGCAATACACGCTTATACAGATGAGGGATGCCCTTGGTCGGCCTTTTTTTGTGAGTGGTCCGGAGGAGTCTCCTCCTCAGGGCCAGGACATGCACAACCTTGTCCTTACCATAGATAAGGATATCCAATATAGGGCTCAACAAGCCCTGAAGGCGGCCGTAAAGAAAGCGAGGGCCAAGAGCGGGCAGTGTGTCATCGTGGATCCGAATACCGGAGAAGTGCTTGCGATGGCCGTTGTCCCTATCTTCAACCCCAATGTCTTCAGGAAGCACAAGCCCTACCAGTGGCGAAATCGGGCCATCACGGATCTCTATGAACCCGGCTCCACCATTAAGGCCATGCTTTTAGGGGCGGCTCTAGAGGAAAATATCGTAACTCCCCGAACGAAATTCTTCTGTGAGGAAGGAGAATTTGAAGTAGTCAATCACATTATACATGACACAAAAAAATACCGGTATCTTACGGTTTCCGACATCGTGGTTTATTCGAGCAATATCGGGTCGGTCAAAATCGGCCTCAAGATGGGTTATGAAAAATTTGCCGAATATCTGCACAAATTCGGTTTCGGAAATCGCTCGGGCATCGATTTGGTCGGGGAAAGGCGAGGATTTGTGCGGCCCCCCAAAAAGGCGAGGACTATCGATAGGGCCACCATATATTTCGGTCAGGGCATAACCGCTACGTCCTTACAACTCGCCATGGCCATGGGGGCAATAGCCAACGGGGGCAAACTCATGCGGCCCTATGTGGTCAAGGCCATCAAGGACCAGAAGGGCAAGATTGTGAAGAGAAACAGCCCAAAAGTGGTCAGGAGGGTGTTGTCACCAAAGATTGCGCAAAAAGTCGGTCACATTTTGGAGGGCGTTGTGAGCGACAGGGGGACGGCCAAACTCGCTGCCATTAAGGGATACCGAGTGGCAGGGAAAACGGGCACCTCTCAAAAGGTGGATCCCCGTACAAGGCGTTATTCCAAATGGAAATATGAGGCCATATTCGCGGGATTTGTGCCGGTGGACGACCCAAAACTGGTGATGGTCGTCGTCATCGATGAACCAAGGGGAAAAAGGTATGGGGGGCTGGTGGCCGGTCCGGTTTTCAGCGAAGTGGGGGCATGGGCGTTGAGTCATTTGCGGGTCAACCCACAACTTCGGCTTGTTAAAGCCAAAAAGGCACTCGAGACAACCGATGTTGAAGAAAAAAAAGCTGCCCCAAAACAGGAGAAATTAGAACTTGCCGCTAACCTGTTGCCCGACTTCAAGGGGTGGAATATGCGCGATGTGTTGAGGGAAGGAAGGGCCATGGGTCTCAAAGTCGTTTTAGAAGGAACCGGCTTTGCCGTGAATCAGATCCCTAGGGCCGGTTTGCCCCTTGAGGAGGTAAAAACGGTCAAGGTCCGTTTCAGTCCGCCCTAATAATAATTGATAGAAGGCAGTTCAGGTCAAATGAAACTCGAACAGTTGCTTAAAGGTATCACTTCTCAAGAAATCACGGGAGATCGTGATAAAGAGATTGCCGGTTTGGCCTATGATTCCCGCAAGATCAAACCGGGCTACCTGTTTGTGGCGATTCGAGGAAACGCTCTCAACGGTCATGATTACCTGGAGGAAGCAATTCGGAAAGGGGCCGTGGCCCTTGTTGCAGAGGGATTCAGCCCTATCGGAAATAACGGCGTGGCCCGGATTTCGGTCGCGAATTCAAGAAAAGCCCTCTCGAGGCTCTCGGTGGCCTTTTATGAGCAGCCCTATGACGGTCTCAATCTCGTAGGGATCACAGGCACGAACGGAAAAACAACCACGGCACACCTGCTCGAGTCCATATTGCAGGCCGGGGGTGCAAGCCCGGGAGTGGTGGGGACCATAAACTACCGGTACTCGGACAGGGCTTACCCTGCGCCCGTGACGACCCCTGAATCCCTTGATCTCATGAGGATAATGCGGGAGATGGCCGATCATAATGTGACCGATGTGATCATGGAAGTTTCATCCCATGCCCTCGATCAAGGCCGTACGGAGAACTGCCCTTTCAGGGTCGCCGTGTTTACGAATCTTTCGAGAGACCATTTGGATTACCATGGAACAATGGATGAATACTTCCAGGCCAAAAGCCTTCTGTTTCGCGGACTCGGGAAAGATAGGGACGCAACCGGGACCTATGCCGTTATTAATATGGATGATCCACGGGGTGAGGACCTGGTTGACCTCACTGATGCAGAGGTGATGAGTTACGGACTTAAAGACCAATGTCAGGTGAGGGCGGAGTCCTTCACCGCCGACAAAAGCGGCATTCATGCAAGTCTCTCGACCCCTAGGGGCGAGTTGACAGTTCGCTCCCCTCTCATCGGTGAGATCAACATCTACAACCTCCTGGCGGCGGCCGCAGCCGCCCTCGCGCTGGACATAGACAGGGGCGCTATTGCTCAAGGCATCGAACAACTCAAAAGCGTGCCGGGAAGGCTTGAAATGGTTCAAAACAGCCGCGGCCTTTCCATTGTGGTGGATTACTCCCATACCCCCGACTCCCTCTTAAAGGCCGTCACCGTTCTGAGGCCCCTGACAGAAGGTCGACTCATCACGGTTTTTGGCTGCGGCGGTGACCGTGACAAAGGAAAAAGGCTCGAGATGGGGGATGCCGCAGGCCGGCATAGCGATATTGTTATCATTACTTCGGACAATCCGCGCACCGAAGAACCTCTGTCCATTCTCGCCCAAGCGGAAGAAGGCGTAAAAGGAACGGGTCAGAGAAAACGGGAATGGTCGCCTCAAATGCGGCAAATGGAATCCGGTTATTTTCTGGAGGTGGATCGAAGGAAGGCGATCCGGATGGCCGTTGCCATGGCAGAACAGAAAGACATGGTGCTGATTGCAGGCAAGGGCCACGAAGATTACCAGATCATCGGCACCGAAAAAAGACACTTTGACGACCGGGAGGAGGCGTTGCGTGCGGTTGCAGCGCTTGGGGCAGATGACGGCAAAATGGGGTGACATAACAGCGGGTGAGATCGCCGGTGCAATTCGCGGCGTTATCACGTCGGGTTCACCGGAGGCTGCCTTCAATAACCTCACCACCGATTCCCGTGAGGTCGGAAAGGGCGAGATATTTTGGGCCCTTAAGGGAGAGAAGTTCGACGGTCATGACTTTATCGAACAGGCGATCCAAAAGGGCGTTTCAGGTGTTGTCATCCAGGAGGGTCGTTCGGTCCGAATCAGCTCTGAAAGCGGGCTGATCGTCATTTCAGTTAAAAATACCCTATGGGCCCTCGGCGAATTGGCGGGATGGTGGAGACACCAGTATAGCGTTCCGGTAGCGGTCATTACCGGGAGTGTGGGAAAAACGACCACAAAGGAAATGACGGCCGGCATTCTCGAGATCGGTTCCCCAACCCTCAAAAACAAGGGCAATTTCAACAATCTGGTTGGTCTGCCTCTAAGCATGCTCTCTTTGAACCCGGAACATCGGCGCGTGGTACTGGAGATGGGGATGAACATCCCGGGTGAAATAGGCCGTCTGACCAAGATCGCCGACCCGGATGTCGGGCTCATCACAAAGATAGCAAAGGCACACCTGGAAGGTGTCGGTGACATTCGCGGGGTGGCCAGAGCAAAGGCCGAAATGCTGGAGAAGATATCGCCCAGTGCCCATGTGCTTTTGAACGGAGACGATGACGTGCTCATGGAGGCGGCCTCAGCCTTCGGCAGGAAGGTCGTGACCTTTGGATTGAGGGAGAAAAACAACATTCAGGCCAGGAATATTAAGAATCTGGGGCGGGAAGGGACGGCATTTACGCTTTTTCAGGAGGGGCAAAGAATCCCCGTGACCTTAAGGGTCCCGGGGCGTCAAAACGTCTCCAATGCCGTGGCTGCCGCGGCCATTTCGCTTTACCTGGGTGAACGACCAGAACACATCGCGGAGGGCTTGAGTCGTTTTAAGGGGATTAAGGGTCGTTTCCAACTCATAACCCTCCCAGGAGGCGCCACCCTGGTGGACGACACCTATAATTCCAATCCCACTTCCCTCAGGGCGGCCGTGGATTCCCTTGGGGATCTTAAGGCACACAACGGCGGCAGAATGATCGTCGGATTGGGAGAGATGCTGGAACTGGGAGAGGAAACGGTGGAGGCTCACATTGAGGCCGGCGGCATGGTTGCCAATCTCGATCCTGCCTATTTCATAGCCATGGGGGACCATGCGCAAGAAATGAAACGAGGGGCTGTTGACAAAGGATTTCCCTCCGCAAGGGCCTTTATTGCGGCCACGCATGAAGAAATGACCCAGAAAATACACGGTGAATTGAAGCAGGGCGATATTGTGTTTTTGAAAGGATCTCGTGGCGCTCATCTCGAGAAGGTCATTGAAGGGCTCACCCGAGACAAGCGTTCCTAAGGGGCGATCCGTCAAGGAAAGAGCCCTTGTCTTATTGTCAACCTAAGGAGTTTACCATGATTGCAGGAAAAGAAATTTTGGTTGCGGACGATGAAGCCATCATCAGAAAAGTCCTCTTCGAAGTTCTTTCCGGTGAAGGTTTCAGGGTGACCCTGGCAAAAGACGGGCAGGAATCCCTGGAGCAGATGGCGCACCATAGCTTTGATCTGCTCATTACGGACATCAACATGCCTCGTTTGGATGGTATCGGGCTTTTGCGCCGAATGAAGAAGGACGGCCGCAGAGAAAAGGTAATCCTTATGACAGGAAGCCCAAAGGCTGATTCCTATAACGAGAAGGATCTGCAGAGCGTTTTTTCACTCGTGCAAAAACCCTTCAGGATTCAGGGTCTCTTGAGTGCAGTGGCGGCCGCCCTTGCTCAATGCGATGGCCCCGGACCGATCAGTCGAAATTGAGATACGGTGGGACGCAAAACGGGAACTAACTGATGCTCTATAAACTCATATACTTCTTCCACACCGATCTGTCCGCTCTCAACGTCTTTAGGTACATTACCTTCAGGACAATTGTTGCGAGCCTTTTCTCTCTGATTATCCTGCTCATCTTTGGTGTGTGGGTCATCAAAAGGCTTCGTCGTTTGCAGGTAGGTCAACAAATTCGAGATGATGGGCCATCCAACCACAAGGACAAGGCAGGGACGCCCACGATGGGGGGGTGCTTGATACTTCCTGTCGTGATTTTGTCCACTTTTCTTTGGGCGGAACCCAAAAATCCCTACGTGTGGGTGGTCATGTTCGTCATTTTGGGATACGGGCTCATAGGGTTTGTAGATGACTACATGAAGCTTGTTCAAAAGAGCAGCAAAGGGCTTACAGCAAAGTCCAAATTAGGTCTACAGGTCCTGGTGGCGGCGTTCGTGGGGGTAATACTACAACTCTACCCGGATTTTGATTCCCTCTTGAATGTTCCTTTTTTTAAAGCCGTTACACCGGATATCGGATGGGGTTATGTGTTGCTGACCATCATTGTGATCGTCGGCGCCTCAAATGCCGTAAATCTTACCGATGGCTTGGATGGGCTGGCCATCGGCCCGATCATTATCGCCTTCGCCAGTTATCTGATCTTTTCCTATTTGGCCGGACACATAAAGATTGCAAGCTATCTTCAGATTCCCTATGTGTCAGGTGCGGGGGAACTCTCTGTGATTTGCGGAGCCATAGTGGGCGCGGGTCTCGGGTTCTTGTGGTACAACGCATTTCCTGCGGAGCTTTTCATGGGCGATGTAGGATCATTGCCCCTAGGCGCTGTCCTCGGGACGGTCGCTGTTATTACCAAACAAGAAATCGTCCTCATCCTGGTGGGGGGGATATTCGTAGTTGAAACACTTTCAGTGATCTTTCAAGTCGCTTACTTCAAAATAACTGGGGGGCAAAGGATATTCCGTATGGCGCCCCTGCATCACCATTTCGAATTGAAGGGGTGGCATGAATCGAAGGTGACCGTACGATTCTGGGTTATAGCGATCGTCTTAGCGTTGCTGTCCATAGGCACGCTCAAGCTCAGGTAATAGCATGAAAAAAGCACCCGGGGGAAATGTCCATGCGATTGTATCGATCCACGTTTCAGCACATGACCAATCCTTTGCACTTGTACTGCCGATTGATCGATTGCGGGTTCAGCGCGAAGGTGTCGAGGAGGATCGGGGTTTTTTATGAAAGGCACTTTCACGGGTCTATGATGAAAGGTTTTGTTTATGGATGGATTTTTTTAAGAAAAAAGTTCTTGTTTTAGGTCTGGGCAAGACCGGGATTTCGGTCCTTCGATGGCTGTCAAAGGAAAAGGCTCACCTGGCCATCAGTGACAGCAAATCCGAGAAGGCGCTGAATCGGGCATTCATCACGGAGGCCTCGGCACTGGGCGCCGCATTAGAGACGGGGGGCCATAGAAGGGAGACCTTTGAGGCGGTCGATTTGATTGTTGTGAGCCCGGGGGTTCCTTTGGATCTTGAACCTCTCGATGCCGCCAGAAGGAAGGGCATTCCCGTTATGGGGGAATTGGAGCTTGCCAGCCGGTTGATGGACGTCCCCATCGTGGCCGTTACAGGAACAAACGGAAAATCGACCACCACGGCATTTATCGGCGAGATCCTGAAGCGCGCGGAAAAATCCGTCTTTGTGGGTGGAAACATTGGAACCCCACTCATTGATTATGTGACAGGCGATTGGAACGCCCAATTCGCGGTCATTGAAGTGAGCAGCTTTCAACTCGATACCCTGGAGCGTTTTTGTCCCAAAGTGGCGCTTTTGCTCAATGTGTCGCCGGATCACCTGGACCGTTATGCGGATTATGAGGCCTACGTGCAATCCAAATTGAAGATATTTCAGAACCAGGGACCGGGTCACTTTGCCGTCCTAAATGATGGCGATGAAAGGATTTCAAAGTACAAACCGGCCGGTGGCGTTTCCGTGCTCCGATATGGATTAGAAAAGAAAGAGAACCGAGACGCCTACATGAATGGCGAAAAGATGATAGCCGGTCTCCCCGGGGAAAAGACTGCTGAATTCACGATCGGGAACATCAAACTCCCGGGGATCCATAATTTGGAGAATCTCATGGCCGGGGTCTTGGCGGGATTATCGCTAAAGATAAGGCCGGAAGTGATCCAGGAGACCCTCATTGGTTTCAAGGGCCTGGCCCATCGTCTTGAGTTTGTGGGGAGCGCGAAGGGTGTGGATTTCTATAACGATTCCAAAGCAACGAATGTGGATGCGGCAAAGAGATCCATAGAGAGCTTTGATCGTCCAGTCATACTCATAGCAGGAGGTCGTCACAAGGGCGGGGACTACCTTCCCCTTGTAAAGGCGTCGGTGGGCAAAGTGAGGCATGCGATACTCATGGGCGAATCCAAGCCGCTGCTCAGGTCAGCCTTTGATGGCGTTATTCCATTTACTCTCGCAAGCACCATGGAAGAGGCGGTTTCCCATGCCTATGCCATGGCAAGGTCTGAAGAGGTCGTTCTTCTTGCGTCGGCCTGTTCAAGTTTTGACATGTATTCGGACTATGGGGAAAGGGGCGACTCCTTCAAGAAGGCAGTGAAAAGACACATAAATGGCAGCTAAAAAACAAACACATATCGGATACGATTACACGCTCTTGATCCCGACTATCTTGCTCCTGGGCCTGGGCCTGGTCGCCATTTACAGCTCTAGTTCGTTTCTGGCCGCCCACCGCATGGGCGACAGTTACTTCTACCTAAAAAAGCAGGCCTTCTTTTGCCTCATGGGGCTCTGTTTCATGATTTTCGCAAAAAACCTTCCGACGAAATTATACCGAACGCTCGTTTATCCTCTGGTCGCTGTCAGTCTTGCACTTTTGGTTCTACTCTTTGTTCCCGGAATGGGGACCAAGGTGGGAGGCGCAAGCCGTTGGCTGCGTCTGGGCGCTTTTACCTTTCAGCCTTCTGAACTTGCAAAGCTTTCCCTCGCTGTATATGTGGCCTACTCCATGGCAAAAAAGGGACCACACATGGCCGTCTTTTCCAAGGGGTTTTTGCCGCATTTGCTGATCGCAGGGGCATTCATGACGCTCATCTTGCTCCAACCCGATTTGGGCACGAGCGTCATCATAGCTTGCTGGCTGTTCATCACCCTCTTCGTGGGTGGGGCAAAACCCATTCAACTCGCCGGCATGGTCCTGATGGCCGTTCCGGTCCTGTTCTGGCTTATTTGGCAGGCGGATTATCGGCTCAAAAGGTGGTGGACCTTTCTAAATCCCTGGGAAGATCCCCATGGATTGGGTTTTCAGATTATCCATTCCTTTTTGGCCTTTGGTTCAGGGGGCGTGTTTGGCGTGGGGCTCGGTAACAGCAAACAAAAGCTGTTCTATTTACCGGAACCCCATACCGACTTCATACTCTCTATCCTGGCTGAGGAACTCGGGCTAATAGGATTGTCCGCAACAGTTGGCCTTTTTGCCGTTCTGATCATGCGGGGCTTCAAAATTGCCCTTGATGCCCGAGATCTTTACAACAGCTACCTCGCCATGGGTATCAGTAGTTTTTTTGGACTCCAGATTTTGGTGAATATGGGCGTTGTCATGGGTCTACTTCCCACAAAGGGGTTGACCCTGCCTCTTATCAGTTATGGTGGATCATCCCTGGTGGTGAGTCTTACGGCTATCGGGATACTAATGAAAATCTCGGCGGATCGTTGAAGGGATCACAAAAAAACATCCGCCTCCTCATTGCCGGTGGCGGCACGGGAGGACACTTATTCCCTGGAGTGGCCGTGGCGAAGGAGATTTCCAGGCGTTACGGCGGAGATAATGTCCTTTTCATCACAGGCCGTCGGAAAATGGAATCGGAGATAATCGGCCAATCCGGATTTCATCATCGGTCGATCAGCGTCGAGGGCTTAAAGGGGAAAGGGTGGTTGGAACGCATCAATGTTCTCATGAAACTCCCTTTCAGTTTCCTTCATGCGCTCTTTATCATCAGGGGATTCAACCCTGATGCGGTTTTGGGTCTGGGGGCCTACTCGGCAGGTCCTGTTTGTCTGGCAGCGAAGGTTTTGGGGATTCCTTTAGCCATCCACGAACAGAACTCATATCCCGGACTCACCAACAGAATGCTTTGTAAATGGGTCGATCAGGTTTTCATTTCCTTTGAAGTTAGCAGAGAGCACTTCCGGGGAGGCTCTCTCCTTCTTACGGGAAATCCGATCCGCCCGGAGCTGCTTTTGGAAGAGAAACCCACGGGAGGGAACGAATTTACGGTCCTGGTGGTCGGCGGAAGCCAGGGGGCTCGGGCCATAAATAGGGCCTTTGTAGAGGCAATGGAGATTTTAAAGGACCGGGGGAAGGTCCCCCATGCCATTCATCAGACAGGAGAGTTGGATTACAGGGACGTTTCGGATGCCTATAGGTCAAAAGGGATTGAAGGAAACCTATCCCCCTTTATTCAGGATATGGCGGGCGCCTACCATAAAGCGGATATCGTCATTGGCAGGGCGGGGGCGACCACGGTTTCCGAATTGGCGGCCCTTGGGAAACCGTCAATCTTGATCCCCTATCCCTATGCAGCCAACAGACACCAGGAAACCAACGCCCTCATGCTCGTGGATGCAGGGGGCGCAAAGATGATTCTCCAGGAGGATCTAAGCGGTAGGGCACTGGCGGAGGCGTTAATCGAATTTATAGATGACAGGAAGGTCCTTGACGGGATGAGCATGAAAGCCAAGGCCCTCGGACGACCGGATGCTGCGGAAAACATCGTGGACCAATTGGTGGAGATGGTTCAATGATAGATAATGTTCGCTGCATATGGACGACATTAAGTTGTGCCTATCCCAGGATCATAGGACTCCTGTTGAAGGCGATCGGCAGGCGCCTTTGGTTTCATGATGCTGAAGGGATTGAAAGCGGACAAGATCGGACACTCCGGGGACAAAGGTTATGACCGCCTTCGGAAAAGCCAAACACATCCATTTTGTAGGTATCGGCGGCATAGGAATGAGCGGCATAGCGGAACTTCTTCTCAACCTGGGATACAAGGTCACGGGTTCCGATATGAAAACGTCTCCAGTCACAAATCGGATCGCAGAACTCGGGGGAGCGGTTTTTTCGGGCCATCATAAAGAGAACATAGAAGACGCGGACGTGGTTGTGTATTCCTCGGCAGTCCCCGAAGACAACCCTGAAATCATTGAAGCAAAAGAGCACTTTGTGCCGGTCATCCCTCGAGCCGAGATGCTTTCGGAACTCATGCGACTCAAGTACGGCGTGGCGGTTGCCGGGGCCCACGGAAAAACGACCACCACCTCCATGATCGCATCCATCCTGACGACAGGCGGACTTGATCCTACGGTCGTGATTGGAGGAAGGCTGGATATCTGGGGTGGGTCTAATGCGAAACTGGGCCAGGGCGATGTCCTCGTGGCTGAATCGGATGAGAGCGATGGTTCCTTCATGTTGTTGTCACCGACCATTGCCGTGGTGACGAATATTGACGAGGAACATATCGACCACTATGGGGACATGGATAATTTGCGAAAGGCCTTTATCGACTTCATCAATAAGATCCCCTTCTACGGCCTCGCCGTTTTGTGCCTGGACAACGAAGAAATTCAAGGCATTATGCCTCAGTTGAAGAAGCGCTACATCACCTACGGAACCAATTCTCAGGCCGATTTGAGGGCCAAGGACATTGAGGTGGATGGTCGGGAAATCAGTTTCGAACTCGTCCAGCATAATCAATCCCTGGGCCGTGTGGTTGTAGGCATGCCGGGAAATCATAATGTCCTCAACGCCTTGGCTGCCGTGAGTGTGGGACTCGAACTCGAAGTGGATATTGAGAAAATCAAGGAAGGCCTAAAAAATTTAGGGGGGCTCTCCAGACGTTTAGAAACCAAGGGAGAGAAGGGCGATATTCTCGTGCTTGATGATTATGGGCACCACCCAACAGAGATCGTTGCCACCCTCAAGACAGTGAAAGAGTGCTGGCCCGAGAAGCGATTGATCGTCGTTTTCCAGCCCCATCGATATACGCGCACACAGTCTCTCTTCGACCGATTTGTCATTAGCTTTAACGATGCGGATTCGCTCATCCTCGCACCCATTTATGCCGCCAGCGAGCATCCCATTGAGGGGGTGACCGCGGAATGGCTCTTCCGTGGCATAAAGGATCATGGGCACAAGGAAGTGGTTCTCTGCGGAAGCCAAAAGGAAATCGTGAAAACCCTTTTAAAAATCGCGGAGGCAGGGGACGTGATCATGACACTAGGAGCAGGAGACGTGAACAAAATCGGGGAAGATTTTCTTGGGAAGTTAAGGGTCTAAAGCAGGGAGCAAAGATATCGCAGGGAATTAATGGCATCAAGCTATGTTGAATGAAAAACAAAAAAAACAACTCAAAAACATTGGCGGTGATGCCCTTGAATTCGATTGCCCCATGAAAGAATACACCACCTTCCGGGTAGGAGGTAAGGCCGAAACCCTTTACAGGCCCACCGATTTGGCAGAACTGCAAAGGATGATGTCCTTTTTGGACAAAGAGAATATCCCTTGTCTGGTTGTTGGCAAGGGGAGCAATTTGTTGGTGAGGAACGGTGGCCTTAAGGGTGTCGTTATCGTACTTCGGGGAAAACTATCGGAACTAGCAATGGTCGAGGAAGGGGATAACGGTATTCTGGTGGGAGGAGGATTGACCAACTCGAAGCTTCTCCAATACTGCGCGCAAAAGGGCCTGGGGGGTCTGGAATTCCTGGCAGGCATTCCGGGCACGGTTGGCGGCGCGGTGGCCATGAATGCGGGTGCCTGGGGAAATGAGATCGGACAAAGGGTTCGAGGCATTGAGACCGTCACTCGGGAGGGATCGATAGCCAAATTCAATCATTCTCAATTGCAATTCCACTACAGAAAGTTGTCCCTTCCGATTGGAACGGTGATTACAAAGGCGATTTTTGACATAAACCGGGAGACCTCCGAAGTCGTTGCAAAGCGTGTGAAGGACTATCTTGAGCGGCGCAGATCGATTCAACCCCTGGATTACCCGAGTGCGGGATCCGTGTTTAAGAATCCGCCGAACCAATTTGCCGGGAGACTCATCGAGAGGGCTGGCTTGAAAGGCGAAAAGGTAGGAGGCGCCATGATCTCGGATAAGCACGCCAATTTTATCGTAAACACCGGGGGGGCAAAGGCCTCAGATATTCTGGCCCTTATGGATCTAGCCCGCAACAGGGTCAGGGAACAGACCGGTATAGAACTGGAACCCGAAATACGAGTCCTGGGATGAAGCGAAAACCCATATTCAAAGAACATGTTCTGAAGAAACAGAGTGTCAAAAAGAAAAAACGGAACCGTCTTTCAGGGCTCCGAAAAAATTTGGTTCTTATGGGCGGTATCTTCGTCAAAGTTCTATGCGTCCTGCTGGCATTGGTCATCATCAGTTTCACATTTGTTTCCCTCTATGAGTATCTGCTGAAATCCCCCCTTCTCAGACTCGAGGAAGTCATTGTTGAAGGGGTGGATGAGGAATTGAAGGGCGGTCTTATGAAAATCGCCGACCTAAACTCGGATTTGAGCCTGTTGGCCATAGACATCCATGAATTGAAGAAAAAGATGGAAAGCCACCCTTGGATTCGATCCGTCAATCTCGAAAAGAGATTTCCTCACACCCTGGTCGTCCAAGCAAAGAAGGAGGAACCCTGGGCGGTCGTGACTCTGGACAAACTCTACTATATGAACCAGTGGGGAACCCTATTTAAGGAGGCGGATCCGAAGGGTCATTTGGATTATCCGGTGATTACGGGCGTTGCGCGTCATGGTGAAGGCAACGAGAAGGATCTTCAAACGGCTGTTCGTGTCCTCAAGATCCTTGAGTCTGAGAAGGAGCCCTGGTCTCTGAAAGACGTGGGTGAGGTCCACGTACGGAAGGACGGGGATGTATATCTCTACTTCAGCTCTCTGCCTGCGGTGATTCAATCAAACAGTTTCGGTTTAGAGAAGAGAATGAAAGACTTGAAAAAGGTGGTTGCGCACCTGAACGATACGGGCCGGACCCAATTGGTCAAGAGCATTAATCTCAATTATCGGGACGGCGCGGTTGTCGCCTATAAGAACAGCTGAGATTTCGGTTTGATCCACCTTTCGGCAGAAGATAGCAACGTACAAATTCACAGGGATTGAGGTATGAAGAATGTCTGATGAAATCATTGTTGGGTTAGACATCGGTACAACCAAGATATGTTCTGTGGTGGGCGAAATTCGGTCGGACGCTATCGAAATCATCGGTATTGGCAGTCATCCTTCGGAGGGTCTCAGAAAAGGGGTGGTCATCAATATCGAAAAAACGGTCAATTCCATCAAGGAGGCCATAGAAGAGGCCGAGACCATGGCCGGTTGCGAGATCAGTTCCGTCTATGCCGGGATAGCCGGCGGGCATATCAAAGGCTTTAACAGCCACGGCGTGATTGCCCTTAAGGACAGAGAAGTCACAAAAAAGGATATTGAAAGGGTCATCGAAGCCGCAAGTGCAGTGGCAATCCCCATGGACAGGGAAGTGATTCATATCCTGACTCAGGAATTCATCGTGGATGAACAGGACGGCATCGTCGACCCCTTAGGGATGGCCGGCGTTCGACTTGAGGCGAAGATTCATATCGTCACTGGTGCCGTCACCTCGGCTCAAAACATCATTAAGTGTTGCAACAGGGCCGGTTTGGATGTCTGCGACATCGTGCTTGAGTCCCTGGCATCCAGTGAGGCCGTTCTCTCCGACGAGGAGCGTAACCTTGGTGTCGCACTGATCGACTTCGGCGGCGGAACGACGGATATGGCCGTGTTCTCGAAGGGAAGCATCAAACACACGTCCGTGTTGGCCCTGGGTGGAGACAACCTGACCTACGACGTGTCCATCGGATTGCGGACGCCGGGGCAGGAGGCGGAAAAGATAAAGATGAAATACGGGTGCGCCCTGTCGTCCATGATTTCCAGGGATGAGACCATTGAGGTCCCCGGGGTAGGCGGGAGAAAGCCCCGGGTCCTATCAAGACAGATATTGGGAGAGATCCTGGAGCCCAGGGTTGAAGAAATCTTGAGCCTGATTCAAAACGAGCTGGTTCGATCAGGCTATGAAAACATGATCAACTCCGGGGTCACCGTGACCGGCGGATCGGCCGAATTGAGCGGGATACCGGAAATGGCGGAACAAATCTTCAACTCTCCAGCCAGAACGGGATATCCCCAGGGAATTACCGGCTTGGTGGAAGTCGTGAATAAACCCATGTATGCGACCGCCGTAGGACTCGTGCTCTATGGGGCCAAGAGGATCAAGGAAGGAAAGAAGTTTCGAATTCGAGATACCAACATCTTCGGCCGCGTCATGGACCGGATGAAGAAGTGGTTCAAGGATGTCATTTAGCAGGGTGGTGAAAATGCCTTCTTTCCGGCAATTCGCTTCGTTTTTCGTGTTCCTTCGGTTTGTATCGAGGCAAACTCGTCACCCTGAGCACATATAGAATTACCAATGCCTTTAAGACACCCGGATGGTCTAAAGGCGGAAACGCCCGAAGGGCGGTTTATATTTTGGTCAAGTGAAGGGAGGGTCATCAATGAAATTCGAATTTGTGGAGGACAAACAGAGGTACAATGCCAAAATTAAAGTCATTGGCATTGGGGGAGCAGGGGGCAACGCCATTAACAATATGATTGCTTCTAAGCTCAAGGGGGTTGAATTCATCGCCGCGAACACCGACAGTCAGGATCTGGACCGCTCGAATTGCACCTTTAAGATTCAACTCGGGACGACCATCACCAAGGGATTGGGCTCAGGCGCTGATCCGGAAATCGGGCGTCTTGCCGCCGAAGAGAATGTCAATGATGTCAAGGATGCCCTGGGATGCTCCGACATGATCTTCTTGACGTCGGGCATGGGCGGGGGCACAGGAAGCGGGGCTTCTCCCGTAATCGCAAGAGAGGCCAGAGAGTCCGGTGCCTTGACAGTGGCTGTGGTCACCAAGCCCTTCCACTTCGAGGGCGACAAAAGGATGAAAAGGGCTCTGGAGGCGATCGAGGAGTTGAAGCGTGAAGTGGATACCCTGATCCTTATCCCCAATGAACGGTTGAAATCCGTCGGCGGCAAGAATACGACTTTCAGGGATCTTATCGTACGTGCGGATGAAGTCCTACTCAACGCCGTAAAAGGGATTTCCGATCTGATCATGAGCAGCGGTTTTATCAATCTGGACTTTGCCGACATCAAAAGGGTCATGGAACAAATGGGTACAGCCATCATGGGCACCGGAAGGGCCAGTGGAGAGGGCAGGGCATTGGATGCGGCCAAAGAGGCGGTCAATAGCCCGCTGCTGGAGGATATTTCCATCAACGGCGCCAGAGGTCTTCTCATGAACATCACCGGACCCCCGAATATGACCATGGAAGAGATCGACGAGGCATCAAGCTACATTAAGGGAGAGGTGGATGGAAATGCGGAAATCTTCTGGGGTGTGGTCTTTGATGAAAGCATGGCGGATGAGGTGCTCGTAACGGTCATCGCCACGGGCATTGAGCGGGACCACTATTCCAAGGTGGTGAGACTCAGGGATGTGACGCCAGAAGAAGAGGTTGATCCCTGGACGGTCCGGGTCAACGGTGAAGCCATGGGTGACGCTCCAGAAAAAAGCCTGGAAACGCCAACCTTTCAGAGGATGGGAGAAGAAGTGCAACCCTCCGAAGAGCAACGTGGGGCGGTGGCCCATGGGAAGAAGGGCTTCTTCAAGCGCTCCTTTTTCAAGGACACTCTTGACTACCCCACTTTCCTTAGGGCGAAAGCGGATTAACTACGTAAAGGTCCCTGTAGGAGGGCGAAAGCCCTTTTAAGGTCGTAATATAAGGATTAGAGTAAAAGAGATGTGTTCTGCTTTGGGAGGAATTCATTCCCTAAAGAAAAACCCAATTAGGGATACAGGTTCGTGCCGGATAAGATTATTTCGCTTTATCGCCAGGGGCTCGCAAAGGAAAAGGGAGCCGTAAAGAAGGATTGGGGCGGAAAGATTTCCGTTGCCTTGGCATACCCCAATAGTTACCGAACCGGCATGTCCAATCTGGGATTTCAGGTTGTCTATCAATTACTCAATGAGAGAAAAGACATTGTCGCCGAAAGGATATTTTTGCCTGAAGGTGAAGAAATGTCCCTCTATCTGGAAACGGGAAAGCCTCTGCTTTCCATGGAATCCCAGGCCCCCCTTCATAAATTCGACCTTGTGGCCTTTTCTCTGTCTTTTGAGAATGATTACCCCAACATACTCAGGATCCTCCACCTGGGTAAAGTCCCCCAGCTATCGGAAGAAAGGGATAACCCCCACCCTTTCGTGATAGCTGGGGGGATTACCACCTTCCTTAATCCGGAACCTCTCTCCCATTTTTTCGATTTCTTTCTTCTAGGGGAAGCCGAAGGCATTCTGAATGAATTTATTGATCTCTTTAAGGACATCAGACAGACCTCCTCAAAGAGACAGGATGTCTTGAAAACCCTTGCTAGGGATCTTAAATTCGTTTATGTCCCTTCCCTGTACCATATTGAATATCGCAAGGACGGCACCATTCAATCCATGGTGCCTGAACAGAAATCCATTCCGGAGAAGATAGAAACAGGGCGCCAGCCACCAGTCGATGCCCCGATTTCCCTTTCCAAGATCCTGACGCCCGAAACACACTTTTCAAATAAAATCCTCGTGGAACTCGGTCGAGGGTGCGGCCGGTCTTGTCGTTTTTGTGCCGCCGGATATGTTTACAGACCCCCAAGATTTCATGACCAGAACAAATTGGTGGACTGCGTTGAAAAGGCATTGGAAGACGGCCAGGAAATCGGCCTGCTCAGTACCGCAGTATCGGATACGCCCGGCATCGAACGCATAACCAGGATGATCGTCGAAAAAGGCGGCACCTTTTCCGTGTCTTCTCTCAGGGCTGACACCCTGACGGAGTCTCTGCTCGAGAATTTGAAAAACGCCGGACAGAGAACCCTGGCTATTGCCCCTGAAGCCGGGTCCGATAGGCTGCGACAGGTTATCAACAAACACCTTTCAGAGGATCAGATCATTGAAGCCGTTCAAAGGATAGCAAGGACAGGCCACTTTGACCTCAGACTCTATTTCATGATCGGTCTTCCTACAGAAACAAAGGATGATGTTGAAGGGATAGTAGATCTGGTCAAGGTGATCAAACATCACATTGTCAAGGAATCCAGGACCCGCGGAAGAATAGGGCATATTAAGCTGAGCGTGAACTGCTTCATACCGAAACCCTTTACCCCCTTTCAGTGGTTCCCCATGGAACAGGTCAAAAGTCTGAAGGCGAAACAGAAGTGGTTGAAGAAGGCCTTGGGGCGTGAGGGCGGCATCAAGGTGAGTTTTGACCTGCCGAAATGGGCCTATGTGCAAACCCTGCTGTCCATGGGTGATCGGAGGGTGGGAGCGATCCTTTCCTCAGTTCATCAAAGGGATGAAAACTGGACAAAGGCCTTTCGTCATTCGGAACTGAATCCGGATTTTTTTGTCTATCGCCCAAGAGATAGTGAGGAGACTCTGCCCTGGGACTTTATTGACAACGGCATCCGCAAAGAACATCTCCTGAAAGAATACAAGTTGGCCCTGAAAGGCAGGGAGTCGGATGTGTGTCGTGTGGGTGACTGCGACAGGTGCGGCGTGTGTTAGGCCCTTACAGGGCACCGGTGGCTCTTAGCCTGTGGTTGTTGGCATGAGTGAGTTGGGGTCAGAATATCTGAATGCTTTCCTGGGGACAGAACACCACTATTTCGCCACCGATGCGGATCGATTCGGCCTTCATGAGTTCCTTTGGAATCAAAATAGTCACTGGAACGCCGATATCAATGACGGCCTTCACGTTCTCATCAGCATCCATTAATTGGGTGATCCTTCCTTTGAATGCATTCCTCTCGACAGTGGCCCCCTGACCCAGGAATATCTCCACTTTCGTGGGATCTATCGCCACCCTGACCTTCCCCGATCGTTCAGTCTCTACAAGTAATTTGAATGTATCCTGAATCAGACAGAGCCTGTTCCCCTTATCATCTTCTTCAATTCGTCCCCCGAATATATTTTCGAGTGCTGAGGGGGCTTGTTTCCCTTCGAAAAGGGAGATGACGTTGTTGGTCAGTTTTGAGGCTTGAGAGAGATTGTGGGTGCTGAAGATGATTGAAATATGCTTTTCTTCATTTATTTCTTTGATAATTTTTTCGATGGTTGTCTGATTCTCAATGTCCACATTGGCTGTGGGTTCATCAAAGAGCATCACCTCAGGAGAACAGGCCAGGGCCTGGGCTATGGCGACCCGTTGCGTCTCACCACCCGAAAGGGTCTTGGCATCCGCATGGATGAAATCCCTCATACCCACGAGATCGAGCGAACTCTCGATGATCCCCTCTCTTTCTGTTTTTGGAATGCCCCGCACCTTGAGACCGAATTCCAGATTTTTATGCACCGTCGCGGTGAAGAGTATAGGATTCTGTTGCACCATAACAATCCGGCGACGCAGTGCAGTGAGGTTGTTTCCTTTAAAATCAACGGCCATGCCTTTGTATTTGATTTCCCCCGATGTGGGCGGAATTAGGAGGCCGAGGATTTCAAGAAGCGTGGTTTTACCGGAACCGTTGGGACCCAGTAGTGAATAGATGCGGCCCTTGCGAAAGACCAAAGAGGGGATATCCAAGACCGATCTCTGGTCATAGAGCTTTTTGAGGTTGTTTATCTCGAAAAGCATCAGGTTCGGCTCCTGCCCTGAAGATAATTGAAGAATATATTAACACTGAAAGCGATCAGAAGGAGCACAATCCCGAGGGCGACGCCCAGGACAAATTCGCCCTTATCATACTCAAGGGCCATGGCCGTGGTCATGGTGCGAGTAAAACCCTTCGCATTACCACCCAGCATCATGCTGATGCCCACCTCGGCGATAACCCTCCCGAAGGCGGCTATGATAGCGGCAATCACCCCGAATCGGGCCTCACGGAAGATTGCAAGGGCCATTTGAAAGGGGGTTGCCCCGAGGGTCAGCGCCGTTTTTCGGTATTTGGTGTCAATTTGACTGACGGCCGCAATTGTCAAAGATGCAACAATGGGTAAGATCAGGATGACTTGCCCGATCACCATGGCCTTCTGGGTGTAAAGAAGATCCAGGATCCCAAGGAGGCCCCTTCGAGAAATGAAGGCATAAACAAGGAGCCCAATGACCACTGTGGGAATGGCCATGAGGGAATTCAAGATGGTGATAACCGCTCTCTTTCCGGCAAAGGTCCTCAGGGCGACAAAAAATCCTGCCGGAACACCCAGTAGGCTGGCGATGATAGTGGAACTCAGGCTTACTTTAAGAGACGTATAGATAACAAGGTAGAGCTCGGAGTCCAGAGACCAGAGCAGTAGAACGGCAGATATAAAGCTGTCAAGGAGAAGTTCCATAATCCAATCACACTAGCACAACTGTCTATTTAGCCAGTAAAAGAAACCTTGTTCATCCTCCGCAGTAGTGCTATCGCGGAGGGCAGGCTCCGGTGGCGGTTCCCGCAGAGGTCAGGGTTCAACAGAACCGGTCATTTCATCGGGAGGGACTATTCTGTCCTTCGACTTTGCTCAGGACCGTGAGCCTGTCGAACGGCATGGGATCTTGAGGCGTGAACCCTCCCATCTACGGGAACGGCAAAGCTAGGTGGAATTCTTTATAAGATAGGGCTTGAAAAAAAGAACCCGACCTCCGCCATTGCTTCGCTTTTCCCAGTGTCCTCTTCGCCTCTGTGCGAGAATACTACTTTGCGTCCGGAATAGCATCCGGGAAAAAGGCCTGTTGTCCTTGGATCTTGTATTTGCTGATCAGGGCCTGAGCCGTTTCAGATACCAGCCACTTCGCGAATCGACCGGCCGAGTCAAATCTGACATGGGGATATTTTTTGGGATTGATGGGGATAATCCCATAGGGATTGTAAAGGTTTTCATCCCCTTCGCATAAAATCTCCAAATCAAGACCCTGTTCCCGGCCGAATTTATACTTCAAGTAGGTCCCTCGATCCGCAAGGGTATAAGCCTGCTTTTCTTCCGCATAGGTCAAGGTCTTGCCCATGCCCTGACCGATCGATAAATACCTTTGTCCGAGTCCAGGGGGGTGCTGAAAGGAGACATTTCGCTTTTTGCCTTTCTTAAAGATTTCGGTTGTCTTTTTTGTAAGTGTCATACCGCTGGATTTCCACAGGGCCTGCTCCTTCGTATGGGTGCCACTGTCATCTCCTCTGGAAATAAACTTTTGATTAGCCTCGGCAATCCTTCTAAGGGCGGCATCAGCCTTATTCATGCCTTTAACCATTGCAGGATCGGAAGCAGGACCCAGGATTACAAAGTCATTATGCATGACGCCCAATCTATAGGCGCCGTAGCCATCGGCTACGAATTTTTCTTCTCGGCTCTTTGCATGCACAAAGATGACATCCACGTTCCCGTCTTGGCCATCGCGGATTGCCGCGCCTGTTCCTTTGGCAAAGACTTTCACTCGGATCCCCGTCTCTTTGGTGAATTCGGGGAGCAACACATCCAGAAGGCCTGAGTTTTCGGTGCTCGTGGTGGTTGACATCTTTATGATTTTTTCGTCGGCATTAAGTATTGAGGGAAAAACAAGTCCAACAAGTGCTGTCAGACAAATCAGTGTTTTCTTTGCTCGTTCGATGATCTTCGCCATCGTTTTTATCCCTTTTTGATCAGATTTGATATATGTCTTCGTTGACATAAGTGAAAGAATATAGAAAACACCTGATAGGACTGTCAAGGATTAATATAGGTGAAAGGAAAATGTAAAAGGGCAGAGATGCATAAGGAAAACTTTAGAGATAAGACAAAAATGAATGGCAACGGATTAAACTGTAGGCAAGGAGACCCTGCTGTAATGCAAGGCCTCCGGTATATATTTACCCTTCAGGGCTGACGGGAATAGTCACCACGGGAACAGATGAGTTTTTGACGACCTTTTCCGCAACGCTGCCGAAACGGAAATGGCCTTTGCGTCCATGACTGGCCATCACCACCATATCCGGCTTTGTTTCGGCGATGTAGTTCATAATTTCCTTTGCGGGATCGCCTATTGCAATGTGTTTGACAAAAAGAGGACATCCCTTCAGGTGGTCATCGCAAAGCTTGTCCAGTCGTTCACTCGCCTTTTTCTCTTCCCATTCATAGAGTTTCTTCACGTGTGAATTGTCAAATTCGCCGTACCAGGGATCTTCCTGATGTCCCAAATCATCAATCACATAGAGCACGTGCACATCGGTCTGATACTTTTCCGTTAAAGACGTCACGTAGGGCAGAGCTTTTTCCGCGTTAGCTGAGAAATCCGTTGGCCATAATATTTTTTTTACCGGCATTTTTAACCTCCTTGCTGAACAACTCAGTGTCTCCCTAACTT